>CAZCZO010000006.1:0-151116 GCA_964503275.1 uncultured Gemmatimonadaceae bacterium | reverse complement strand
CGCCTGCTCGGTGCGACGGTCGTCCCGGTGTCTGCCGGGACGCGGACGCTGAAGGATGCGACCACCGAGGCGATCCGCGATTGGGTGACGACGGTCGGCGTGTCGCATTACATCATCGGATCGGTGGTCGGGCCCGCGCCCTATCCGCGGATGGTCGCGGAGTTCCAATCGGTGATCGGGCGCGAGGCGCGGGCGCAGATGCTGTGCCAGGCGGGCCAGCTCCCCCGGACGGTCGTCGCCTGCGTCGGTGGGGGATCCAACGCGATGGGCATCTTTCGCGGCTTCGTGGACGACGCCGCCGTCGAACTCGTCGGGATCGAAGCCGCCGGAGAGGGGATCGCCACCGGGCGCCACTCCGCCTCATTGTCGGCCGGCACGCCAGGCGTGCTGCACGGATCGTTGAGCTATCTGCTGCAGGACGCCAGCGGACAGGTGCACCCGGCCCACTCGATCTCCGCCGGTCTCGACTACCCAGGCGTCGGCCCCGAGCACGCGTGGATGAAGGACTCGGGCCGTGCGCAGTACGTGGCGGTGACCGATGCCGCGGCCCTCGATGGCGTTGATGCCTTGGCCCGTGATGAAGGCATCATCCCGGCGCTCGAGACGGCGCACGCCGTCGCCTGGATCGTGGAGCAGCGAGGGCGCTGGTCGTCGGACGAGCCGATCCTCCTGTGCGTGTCCGGTCGTGGCGACAAGGACGTGGCGCAGATCGCGGAGCATCGTAGCTTGCGAGTGTGATGACGAATCCGACCGTCTCCGGGGGGGAGCTGGCTGCCGTGCAGGCGCCGCCGTTCGCGGTGACGCCGGTCGAGGAGGTATTGCGCCAGCTCGACAAGACGGTCCGGGCCCGCCAACTGTATCGGGAGAACAACCCCACCTACCTGCGGGCGATCGAACTGCTCAGGGCCGCGTTCGAGGCCCTCTGGACCCACACCGGCGCGATCACGCTCGAGGTGACCGCCTCAGAGTTCCGCTGGTTCGGCCGCGTCGTACATCAACAGCCCGAGAAAGCGACGGACTCCCTGCCGTGGTTGTGTTACAAGGACGGCATCCGCGAGATCACCTGGCATCGGGGCGTCGAGGCGCGCGAGATCGAGCAGTTCATCGAGCTGGTCCCGCAAGTCCGTCGGGCGTCGGCGGGCGATCTCGACCTGGTCAGTCTGCTCTGGGAGCTGGAGCTCACGGCCTTCGAGTATCGGTTCGTCGACGCGGGGCATGATGGGGTGGCCCTGCCGAGTACCGCGGACGACCCCGGTCGTCTGAGTGGCGGCCCGGCCGCCGGCTCGGTGCGCGAGGCGATCGAGGACGAGGTCGCTGGCGAAGGCACGGGTGAGGCCGCCCCCCGTCCGGCCGGCATCGTCTCGATGGACGACTTCGACTCGACCCTGTACTTCCTCGACGACACCGAGGCGGCATACATCAAGCGGGAGTTGGAGGCGGAGTACGTCAGCGACCGGCGGCGCGTGGTGGTCGATGCGCTGTTCGACATCTTCGAGCTGCAGGCCGACGCGGCGGTGCGGCGCGAGGCGGCGGAGCTGCTGGCACAGCTGCTGTTGCATCTCTTGGCCGCGTCGGAGTTCACCACGGTCGCGTACCTGCTCCGCGAGATCCGCGTGGTCGTGGAGCGGGCGCGTGAGCTGGCGCCGGAATCCCGGGCGGCACTCGAGGCACTGGGGCAGCGGCTCAGCGCTCCCGAGACGTTGCGGCAGTTGATCACTCAGCTGGATGATTCACGTGATCTCCCTGCCGGGGACGATCTTTCCCTGCTGTTCGCCGAGCTCGACCCCTCATCGCTCGGGACCGTGCTCGCGACGATCGGCTCGGTCCGCGAGGCGCGACTCCGCGAGCTGCTGGCCGGCGCCGCGGAGCGACTGGCGAGCGCGAACACGACGGAGCTCATCCGCCTGATCGGGAGCACCGAACGCGCGGTGGCGATCGAGGCCATGCGCCGGGCCGGCGGGCTCCGCTCTGCCGCCGCGGTCGCGCCGCTCGCGAAGATGCTCTCCGATGCGGACCGCGAGCTCCGATTCGTCGCGGTCCAGGCGTTGATCGAGATCGGTTCGCCCGGGTCACTGCAGATGTTGGACCGCGCGTTGGCGGATTCGGACCGCGATGTGCGGGTGCTCGCGGTCCGCGCGCTCGGAGCGCGGGCACAGCGCTCCGCGCTGCCCCGTGTGGAGGCGATCGTCCGGTCGAAGGAGATCCGTGCGACCGATCTCAGTGAGCGCATGGCCTTCTTCGAGACCTACGGCGCTCTCTGCGGTGACGCGGGCGTCCCGTTCCTCGATGGGCTGTTGAACGGACGCAGTGGGTTCATGGGGCGTCGTGAAGACCCGGAGATCCGCGCGTGTGCCGCGTTGGCGCTCGGCAAGATCGGCGCACCGAAGGCGCGCGAATCGCTGGAGCGCGCGGTGGCCGAGAAGGACGCCGTCGTGCGGAGTGCGGTGACCAAGGCGCTGCGAGGCGGGAGCGCATGAGTCCGCAGACCCCAGCGGCCGGAGGGCCGCAGACCGGTCGCACCTCCGACGAGGCCTTTCTCCGCGTCTCGGGGACGGCGCTCGTCCGCGGACTCGCGGGCGCCATGCGTTCCATCCGGCTCTACCCGATCGAGAACGCCGTCGTCCAGAACGCCCTCGGTGAACTGCGCGAGCTGTCAGAGACGATCATTCGCTCCGACGCCGAGGTGCAGCTCCGGCGGTCGGGCGAGTTCCTCTTCGTCAACGGAACCCGGCTCCGGCTCGACCTCGACAACTACGCGGCGTTCTCGGCGCTCCAGGGAGCGCTTCGCGCCTGCGGGATCGGGGCGCTGCGGTGGTCGACGACCCCGACGGCCCGCGACTGGACGGTGTTGCTCTCGTTCTTCTCCCAGAGTGCCACCACGGGGTCGCCGCACGACCGGTTCGATCAGCTCCTGACGCGGTTGGCGCAGGCCGAGGTCAGCGCGATCGAGCTGGTGCGGCCGGAGGATGCGGACGATTCGCCCGAGGCCGATGCCGCGAAGGAGGCGGCCAAGCGGACCTACGCACAGGGGGTCGCGGTGACGCGCGATGTCATGAACTCGGTGCGGATGGGGCAGGGGATGAACATCGGCAAGATCAAGCGCGTGGTGCAGGGCTTGGTCGACCAGATCCTGAACAACGAGACCTCGCTGATGGGGCTGACGACCATCCGCGATTACGACGACTACACGTTCACCCACTCCGTGAACGTGTGCATCTTCTCCGTCGCGTTGGGGCGCCGCTTGGGATTCACGCGGTTGCAGCTGTACGACCTCGGACTGGCCGCGCTGTTCCACGATATCGGCAAGTCGCGCATCCCGCTGGCGCTGCTGCACAAGTCGGATGTGTTGACGGACGCGGAATGGCGGCTGCTCACGCAGCATCCGTGGCAGGGCGTGCTCGCCCTGTTCCAGCTGCGGGATCAGCAGGAACATCCGTACCGCGCCATGATCGTCGCCTACGAGCATCACATGAAGCGCGATCTCACGGGCTATCCCCGCGGGCTGCGCACGCGCGGCTTGTCGATCTTCTCCAAGATCGTCGCGGTCGCGGATGGGTTCGATGCGGCGACGAGTCAGCGCGCGTATCAGTCGGAGCCCATGTCACCGGCGGCCGTGCTGCAGGAGATGCGGGACAACCCGCGCCGCGGCATGGATCCGGTGGTGGTCAAGGCCTTCGTCGCCCTGCTCGGCATCTATCCGATCGGGACGTTGGTCGTGCTGGACAGTTACGAGCTCGCGATCGTGCATGCCGTGAACCCGGTCGATCAGTTTCTGTCGCGTCCGCTCGTGCGCGTCATCTCCGACGACCTCGGCAATGTGCTGCATCCGGGGGAGGTGGTCGACCTCGCCGAGCAGACGCCCGACGGCGCGTTCCGCCGCTCCATCATCAAGACCGCAGACCCTGACCGCTATGGCATCCGCATCGGTGACTACTTCCTCTAACGACATCGCGAGCCGCTTCGCCGCCTGCGCGGCCGAGGGGCGTGCCGCGCTCGTGGCGTATCTCACGGCCGGCTTCCCCGACGCCGCACGGTTCCCGGCGGTGTTGCGTGCGGTCGCCGAGGCCGGGGCGGACGTGATCGAGATCGGGGTGCCGTTCTCGGACCCGCTCGCCGATGGGCCGGTCATCCAACGGTCTTCGCAGGTCGCGCTCGAGGGCGGCATGACCTTCGAGCGGATG
The DNA here is from genome assembly GCA_964503275.1 of uncultured Gemmatimonadaceae bacterium. Taxonomy (GTDB): domain Bacteria; phylum Gemmatimonadota; class Gemmatimonadetes; order Gemmatimonadales; family Gemmatimonadaceae; genus DASRAP01. The sequence continues at coordinate 146,935 of CAZCZO010000006.1, read as the reverse complement.
CTCGACGCGGTCCGGGCGGCGGACGTCGATGTGCCGCTCGTGCTGTTCAGCTATCTGAATCCGATCATGGCGGCGGGTCCCGATGCGCTCGACCGGGCGGCCGCCGTCGGCTTCCGCGGGATCCTGGTGACCGACATTCCGGTGGGCGCGGATCCCGATCGTGAGCGCTGGCTGGGCGACGGACCGCTCGATTTCATCCGCCTCGTGGCGCCGACGACGCCGAGCGAGCGCATGGACGAGATCGCGAAGCACGGGCGGGGATTCGTCTATCTCATCTCGCGCACCGGCGTGACCGGGATGCGCGACACCCTGCCGCCGGAGTTGCCCGACACGGTCGCCCGGCTTCGCGCCGTCTGCGACCTTCCCATCGCCGTCGGCTTCGGCATCGCGCGCCCGGAGGATGCCGCCATCGTGGCGCGCATCGCCGACGGTGTGGTCGTCGGGTCGGCCTTGGTGCAGGCGGTGGCCGACGGTGGCGCCGCCGCGGCGGCGGCGCTCACGGCCGAGCTCCGTCGTGCCATCGACGACGCCCGGTGAATAAGGCGCTGGCGTTCCAGGCCCACGCGGTCGCGACGCTCGGCTCCTTCCTGCTCGTAGTCGGTTGGTGGGTCCTGCCGCCGGGTCCGCACCTGGCGGTGTCCACCGCTGTCGTGGCCGGCGCGGCGGCGGCCCTGCGGCAGTGGCAGATCCCGCTGACCAAGTATTCGTCGGTCCACTTGCTCGGGCCGCTCGTGGTCCTGGGGATCTTGATCGGCGGTGTCATGCCGACGGCCATGGGCCTGGCACTTGGCGTACTCCTCACGGATCACCTCGCGCAGCGCAAATCGCTCCGACTCGCATGGCTGAATGCGGGGCGCGAGGCGCTCGCGGTCTTCGTGGCCTTCGGCGCCTTCGCCGCAGCGGCCATCGCCACGGACGCATCGACCGTCGGGCGGCTCAACGAGGACCTGATCCCCTCGGTCGTGCTGCTCCTGATCGCGCACTTCGTCGTCTCGCGGGCGCTGCAGTACTTCTCGCTGTACGTCCGGGACAAGCTGCTCGCCGCCGAGCGTGCGCTGATCCTGCGCTTCGAGGTCATCACGTGGGCGGCCGGGAGTCTGGCGGTGGCGGTCATCCTGCTGACGCTGGCCCTCCTGTCGCGCGAGGGCTGGCCCTTCGTGGCGGCCGCCGTGGTCGTGGGCGGGCTGTTGCTGTACCGGATCCTGCAGGAGACCATCGCGTCCGAGGAGATGAACGTGATCCTCGCGATGGATCAGGTCATCGCGTCCGATGCTCCGTTCGGCGACGCACTCGACAGCATCGGTGGGCTGGCGTATCGCTTGATCGACTGGCAGGTCCTGCGCGTCTACCGTGAGACGGGCGCGCGCTCGGCGCTGGTGTGGGAGCATGGGCGCGGGATCGTCCAACCGCCGCTCCTCGCGAGTGACGCGGCCGGCGCGTTGCGTGATGAGGTCGCGGCGTCGGCCGCGCCACTCGTCGTCCCCGACGCGGCGCGCGACCCGCGATGGGCGAGGGCCTGGCCCGACGCGCGGAGTGTCATGCTCGCGCCCCTGACCTTCGGTGACCGCGTGCTGGGGATCCTTGAGGTCCGCCACGAGAAGCCGCGGCTGTACCGGGACAAGGACCGCATGTTCGTGACCCGCGTCGCACGGCAGATCGCGACGGTCTTGCACATCCACGATCTGCGCATGCCATTGCGCGCGGCGGTGCGCGAGGTGACGACCGAGCTCGCGACACTGGGTGAGTCGGCACGGGTCCTGCGCGCAGGTGGAGAGTCCGTGGCGCGCACCGCCGCGGAGCTGTCACGGGCGCTGGGCGAGCAGTCGGAGTTGACGACGCGATCGGCGGACGCGGGTGCCGGGCTTCACGATGCCATGGCGGGGATGGTCCACGATGGCGGTGAGGCCGCGGCGGCCAGCGGCGAGGCATCGCGCCTCGCCACGGCGCACCGCGCGACGATCGCGGCCGCGTTGGAACGGCTGGTCGCCGCGAAGGGGTTCGTCGGTGAGAGTTCGCAATCCGTGGGCGACCTCGCGACGGCCACCCGCCACGCGGACGCGGTCCTCGAGCACCTGCGGAGCATGGCGGGGCAGATCGACCTCCTCGCGGTCTCGGCGACCGTCGAGGCCGCACGGGCGGGGGCGCATGGGCGTGGCTTCGCGGTGGTCGCGGTGGAGCTTCGTCGGTTGGCCGAACAGAGCAGCGAAGCCGTCGAGGCGACGGCGCGTATCCTCGCGGCGATCGCCGGTCAGGGGCGGGCGGCCGCCGAGCAAATGGAGCGTGGCCGTTCGCTGGTCCGGGATGTCGAGGGGCTCTCGGAGACCGCGCATGCCGCCCTCGAACGCATCGTGTCCGCGACCTCGCGCAGTGCCGACGCGGCATCCCGGACCGCGTCCGTCGCGGGTCGGCAGTTGGATGAGGTCGCGCGCCTGCGCGAACGCATCGCCCGCATCGCGGAACTCGCGCGCTCGAACGCTGCTGCGACCTCCGCACTGGTCGAGACGGCGACCGGACAGGCCACCGCCCTCCGGGAGCAGGAGGGTGCGGTGCGGGCCCTCCGCTCCGTCGCGACCGTCCTTGGCGAGCTGGCGCACCGCCTCACGAACGTGCGATGACGAGATCTGCGACTGCGCCGACCGCGCCCGTGGACCTCCCGGGTTGGGCGGTGGTGCGAGGCGCCCGGCGTCGCCATATCGAGCGCGTCACCGCATTGCTCGATGCGTGGGCCGTCGAGGCGCAGCTGCCCGCGGACGAGGCGAGCGCGTGGCATGACGCGGGTCGATGGCACGACGCCCTCCGCGACGCGCCCCTCGAGGCGATGCGCGCGGTCGGCGAGCCGCTCGGGCTGCCGCCGCAGGCGTGGCACGGCGCCGCGGCCGCAGAGCGGCTCGAGGAGGAAGGGGAGACACGCACCCACGTGCTCGAGGCGATCCGCTGGCACACGGTCGGGTCCGCCGATTGGGCGCCGGTGGGTCGCGCGTTGTATTGCGCGGACTTCCTCGAGCCCGGGCGCGGGGATCCCGACGGAGTGCGCGCGGCGCTGGTCGCCCGCTTCGCCCGGGAGCCCGATGCGGTCTTCGATGCGGTCCTCGCGCGGCGGGTCGCGCACGCGCGCCACGCGGGGCTGCCGCTGCATCCACGGACGGCGGCGCTGGTCGACTCCCGATGATCCGGCATCTGCTGACGGCACTCGCGGCGGTGGCCCTCCTCGTCACCGGCGCGTGGTGGGTGCGACGCTCGGGGGAGCGCCCGTCACCCCCGGCCGCGGCGGTGCCGATGGTGGATCCGGACACCATGCGGCTGGTGCCCGATTCGGTGCGCGTCAAAGTCGAGCTGCTCAACGGGACGGGCCAGCGCGGGTTGGCCCGACGGGTCGCGCAATATCTCCGTGATCGCGGGTTCGACGTCGTCGCGATCGGAGATGCCCCGGCGCGCGACTCGTCGATCGTACTGGAGCGCGCCGGACACACGCCATGGTCCGGGGCTGCCGCGCGCGCGATGCAAGGAGCCGCGATCGCCGCGAGCCCCGACTCAACCCGCTATCTCGACCTCACGATCGTGATCGGTCGGTCCTTTCGCGCGCCGTCGCAGATTCTCTACCCGTAGCTGCCCGCACGCGGCGGCGATGTCCTTGCCGCGGCTCTTGCGCACCGCGGTCTCGACTCCCGCGGCCCGGAGCCGCCGGGCGAAGCGGGCGATGGCCTCGGGGGTCGACGGGGTGAACCCGAGGGCGCCACCGGGGTGCAGTGGGATGAGATTCACGAAGGCGCGACACGCACGGGCCAGCTCGGCGAGCGCATCGGCGTGCGACATCGCATCGTTGACGCCGCCGAGCATCACATACTCGAACGTGACCCGCCGGTCGAACGCGGCCGCCGCCGCGATGACCTCGGCGAGCGGGTACTTCAGGTTGACCGGCATCAACTCACGACGAAGCGCCTCGTCGGGTGCGTGGATCGACAGCGCGAGACGGAACTGTTCGGGTCGCGCTTGCAGTGCCTGGATCCCGGGCAGGATCCCGACCGTCGAGATGGTGATGTGACGTGCACCGATCCCCAAACCGTCGGGCGCGTTGAGGATCGAGAGCGCCGTACTGACCGATGGCCAATTCAGCAGGGGCTCCCCCATGCCCATGAACACGATGTTCGTCGGGAGGATGGGGGAAGGGAGCAAGGCGAGCTCGCGCACCTGCCCGGCGATCTCGAAGGGGGTCAGATTGCGCACGAACCCCATCGTGCCCGTCGCACAGAAGGCACAGCGCAGCGCACAGCCCGCCTGGGACGAGATGCAGAAGGTCATGCGCTCGCCGTCGGGAATGGCGACCGTCTCGATCGTCTGGCCGTCGGCGAGGGCGAAGAGGAACTTGCGTGTCCCGTCCGTGGACACTTGCTCGCTGCGGAGGGTCAGCCGCGGCAGTGGATGCAGGGCCGTCAGGCGCGCGCGCAGCGCCGTTGGGAGCTCGAGCGCGGCCTCCCACGACGCGACGGGTTGTCGCCACAGGCGTCGGTGGATCTGCTCGACCCGGTACGGGGGCGTTCCCTCCGCCTCGACGAACGCACGCAGGACCTCGCGGGCCTCGTCAGGCGTGAGATCCAGCAGGGACGGGGACCGGGATCCTGGCGTGCTCATCGGCGTCGCGTGCTCACGGCGATCTGGTACGTGGGAGTCAGCCCACTTGAGTTCGACTCTTGGACCACGCCGATCGTGAAGCGGTCCTGTTCAAGGGTGATCGCCAGCCGCGACCGCCACGACGCCGTGCCGAAGGCGTCCACGAGGACGGGGCCCCCACGGACCAGGACGCGCCCGAGGGAGCCGCTGACGTGCGGGTACCACTCAGTGACGGCCCGTGGGGTGCGGACGAGCCCGAGACCGGCGCGCAGCATCAGACTGGAATCCCGCTGGTAGACGCGCGCATCGCCAGCGAGGAGCAGCGTGGTCGGCTCCTCCCGATCCACGGTCTGCAGGAACGTCGACGCCGCGAGTCGGCCGTCGACGGTCCCCAAGCCGTCGACGAGGACGCCCGCGTCGGCGCCGAGGCGGGCGCGCTGATCGCCATCGACGCGCCCCGAGAGGTACCGGGCCGCGGCGCCGACCACGAGGTGCGGCGCCACGCGATACGAATACCCGAGCGACGTCACCCAGATGCCGTACGGGATGTCGCCGCCGATGGACTGCGGGTCCGTATCGGTCCGCACCAGGTCGGCCACGCCAGCACGAGCCAGCGATGCGCCGATGGTCCCGCGCGATCGCACGCGGAACGCGACGGAGAGCAGTTGTCCCGTGAGCGCGACATCGACGGGCGCGTTGAGCGCGGCGACGCCCGCGCTGTACCGATCATCGCCCTCCAGCGCCTTGGTCGCGGGGTTCCAGACGCCGGCCGCCACGCCATCGGCCAGTGCCGCCGGCGCGCCGATGAGTCCGAGCGGCGCATTGAGGAGGTCCCGCGCGGGAACAGTCTGCGCCGTCGCGACCCTTGCGGACAGGAGCAATGCGGCGAGCGGTACCGGAAGGCGCATCCCGAAGGATAACGGGTCACGCCGGAGCCGGCACGGTCCCTTAGCGTCGCTCGGCGCTACCGATAACTCGCTGTCCCTGCGTATCTTACGATATGGTATTCCGCGTCGGCGCAGCCGGCGTGATCCTTCTCCCGTCCATCTCGTCGTGACGTCCGACCTCGCTGTGCATCCCCGCGCCACTTCGCTTCGGTCACTCCCCGCCGGTGCGCTTCGCGCCGAGCACATCGGCCAGTCCGTACAGCTCTGCGGCTGGGTCCACCGGACGCGCGATCTGGGTGGTCTGCTCTTCCTGGATCTCCGGGATCGCGATGGCCTGGTCCAGGTGTCCTTCGGTCCGGCCTGGAGCGCGCCCGAGGTGCTGCAGGCGGCAGCCGCCTTGCCGTCGGAGAGTGTCGTCGCGGTGGAAGGCGTGGTGGTGGCCCGGGAAGCGGGGACACGCAACGCGGATGTGGCCAGCGGGGAGGTCGAGGTGCGCGCCGCATCGGTCCGCACGATCGGCCCGGCACAGGTCCCGCCGATCCCGGTCGCCCGTGGGAAGGGAGAGAAGCTCGCCGCCGAGGAGCTGCGCCTTCGGCATCGCATCCATGACCTGCGGCGCCCCGAGCTGCAGGCCAATCTGATGCTCCGGCACCGCTTGCTGCAGGCGACCCGGCGCTACCTCAGCGACTACGGCTTCATGGAGGTCGAGACGCCGATCCTCACGAAGCCGACCCCCGAGGGCGCGCGTGATTATCTGGTCCCGAGTCGCGTCCATCCAGGCGAGTTCTACGCGCTGCCGCAGTCGCCTCAGCTGTACAAGCAGCTGCTGATGGTCGCGGGGTACGACCGCTACTTCCAGATCGCGCGTTGCTTTCGCGATGAGGATCTCCGCGCGGATCGTCAGCCCGAGTTCACCCAGATCGATGTCGAGGCGTCCTTCGTCGCGCAGGAGGACGTCCTCGGGCTCATGGAAGGCCTGATCGAGGCGCTCTGGGCCACCGCCGGCCGGCGGATGCAGCGACCGGTTCCTCGGATGCGCTACGTCGACGCGATGGAGCGCTACGGGTGCGATCGCCCCGACCTCCGCTTCGGGCTCGAGATCCGCGACGTGAGTCCGGTCTTCGCGGCCAGTACCTTTGGCGTCGCGACCTCCGCGATCGCCGAGGGGGGACGGGTGCGTGGCATCGTCGTGCCGGGCGCGGCCGACTGGTCCCGCAAGCACGTCGATGAACTCGAAGCCGTCGTACGCGCCGCCGGTGCCGGCGGCTTGATCCGTCTCAAGCGGACGGCCAACGGGCTGGAGGGCCCCGTCGCCAAGTTCCTCGCGACCGATGCGGCAGACGCGTTGGGACTCGCGGACGGTGATCTCGGGCTGTTCGTCGCCGCGCCGGATGCGGTGACCAATCCAGCGCTGGATCGCCTGCGTCAGACCGTGGCTGCGCGCGCGGGGATGATCGACCCGAGCGCGGAGGCCTTCGTGTGGATCGTGGACTTCCCGATGTTCGGGCGGAACGACGAGTCGGGGGCCCTGGAACCGTTGCACCATCCGTTCACGGCGCCGGCGCCCCAGTTCGTGGAGGCGCTCACCGCCACGGAGCCTGCCAGCGGCGGCGATCCGACCACCTGGACCGCGCAGGCGTACGACCTCGTGTACAACGGCGTCGAGCTGGGTGGCGGGAGCATCCGCATCGCGGACCCATCGGTACAGTCGGCGGTGTTCCGGTTGCTGGGCATCGACGCCCAGTCCGCCGAGCACAAGTTCGGCTTCCTGCTGGAGGGATTGCGGGCTGGGGCCCCGCCGCATGGCGGCATCGCCTTCGGGTTCGATCGGATCGCGATGATGCTGGCCGGTGCGACCTCGCTCCGAGAGGTCATCGCCTTCCCCAAGACCACCGCGGCGCGTGCGCTCTTCGAAGGCGCTCCCACGCCGGTGCTTGAGGCCGATCTCGCGGCTCTGCATCTCCGAAGCGGAGTCGTCCGTGAGTGATCGAGAGCGTTCCGCGGTGGTCGACGACCCGACCGCGCTTCGGCTCGACGTCGAGGGGGCCGATCTGTTGCTACTCGCCGGGGTCAACGACGCGAATCTCGGGGAACTGACCCGGCAGACGGGGGTCCGCGCCACCCTGCGGGGCGACGCGCTGACCCTCGCCGGTACGCCGGAGCAACTCGAGCGGGCGCGCCCCATCGCGAGCCGTATGATCGACGCCGCACGCCAGCGGCTGGCGCTCGACGCCGACGATGTGCTGCGCTTGGCGCTCGACGGGTCGCGCGAGGCATCGCCACCGGCCGATGGGCGGATCGTGCTACCCGGCATCCGCAAGGTCATCCAACCGAAGACGCCAGGGCAAGCCGCGTATCTCAAGGACATCAGCGAGAACGACATCGTCGTCGGGATCGGACCGGCAGGCACCGGAAAGACCTATCTCGCCGTCGCCGCCGCCGTCGATGCGTTGGCCCGCAAGCGGGTCAAGCGGATCGTGCTCGCACGTCCGGCCGTCGAAGCGGGGGAGAGTCTGGGCTTCTTGCCCGGCGATCTGCAGGCGAAGGTCGACCCGTATCTGCGCCCACTCTACGATGCGCTCGAGGACATGATGCCCGTCGACCGGGTCCAACGCGCGTTGGAGACACGGACCATCGAGATCGCGCCGCTGGCCTACATGCGCGGCCGCACCCTGGCCGATGCCTTCGTCATCCTCGATGAGGCGCAGAACGCCACGAATGCGCAGATGAAGATGTTCCTCACGCGCCTCGGGGTGAACTCGAAGACGGTGATCACGGGCGACAAGACGCAGATCGACCTGCCCAAGCGCGAGGAGTCGGGGCTCGTCCAGGTCGAGCGGATCCTCCCGGGGATTGAAGGGATCGCGTTCCACTATTTCAGCGATGCGGACGTGATCCGGCACCGGTTGGTCCGAGAGATCATCAAGGCCTACGCTGCGGACGCCAACGGGTGAGTGACGCACCGAGTCGATCGAGGCGTTCCGCACAGCCATCGGCGGAGCGCCTCGGGGTCGCGATCCAATCCGAGGTCCCGCGATTGCCGGTCGCGCGGGAGACGCTGGGTGTGGCGGTGCGGCTCGTCCTGCGCGCCGAGGGCGTCCGCGACGCGCTGATCTCCATCGCGGTCGTACGGCCTCGGCGCAGCGCGGCCATGAACCGGCAGTATCTCGGGCACCGTGGACCGACGGACGTGATCACGTTCGCCCTGGGAGCAGGGGGGGCGGTAGCGGCGGTCGGGGACATCTACATCTGCCTCGACGTCGTGCGCGCGCACGCGCGCCGGTTCGGCGTGCCGCTGCGCGTGGAGCTCCTGCGGGTGGTCGTGCATGGCGTGTTGCACGTGCTGGGCCACACCCACCCCGAGGACGATCAGCGGGAGCGCTCGCCGATGTGGCGGCGTCAAGAGCGATTGCTCGCCCGCGTGCTCGCTCGGCTCGCCGTATGAGTGCGGCGAGCATCCTGGCCATGTTCGGCTGCAGCGTGGGTGCTGCGGCGTGTGCCTATGCCGACGGCGCCCTGCTGGGCGTGGACGAGGACGATCCGAGCCTGCCCGACGGCGTGCGCGCTTTCGTCGAGCGGCGCGAACGATTGCATCGCGCCTTGGCCTTCGGCCGGGTCGTCGCACAGCTGTCAGCCGGCGCGGCGGCCGGTGTCGCCCTGGCCGACAGTCGCGGTCTCCTGCTGCTGCCGCTCTGGGGCAGTGTGCTGGTCGGCGTGGCGCTGGTCGTGCTGAGCGAGACCGCGGCGCGTGATCGCGGCGATCGCGACGGGGTCCGAGCCCTCGAGGCGATGCGGACCCTGGTGATATTGGTCGAGCGCGCGCTCACCCCGGTGGTGGCGCTGGGGGAATGGTTCGAGTCGACCTTGCATGCGTGGTTGCCGGCGCGCGAAGCGGCCGATGAGGAGCGACACGGCGAATCCATCGAGCGGTTCCGGCAGGTGGTCACCGCCGAGGCGGAGCTCGGGCAGATGAGCGCGCCCCTGCTCAGCGGGGTCTTCGCGTTGAGCGACACGACGCTTGAAGAGGTGATGACCCCGCGCGTGGACATCGTGGGGATCGATCAGCGGACGCCGTGGTCGGAGGTCGTCGACCGCGTACGCAGCTCGGGGCACTCCCGTCTCGTGGTCTATGAAGGGGACCTCGACGGCGTCACGGGGATCCTCTATGCCAAGGACCTGTTGCCGTTCGTCGTCGCGTCGAGCGAGCCTGAGGGCGGATGGGGGACCTTGGTGCGTGCGGCCGCGTTCGTCCCCGCCGTGAAGGCGGTCGACGCGCAACTGCGCGACTTCCGTGATCACGGGCTGCACATCGCCATCGTCGCGGATGAGTTCGGCGGGACCGCGGGCATGGTGACGATCGAGGACGTGCTGGAGTTGATCGTCGGCGAGATCAACGATGAGCATGACAGCAATGACCCGGAGGTGGAGCGCGATGGCGAGCACCGGCTGTGGGTCCCGGGCCGGCTGACGCTCGATCAGCTCTCGGAGCTGACCGGCGCATCGCTCGAACACGATGATGTCAGTACGGTCGGCGGGCTCGCGTACGAGCTGTTCGGACGCGTGCCGAAGGCAGGCGAGAGCATCGAGTGGCGCGGATGGCGGCTGGTGATGGAGCGGGTCCGGCGGCGGCGCGTGGAGCGCGTATTCGTCGAGCGGCTCGATGATGCGGACGACGAGGGTGGCACATGACCGGCACCCCCCTCGTGGTGGTCGGCGCGCTTGCGGCCGTCGCGGTGCTCACCGCGGCATCGGCCGCGATCCGCTCGGTCAGCCGCATCTGGCTACGCCATTGGGTCGAGCAGCGTCTCCAAGGGGGGGCGATCGGGCCTTCCTCCGTCGAGGACATCCGGCGCCTCCTCCTCGCCGCCAGCACGACGGTGGCGCTGCTGGCCTTCGGCGTCGGTGCCGGCCTCGGGATCAGAAACCACGATGCCCCCCGCGAGTTGCTCGAGCGGACGGCGATCGCCGCGATCGCCGTACTCTTCGTGGGGCAGCTCATCCCGCGCGCCGTGGGTCGTCGCTGGGCGACGCAGTTGGTCCCGCGCGCCGTCCCGGTGTTGCGGGCCCTCTCCACGGTGCTGTCGCCGCTGGTCCTGGTCGCGCAGGAGATCGGGCGCTGGGGTCGGCGCACCGTGGTCCCGCCGGCGGAGGATGAAGAGCGCGAGACGCTCGAGGATCTCTTGCGGGAAGGTGAGCTCGAGGGCGTGGGCGATGCCGAGGAGAATGCGATCATCACGGGGGTGGTGGACTTCTCCAGCAAGCGCGCGCGCGAGGTCATGCGTCCGCGCGAGCAGATCTTCTGGGTCGACCGCACCGCCCCCATCGCCGAGACCGCGCGGGCGATCGCGCTCACGAAGTTCGCCCGCGTGCCCGTCACCGAGGGCGACCTCGACCGCGTCGTCGGCATGTGGCACGCCTTCGACATCCTGCGCAGCGATCTCGCCTCACCGCCGAGGGTACGCCCGATCGTGCGGGTGGCGGCGGCGTCGCCGGCGAGCGACCTCCTCTACCGGATGCTGCGCGAGCGGACGCATCTGGCGATCGTCCATGACGGCGAGGGCCGGACGGTCGGCCTCGTGTCGCTCGAAGACCTCCTCGAGGAACTCGTCGGCGAGATCCGCGACGAGCATGACGACCCCACCGATTGATGACCATGTCCGTGCCGACGACCCTGCAGCCACTGCTTGAGGCCTTCGAGTCACGTCGTCCCGCGGCGCTCGCGCGCGCCGTGTCGATCGTCGAGAATCGACGCGTCCACGCAGACCGCCTGCTTGCGGCCCTCCACCCGCGCATCGGGCGTGCCCGACGTCTCGGTATCACCGGGCCACCGGGCGCGGGGAAGAGCACCTTGACCATGCAGCTCGTGCGTGCGTGTCGGGCGCGCGGGCTCCGCGTGGCGGTGGTCGCGGTGGACCCCTCGTCGCCCTTCACCGGCGGGGCCTTGCTGGGTGACCGGGTGCGCATGGAGGCCGTGGCGCTCGATCCCGACGTCTTCATCCGCTCCATGGCGACGCGCGGGTCGCTCGGCGGCCTGGCCGCCGCCACGCGTGATGTCTGCGATGTCCTCGACGCGTATGGTTTCGACCGGATCCTGATCGAGACCGTCGGCGTCGGACAGAGCGAATTGGATATCGCCCGCACCGCCGACACCAGCACCGTCGTGCTCGTGCCCGAGAGCGGTGACTCGATCCAGACGCTGAAGGCGGGCCTGATGGAGATCGCCGATGTGTTCGTGGTCAACAAGGCGGACCGGCCGGGCGCGGATCGCTTGGCGGTCGAGATCGAGTTGATGCTCGGACTCCGCGCCGGTGGGGCGGCGCCCGCCCCCGGTCACCACGGCGTGAAGCTTCGCGCGGCGAACCCCGTGCGGCACGCGCGTACGCTCGCCGGGGACCCCTCGGCGGCCCAGTGGACGCCGCCCGTCCTGAAGACGGTCGGGCACGAGGGGCAGGGTGTCGAGGCGCTCCTCGACGCACTGGACGCACACTTCGAGTATCTTGACCGCGCGGGGGAATTGCGGGCTCGGCGTCGCGCCCGGCTGAGCGAGCGCGTCCGCGACGCGGTCGCCCAGCGCCTGCGGACCCGCTTCTGGGGCGATGCGTCGACCCACGCGTTCGTTGCGGAGCGGCTCGATGGCCTCGAATCAGGCCACTTGACCCCCTTCGGTGTGGCGGATGACCTGTTGCGCCATTGCCGCGACCTGCTGACCCAACCCGACCATGACATCCTTCTCTGAGCTGTCGCCCTCCTCTACGGACCTCACGGCCGAGGTCGAGCGCCTGCGCGCGGAGGTCGCGGAGTGGCGGCGGCGCTACGACGCCGCGACCCTGCGTGACGACGCGTTCATCAACTCGGCGCAGGAGGTCGCGCCGCTGTACACCGCGCTCGATCTGGATCCCAACAGTGAGGTCGTCCACGAGGTCCCCGGCGCCTTCCCCTTCACCCGGGGCATCCATCCGAGCGGATATCGCGGCAAGCTCTGGACCATGCGCCAGTTCGCCGGCTTCGGGACGCCGCGCGAGACGAACGCCCGCTTCAAGTACCTGCTGAGTCAGGGCCAGACCGGACTCTCGGTAGCCTTCGACTTCCCGACACTGATGGGCTACGATTCCGATCACCCGCGGTCGGAAGGCGAGGTCGGCAAGTGCGGGGTGGCGATCAGCTCCTTGGCGGACATGGAGACCCTCTTCGACGGCATCCCGCTCGACCGGGTGTCCACGTCGATGACGATCAACGGTCCCGCGCTCATCCTGTTCTGCTTCTATGTCGTCGCGGCCGAGAAGCAGGGTGTGCCGGCGTCGCGGATCCAGGGGACGGTGCAGAATGACATCCTCAAGGAGTACATGGCGCAGCACGCGTGGTGCTTCCCCATCGAACCCGCGCTGCGACTGATCGTCGACGGATTCGAGTGGTGTGCCACCCACGCGCCCAAGTGGAACACGATCTCGATCTCGGGCTACCACATCCGTGAGGCAGGCGCGACGGCAGCGCAGGAACTGGCCTTCACGTTGGCCGATGGCTTCACCTACGTCGAGCGCGGGATCGCCCGTGGCCTCGACGTCGACGACTTCGCGCCGCGGCTGTCGTTCTTCTGGGACATCCACAACGACTTCTTCGAAGAGATCGCCAAGCTGCGCGCGGCGCGGCGGATCTGGGCCCGGCACATGAAGGAGCGCTACCACGCGAAGGATCCGCGCTCGTGGATGATGCGCTTCCACTCCCAGACGGCGGGGGTCACGCTCACGGCCCAGCAGCCGATGAACAATGTCGTGCGGGTCGCCTACCAAGCCATGGCCGCGGTGCTCGGCGGGACGCAGTCGCTGCACACCAACTCGATGGACGAGACCCTGGCACTGCCGACCGAGGCGGCCGTCCAGGTGGCCCTGCGGACCCAGCAGGTGCTCGCCTATGAGACGGGGGTCCCGAACGTCAGTGATCCCCTCGGCGGCTCCTTCTATGTCGAGGCGCTCACCGATCAGCTCGAACGGGAGGCGGAGGACCTGTTCACGCAGATCGAGGCGCAGGGCGGGGTCGTGCGCGGCCTCGAGCAGGGGTGGTTCCAACGGCGGATCGCCGACTCGGCGGCGCGGCAGCAGTGGGAAGTCGAGCAACGGCGCCGGATCATCGTCGGGATGAACGAGTTCGTCACGACCGACGCCGGGCTGGAGATCCCGCTGCTCCGGATCGGGGAGGAGGCGGAGCGCGAACAGCGTGAGCGGCTCGCGAGCCTGCGGTCCTCGCGCGACGAGGCGGCCGTCCAGCGCGCCCTCGAGGCGTTGCGCACAGCGGCCAAGGGGACCGAGAACGTGGTGCCCCGCATCCTGGACTGCGTCCGCGCCTACGCCACCCTCTACGAGATCCGCGCGGCGCTCGAAGATGTGTTCGGGGCGTATCGCGAGCCTGTGTTCTTCTAGCGGTCGCGCCACGGTGCCTCATACGCCGCCGCTGCTGGCCGATCTGGTCCTGATCATCGCGTGTGCGATCCCGGCGGTCGCGATCGCGCAACGCCTCCGTATCCCGTCGGTCGTCGGGTTCCTGCTCACGGGCCTGTTGATCGGTCCGCACGCGTTCGCCGTGGTCGGCGAGCCCGACGCGGTCGCGGAACTCGCGGAGATCGGGGTGGTGCTCCTGCTGTTCGCGATCGGCCTCGAGCTGTCGCTGTCGCGCGTCGCCAAGATGGCGAGGTGGGTGCTGCGCGGCGGATCGCTGCAGGTCGGCACGGTGATCGCCGCCGTGGCCGTGCTGTCCGTCGTCGTCGGCTTGGGGGTCTCGCAAGGCATCTTTTACGGTGCGCTCGCCGCGTTGTCATCGACGGCGATCATCCTCAAACTGCTGAACGAACGCAACGAGCTGGACTCGCCGTCCGGACGCGTCGTGGTGGCGATCCTGATCTTCCAGGACCTCTGCGTCGTCCCGCTGATGTTGCTCGTGCCGATCCTCGGTGGGGCGGGCGGGACCGCGGGTGAGGCGCTGAAGATGCTGGGGCTCTCGCTCGGGACCGTCACCGCGTTGGTCGTGCTCGGTGGCTACGGGGTGCGCTGGTTGCTCTCGCGCATCGCTGAGCTCCGCAATCGCGAATTGTTCACGCTGGTCACGGTGGCGATCTGCCTGGGGTCGGCCTGGGTCACCGCACAGGTGGGTCTCTCCCTCGCGCTCGGGGCCTTTCTGGCCGGGCTGGTCATCTCCGAGTCGGAGTACGGGCTGCAGGCCCTCTCCGACATCTTGCCCTTCCGCGATGCGTTCAGTGGCATCTTCTTCATCTCGGTCGGGATGCTGTTGGACCTGCGACTGCTCGTGGAGTCGGCCCCGATCGTCCTGGCGCTGGCCGCCGGGGTGATGATCGTGAAGTCGGCCCTGGTCGCGACCATCGTCCACTGGATCGGGCGCTCGTGGTATGTCGGTATCGTGAGCGGCGTCGCGCTGGCGGGGATCGGCGAGTTCTCCTTCGTGTTGGCCCAGGTCGGCGCGCCGCTGGGACTGTTCCCCGAGGGGGCCTATCAACTGTTCCTCGGGACGTCGGTATTGACCATGCTGATCGCGCCGTTCCTCCTTGCCGCAGGGCCGGCGATCGCCACGCGGATCATCGGCGAGCAGCAACTCGACGTGCTCTCGGCGCAGGCGACCGGACTCCATCGGATTCCGAGCGGCGAGCATGTGGTGATCGTCGGGTTCGGTTTCAGCGGTCGCAGCGTCGCGCGGGCGCTCCGCGCCGCAGGGATCCCATATGTGATCCTCGAGGAGAACGGATCCGTGGTGCGCCAGGCGCGGCTGGAGCGCGAGCCCATCATCTTCGGGGACGGCACGCGGCAGGATGTGCTCGATCATGTGGGGGCGCGACATGCGCGGGCTGTGGTATTCTGCATCGCGTCGTCGAACGAGGAGCGCCGCGGCGTCGTGTCGGCACGCAATCTGAGCGCGACCGTGCATATCGTGGTCCGCACGCGGCGCGTCCGCTGGGCCAAGGACTTGCAGGTGCTCGGCGCCAACGAAGTGATCCCCGAGGAGCTGGAGGCCTCGATCGAGATCTTCGGCCGCGTGCTCCGGCTGTACGGCATCCCCGGGGAGCAAGTGCGACAATTGATGGCCGAGAGTCGCCGCGACGACTACGGGGTGCTCCTGGGTGATGCCCGGCCGATGACACGGGTGGACCTGCCGATCCCCGAGGCGTTGCGACCACGACCCTCCCGAATGGTCGCGGCCGTCACCACCGAGGAGGGGGGATGACCCAGGTCAGTGCGCAGTGGTGGGATGGGTACTTCGACGATGAGTACCTCGTAGAGCACGCTCCCATGTTCGGCGAGGGCCGCGATCGGCCAGAGGTCGCGCGGGCGATCGAGGTGCTGGGCCTCCCGGTCGGGGCGAAGGTCTTGGATTGCCCCTGCGGGCAAGGTCGCCATGCGCGCCTCCTGGCCGAGGCGGGATATGCGGTGACCGGGGTGGATCACTCGCCGCGTCTGCTGGAGCATGCCGCGGGGCTTCCGACGTCGGCCCGCTTCGTCCGCGGCGACATGCGCCGGCTGCCCGCGCGGTGGTCCGGGCGTTTCGATGGCATCGTCAGTCTGGGGGCGTCGTTCGGGTTCTTCGCCACGCGCGCGGAGGATGCGGCAGTATTGGCGGGCTACGCGCGATGCCTGCGCCCGGAAGGGCGCTTCATCCTGCACGCGGCGAACCGCGATGGCATCATGGCCCGCTTCATCGAGAAGGACTGGTGGGAGTCCCCCGACGGCGTGCTGGTGCTCCATGAACGGCGATTCGATCCCGTCAGCGGACTCCTCGACGTCCACGTGCAGCTCCGCCGTGGCGCCAAGGTCGCGCGGCGGGCGTATCGGCTGCGGCTGTACAGCCCCTCCGAGCTGGCCGCACTCGCGGCGCAGCAGGGGCTGCTCGTGACCGAGGTGTTCGACGGCTATCGCGATCACCCCGTGCGGCGCCACAGTGGCGAGATGCTGCTCGTCGGGCAACGGGCCGCGTAACGCGTTGTCACGGTCATGGCCCCAAGGTAGATTTCAGGAATGTCTCGACCGATCCGAGTATTGGTGGCCAAGCCCGGCCTCGACGGGCACGACCGCGGCGCAAAGGTCGTCGCCGCTGCGTTGCGTGATGCCGGCATGGAGGTCATCTACACCGGCCTGCATCAGACGCCGGAGATGATCGCGACCGCCGCGATCCAGGAGGATGTGGATGTGGTGGGGCTCTCCATCCTCAGTGGCGCGCACATGACCCTTTTCCCCCGCATCCTCGGCCTCCTCCGCGAGTCCGGCCGCGATGACATCCTGATCACCGGAGGCGGCATCATCCCGCAGGAGGACATGGACGCGTTGTCGGCGATGGGGGTGGGACGGCTCTTCGGGCCGGGGACCGTCACGCAGGACCTCGTGGACTACATTCGCGGCTGGTTCGCGGAGCGCGAGCGGCAGGACGCCTGATGTCGCGACTCCGCGAGCTCAGCGCGGCGGTGCGCGAGCTCGAGGCCCGACTGCATGCTGGTGGCGGAGCCGAGAAGGCCGCCCGACAGCACGCGCAGGGCAAGCTCACGGCCCGCGAGCGCATCGACATCCTGCGCGACCCCGGGAGTCGGTTCCTCGAGATCGGCCTCCTGGTGGCCCACGACCGCTATGACGGGCAGGCGCCCGCCGCCGGGGTGATCACCGGCATCGCGATGGTGGAAGGCCGTGAGGTCGTCGTCGTGGCGAACGACGCCACGGTGAAGGCCGGATCGTGGTGGCCCGAAACGATCGCGAAGATCCTGCGCGCACAGGAGATCGCGATGCGCTGTCGCGTGCCCATCGTGTATCTCGTGGATTCGGCCGGCGTCAATCTGCCGTACCAGGAGGGCGTGTTCCCCGGGCAGTACGGCGCCGCGCGCATCTTCTACTACAACTCGATCATGCGGCGCTACCTGCGGATCCCGCAGCTGGCCGCGGTGATGGGGCCGTGCATCGCTGGCGGCGCCTACCTGCCCGCGCTGAGTGATGTGATCCTGATGGTGAAGGGCACCTCGTTCATGGGCCTCGGCGGGCCGAACCTCGTCAAGGGCGCGACCGGACAGGTCATCGATGGCGAATCCCTGGGGGGCGCCCACACGCACACGACCGTGAGCGGGGTCGCGCATTACGAGGCGGAGGACGACCCGGCTTGCCTCGCCCACCTGCGCGCATTGATCGCGCGACTCCCCGCGGGACATCCCGTGCAGGCGCAGGCACCCGTGGCCCCACGTGCGGCCGCAGAATCGTGGTACGACCTGCTGCCGAGCGACCACCGGATGCCGTACGACGTCCGGGGGATCCTCACGGCGCTCGTGGACGGTGGCCACCTCGACGAGTTCCAGCCCGACCGCGCCGGCGAGATGATCTGCGGGGATGCCCGGATCGAGGGGATTCCCGTCGGCATCATCCTGAATCACCGTGGGCTGCTCAAGGGGGCGCCGGGCACGCGTCCCCGCTTCGGCGGCATCATCTACACCGAATCCGCGGAGAAGATCGCGTACTTCATCGAGCGCTGCGATCGTCAGGGGCTGCCGCTGCTGTTCATCCAGGATGTGTCGGGGTTCATGGTCGGCCCGGACGCGGAGCACAGCGGGATCATCCGTGCCGGCGCACGCTTCGTCGAAGCGATGGCCACGGCCGCGGTCCCCAAGCTGGTGCTGACGGTCAATCACGCCTCCGGAGCGGGCTACTACGCGATGGCCGGTCAGGGCTTCGATCCGGACTTCATCTTCTCGTGGCCCACGGGGCGGATGGCGGTCATGGAAGGCGAGAGCGCGGTGCAGGCCGTGCACGGCCCGGCGATCGCTGCCGCGAAGGCGGCCGGCACGCCGCTCGATGCGGCCACCGAGGCGGCGATCGCGGCCATGCGCGCCGACTACGAACACCAGCTGGATGCGCGCACCGCTGCGGCCCGCGGATTCGTGGATGCGATCATCCATCCTGAGGACACGCGCCCGGTGCTCGCGATGGCGCTGCGCGCTGCGCTGCAGAACCCGGCACCGCACGTGGGTCCTTTCGTCCTGCCTCCCCTCGCCCCGCTCTCCCGATGACCGATCGCATCGTCCGTGTCGCCTCAGGCCAAGGATTCTGGGGTGACTGGCCCGAGGCTCCCAAGCGGCAGGTGGAGCAGGGTCCCGTCGACTATCTGATGCTCGACTACCTCGCCGAAGTGACGATGTCGATCGTGCAGAAGCAGAAGGAGCGCGATCCGCGGATGGGGTATGCCCGGGACTTCATCGGCGCCATGGAGGGCGTGTTGCCCGCGGTGCTCGAGCGTGGCGTCAAGGTGATCGCGAACGCGGGCGGCGTGAACCCTCCGGCCTGTGCGGACGCCCTGCTGGCGCTGGCGACCTCGATGGGCCAGCGGGGCCGACTCCGACTCGGGGTCGTGACCGGCGACGACCTGCTCCCGCGGCTCGACGAGTTGCTGGCGACCGGACATCCGTTGGCGAACATGGACACCGGCGCGCCGCTGAGCGAGGTGCGCGACCGTGTGCTCGCGGCCAATGCATATATCGGGTCCACGCCGATCGTCGAGGCGTTGCGCGGTGGTGCGCAGATCGTGATCACGGGGCGCTCGACCGACACGGCGCTCACGATGGCCCCGCTGCGCTACGAGTTCGGTTGGGCGGACGATGCGTGGGACCAGCTGGCCGCCGGGATCATCGCGGGCCACATCTTGGAGTGCGGGGCGCAGAGCTCCGGCGGCAACTGCCTGCACGATTGGCGTTCGATCCCCGATCTGGCGAACGTGGGATACCCCATCGTGGACGCGCGCGCCGATGGATCCTTCACCGTCACCAAGCACCCCGGGACCGGCGGCCGTGTGAGCATCCCATCGGTGAGTGAGCAGTTGCTGTACGAAATGGGCGATCCGCACCGCTACATCACCCCCGACGTGATCGCGGACTTCACCTCCATCCGCCTGGCCGACGATGGTCCGGATCGCGTGCATGTCTCCGGGATCCGGGGCGCGCCGCCCACCGACTCGCTCAAGGTCTCGATCGCGTATCGCGATGGCTGGAAGGCGGTCGGCAGTCTGGTCTACGCCTGGCCGGATGCCGTGGAGAAGGCCCAGCTGGCCGATCGCGTCCTGCGCGAGCGACTGGACCGGCTCGGGCTGCGCTTCGATACGATCCTCACGGAGTTCGTGGGCGCTGGCGCGACGCATGGATCGCTCGCGGGGCCCGTGCTGCCGGATCTCCCGGAAGTGCAGTTCCGCATCGGGGTGCGTGGTCACGACCGTGCGGCCGTCGAACGCTTCACACGCGAGATCGTGCCGCTGGTACTGAATGGTCCGCCGAGCGTGACGGGCTTCGCAGGTGGGCGGCCCAAGGTCGAGGAGATCGTGGCCTATTGGCCCGCGCTCATCGACAAGCGCGTCGTCACTCCGACCGTGGAGATCCGCCAATGAGGGTCCGACTGCTCGATATCGCGCATGCCCGGAGCGGGGACAAGGGTGACACCGCGAACGTCGGAGTGATCGCGCTGCGTCCCGAGTGGTACCCGGTGCTGGAGTCGCTGCTGACGCGGGAGCGCGTCGCCGCGCACTTCGCCGGGGTCATCGCGGGTGGGGTGGATCGATTCGTGCTGCCGAATCTCCATGCGCTCAACTTCCTGCTCCACGGCGCACTCGATGGCGGCGGGACGCTGTCGCTCAAGACCGACGCGCAGGGCAAGGTCTATTCCACGGCGCTCTTGCGCATGGTGCTCGAGGTGGACCCCGCGACCGTGGCCGCGCTGGGTCTGCCCACGATCGCCGAATGACCCCGGTCACGATCGCGAAGCTCCTGCTCGCCATCGTCGGCGTGTTGATCTTCTTCGTCGGGGTGCGGAACGATCAGGACCTGCTGCGCTGGATCGGCATCGGGTGCGCGGCGGTCGCCTGGGGGCTTCGATTCGTCGAGCGGGGCCAGCGACGGCGCGCGCGCGGTCAGGACCCGCTCAGGTAGCGCGAGGCACCCGTGATGTCGCGGGCCCCGGCGCGGACACCGGCGCCCACGCCAGCCGCGATCAGGAGCCCGGTCCCGATCCCGACGAATGGCAGTGGGAGCAGCGCACAGAGCGGGATCGCCACGAGGGCCGCACCCGCGGCGGCGATCCACGGCGCGCGGGCCGTCAGCACGGCATCGACGTAGCGCAGGCGCGCCCGCACGAATCCACGAGTGAGCTGATGCGCCGCGATCACGCCGGCGATCGACAGGCCGAGGCCGAGAAGTTCGAACATCGTAGTTCCTCCGTTGTCACCCCCTACGAGGGACGCCGCGTCGCAGGTTTCACGCCGGAACGCACGACGGGTCGGACGCGCGATGCGCCCGACCCGTCGCCGGCCGGTCCCCGACCGGTCGCCCGTGATCAGTCCTGCGGCGGGAGCAGGACCGTGTCGATCACGTGGATCACGCCGTTGCTGGCCGCGATGTCCGTGGACACGATGTGCGCCGAGCCGATCATCGCCTTGCCGCCCATCACCGAGATCTTCGCCGCCGCGCCGTTGACCGTCTTCGCCTCCGTGAGCTTCACCGCATCCGCGGCCATGACCTTGCCAGCGACGACGTGGTACGTCAGGATGGCCGTGAGCTTCGCCTTGTCCTTCAGGAGCGCCTCAACGGTGCCAGCGGGCAGCTTCGCGAAGGCTTCATCCGTGGGTGCGAAGACCGTGAACGGGCCCGGGCCCTTGAGCGTCTCGACCAGCCCGGCAGCCTGCACCGCGGCCACGAGCGTCTTGAACGAGCCCGCCGCGACCGCGGTCTCGACGATGTCCTTACCCTGCGCCTGCGTGGTCGTGGCTCCGACCGTGGTCGCGGCGACGAGCGCCAGCGTGGTGAACAGCTTCTTCACGTTCTGCCTCCAAACGAATGGTGGGAATCCGCGCGCACGAGTGACGGTCACTCGCGATCACGTGGAGCAAAGACCGATCGGTCCGAATCGGTTCCCGCGCGGTTCCCAGTCGGTTCCGAGGCCACCGGGACCAGTGTAACTTTGAGGATGGTCCCTGAACTCCTGTCCCCCGCGGGGTCGCTCGACGCGGCGCGCGCGGCGATCGCCAACGGTGCGGACGCGATCTACCTCGGTGCCGAGCGGTTCAACGCGCGCGACGACGGGGCGCAGATCACCCTGGAGGATCTCGGGCGGGCGTGCCGGCTGGCCCACCAACGCGGTGTCCGCGTCTACCTCACCCTCAACACGCTGGTCAAGCCGCACGAGCTCGCGGACTGTCTCGCGCATCTGGGGGCGTGTATCGACCGCGGGATCGACGCCGCGATCGTGCAGGATCTCGGACTCGTCCGGCTCATCCGGCAGGTCTATCCCGGCTTCGAGGTGCACGGCTCGACCCAGATGACCGTCCACGATGCCTCCGGTGCTGCGCTGATGCAGGACCTCGGGATCGAGCGCGTCGTGCTCGCGCGCGAGAACACGCTCGATGATATCCGCGATATCCGCGCGGCGGTGCCCGCGATCGGGTTGGAGTCATTCGTCCACGGGGCGCTGTGCATCAGCTACTCGGGCCAGTGCTTCATGTCGGGGATGATCTCGGAGCGCAGTGCCAATCGCGGCGCCTGCGCGCAATCCTGCCGGAAGGACTACGTGCTCAGGGATGTCGATCACGACACCGAGCTCGATCGCGGCTACCTCATCTCGGCGCGCGACCTGGCCGCTCACGCGCATCTCGACGCCATCGCTGCGGCGGGCATCGGTTGTCTGAAGGTCGAGGGACGCAAGAAGAAGCCGGAGTATGTCGCCACGGTGACGCGCACCTACCGCAGCATGCTCGACCGGGTCGAGCGCGGGGAGTCCCCGTTGCTGTCCGAGGCCGACACGACACCCCTCGTCCAGATCTTCTCGCGCGGGTTCACGGGCGGGATGTACGGTGGGCGGGCGGGCCGCGACTACATCACGCGGTCCCACCCGGACAACCGCGGCGTCGAGCTCGGTGAGGTGATCGGTCGCGCGCCCGGCGAGGTCGTCGTGCGCGTGCGCACCGCACTGTCGGTCGGGGACGGCGTGGGGTTCGAGCCACCCGAGTCGGGCGCTCCGGATGCGACCCGCGGCTTCACGGTGGAGCGCGCGCGCCTCCTGTCCTCCAGCGACCGCGGAGTGGAGCAGGCCATCGCGACCCGCGACGACATCCCCGTGGGTTGGCGCGTCATCCGTTCCTTCGACGTCGCACTCAACTCCGCGGCGCGATCCTCGTTCGCGGACGTCGCCCTCCCCGATGCCAGCCGCCTCCGGCTCGACGTTCGGGTCTTCGGCCAGCCGGGAGCTCCGCTCAAGGCGGTCTTCACGTCGGGCGAGGACACCGTGACCGTGCGCAGCAGCGTGCCGCTCGTCCCCGCGACGCAGCGAGCGCTTGATGCGGAACTGCTCCGGGCCCAGCTCGGTCGGCTGGGGACCTCGCCCTTCGCGCTGGGCGACCTCGACACCGACGCACTGGCGCCGAACGTGTTCCTCCCGGTCTCGGCGCTGAATCAACTGCGCCAGGAAGCCGTCGCGACCTTGCTCGAGCGACGCACCTGGGCGTCCGATGCTGCTCGCGCAGCGCGCGAAGAGCGGATCGCGTCGATCGTCGCGACGGCACCGGCGCCCGGCGCGGACGACCCCACTGCCGCATTCAGACTGGTCGCCAGCGTCTATCGGCTCGAGGACGCACATGTGGCCGCTGCGGCCGGCGCGACCGAGGTGGTCTTCGACCCCTTCCTGCGACATCCGGCCCCGCCGCGTGCGCGCCTCGCGGCAACGGTGCGCGAGCTGCAGGCGCAGGGCGTCCGTGTCCGGCTGCGTCTGCCGTCGATCGTCCGATCCGCGGAACGCCGGACCCTCGCCCCCTGGCTGGCGCTGGACCTGCCGCTGCAGACCGGGCATGCCGGTATGGCCGTGGAGTTCGCCCGTGCGGGGCGGGACGTCGTCGGCGACTACGCGCTGAACGTGTTCAATCAGCACACGGCCGACGTCTTCTTCGCGCGTGGTGTCCGACGCCTCGTGGCGTCGATCGAACTCACGGCGGCCGAGCTCGCTGCCGTGACCGCACCCTGGCAGGGACGCGGATTCGATGTCGTGCTGTACGGGCGGCCCGAGGGCATGACCATCGAGCACTGCGTGCTCTCAGCGGCGTTCGATCGGGAGCCGACGACCTGTCGCGACCTGTGCGTCGCCAAGCATACGAACGTCGAGTTGACGGATCCTGCGGGGTACGTGTTCCCCGTGGCCACCGACAGTGCCTGTCGGAATCGCCTGTTGCACTCCCGTCCCATCGAAGGATCCGAGTTCCTGCCGGGCGTGTGGCGGAACGGCGTGCGCGGCATCCAGCTTGTGTTCAATGTCCCGGGCGACCCGATCGATGCGCTGGTGCGCGGGTATCGTGCGCAACTCGACGCGCTCGCCCGTGGCGACCGCCCCGATCCGACGGCGGTGCGCCCGCTCGTCGGCTCCCGTTTCACCCGTGGCCACTTCATGCGCACGGTGTGATCCCTTCACTGAGCCAGTAGATCCGTGCACGAATCGTTCTATTTCGATGAGCAGCATGTCGCCGTCCGCGACATGGTCCGTGAGTTCGCCCGCGCCCGCGTGGCACCCATCGCCGCGGCGGCCGATGCGTCGCAGGACTTCCCGTGGGAGACCGTCGCGGCCATGGGCGAACTGGGGCTGCTGGGCATCCCGTGGCCCGAAGCGCTGGGCGGGGCCGGCTTCGACCTGCTGAGCTACATCATCGCGATCGAGGAGATGGCCAAGGTCGATGCCTCGCACGCCATCACCATCTCCGCCCATACGACGCTGGGCACCTCGCCCATCGTGAACTTCGGGACCGACGAACAGCGGCAGCGCTACGTGCCCCTGCTCGCCCATGGGAAGGTGCTCGGCGGGTTCGGCCTCACGGAAGAGGGCGCCGGCTCTGACGCGGGCGGGACGAGGACGGTCGCGGTGCGTCGGGGCGACCACTACGTCCTCAACGGGTCGAAGCGGTTCATCACGCACGCGGGCGTCGGCGAGATCTTCATCGTGACGGCGGTCACGGATCCCTCGGCAGGCAGCCGCGGCATCAGCTCGTTCATCCTCACGAAGGAGACCTGCGATCTCGAGCGCGTGCGGGCCCTGGGCACCGGCCACGATGACTCCCTGCCTGCGATGCCGGGCTTCCGCGCCGGGAAGAAGGAGGACAAGCTCGGCTGGCGTGCCTCCGACACGCGTGAGCTGATCTTCGAGGATGTGATCGTCCCCGCGGAGAATCTGCTCGGTGCCGAGGGGATGGGGTTCATCAACTTCATGAAGACGCTGGACGCCGGTCGGATCGGCTTGGCGGCGCTCTCGATCGGGCTGGCACAGGGAGCCTTCGAGGAGTCGCTCAAGTACGCGATGCTGCGCCAGCAGTTCGGGCAACCGATCGCGCAGTTCCAGGGCGTCCAGTTCCCGCTGGCCGATATGGCCATGGAGATCGAGGCTGGGCGGCACCTCACCTACCACGCCACGTGGCTCGCGGCGCGCGGACTGCCATACACGAAGGAGGCGGCCTATGCCAAGCTCTTCTGTTCCGAGCTGGCGATGCGGGCCACCATCAAGGCGATCCAGATCCATGGGGGCTACGGGTACACGAAGGAGTACCCCGTGGAGCGCATGATGCGGGATGCGAAGATCTGTGAGATCGGTGAGGGCACCAGTGAGATCCAGCGACTGGTGATCGCACGGCAGCTGCTGAAGGACGCGAGCGCCGCACTCGGCTGATCCGCCGGGGGACCGACGGGGGACCGGCCGCCCGCTGGCCCCCCTTTGTTTCGGCTCGGTCCGCGATTACCCATTCGTGACGAATTGATGTTGGGGGGTACTGGGCGGCGACTCCGTCCGGCATCCCCCGCGGGGTCGCGGGGGACACTCGCGACCAGTGCTGCGCATGCTGGGGGGACGATGGGTCCCTCACGTCTCGCCTCACGACCCGACTTACTCCGGCGGTTGGCCGGCGGGTTCCGGAGGCCGAGCGTTGTGCGCGGGCTGCTTCCGCGTTGGGGTCCGCAGGACGGGGACCGATCACCTGTGGTCCGGCGATGCAGATCGCCCGCGCGGAGTCGCCGCGCGGGGCGGCGCATCGTATGCGATGAAGCGTGAGATCCTGATCAACGCGGCTCCCCGCGAGACCCGCGTGGCCATCATGGAGGACGACGAGCTCGCGGAGTTGCTCGTCGATCGTCCCGAAGCACGACGCCTGATCGGCGACATCTTCCTCGGCCGCGTCGAGGCGGTCCTGCCTGGTATCCAGGCGGCCTTCGTGGACATCGGCACCGAGAAGAGCGCGTTCCTGCACGCCTCCGACCTGGTCGTCGACGAGGATGACGACGACGAGGACCCTGGCGAGGCCGCGGACGAGGCGGAGGGAGCCGACAGCCCGGGTCCGGACCGGGGCGGGGGGCGGCGACGATCCTCGCTGAAGGTGCCGCCGATCCAGGAGCTGCTCAAGAAGGGGCAGGACCTGATCGTGCAGGTCACCAAGGAGCCGATCTCGACCAAGGGTCCGCGCGTCACGGCGCAGGTGTCCCTGGCCGGTCGCTTCCTGGTCTACATGCCGTTCGCGTCGAAGGTCGGCGTGTCGCGCAAGATCGGTGACAAGGCGACGCGGGTGCGGCTGCGCGAGATGATGCAGGGCGTCCTGCCGAAGGAGTCGGGCGGCGTGATCGTCCGGACGGTCAGCGAAGAGACCACGGCCGAGGTCTTCGCGCGCGAGTTGTCGACGCTGATGGCGCAGTGGAAGCGCATCAAGAAGAAGACCACGTTCGTCCGGGCGCCGTCGGTCCTGCACCGCGAGACCGGCCTCACGCGGGGGCTGATCCGCGACGTGTTCAGCGCGAAGGTGGACTCGGTCACGGTCGATTCCAAGGCCGTCCATCAGGAGATCGTCGAGTACCTGACCGGCATCGCACCCGAGCTCATCGACCGCGTGCGGCTGTACGACGACAAGCTGCCCCTGTTCGATCAGGCGAAGATCGAGCCGGAGATTCGCGACCTCTTCAAGCGGCGCTGTGATCTGCCCAGCGGTGGGTACCTGATCATCGAGCCGACCGAGGCCCTCGTCTCGATCGATGTGAACAGTGGCCGCTACACGGGAAAGAAGGACCCCGAGAAGACGGTCTTGAAGACGAACTTGGAGGCCGCGCGCGAGGTCGCGCGCCAGCTCCGCTTGCGGGACGTCGGCGGCATCATCGTGTGCGACTTCATCGATATGGAGATGAAGGCGAACCGGGACCGCGTGCTGCAGGAGCTGCGGCAGCACCTGAGCCGCGACCGCGCACGGACCAAGGCCTTCGCGGTGAGCGACCTCGGCCTGATCGAGATGACCCGGCAGCGGGTGCGCCAATCGCATCTGCAGTCGATGACCATGGCCTGTCCCACGTGTTCGGGGACGGGGCGGGTCTTCACGCCCGAATCCATCCTGCGCCGGATGGAACGGTCCGTTCGTCGCTACGCCCTCGACGGACGCCGGGAGCAGCTACTGGTGAAGGTCCACCCGGAGGTGGCGCTCTATGCCCTGGACCAGGAGAAGGACCTGCTGGCGAAATTGGCCAAGGTCGCGGGCTCGGCCGTCGAGGTCCGAGACGACCCCTTGCTGCGTCCGGACGAGTTCAAGCTGGTCACCAAGGGGCAGGGGCGGGATATCACGCCGCAGTACGCGGTCGCGTAGGGCGTAGGCCGTTGCGGGGACTTGCTTTAGGGCGTTGAGTCGGATAGCTTTCCGTGCTCTACCATTTAATCCCAGTATCACGATGGCGTACGCGATCATCCGCACGGGCGGGAAGCAGTTCAAGGTCGAGCCCGGCCAGACCATTCGTATCCCGACGCTGGCCGCCGAGGCAGGCGCCGCAGTCGAATTCTCCGATGTCCTCCTCGGCGCCAATGGCGATGCGGTGCGGATCGGCGTCCCCACCCTCAGCGGGGCGAAGGTGACGGGCCAGATCGTCAAGCACGGCAAGGACGACAAGATCGTCGTCTTCAAGATGAAGCGCCGCAAGAACTACGCGAAGAAGCAGGGACACCGGCAGGGCTTCACGGAAGTGAAGATCAACACCATCGACCTCGGCTGATCCGGAGACCGGACCATGGCGCATAAGAAAGGCGTAGGCTCGTCGCGCAACGGGCGCGACTCGAACCCGCAGTATCGCGGGATCAAGAAGTACGGTGGGGAGTCCGTGATCGCGGGCAACATCATCGTGCGGCAGTGCGGCACCAAGTGGCACCCGGGCCGCAATGTCGGCTTGGGGTCGGACTACACGATCTACGCCCTCGTGGATGGCGTCGTGAAGTTCGAACACAAGGACAAGCGCCGTCTGAAGGTCAGTGTGGTGCCGGTCGAGGTCGCGGCGGCCAACTGATCCATCGGCTCCCCGCCTGTCGCCAACGCCCTCCCGGATCGGTTGGGCGTTCGTGTTTCCTGGGCTCGGAAACCGTCCGGTGCGCGCGCTCGTAGGGTGGGGCACCCGAACCGGAGGACACGATGGGGATCTGGGACAAGGTCTCGCAGGGGATCGACAAGGCCACGAAGGCCACCGAGAGTGCGATCGACGAGGGCAAGCTGCGGCTGCAGGCGCACCAGGCGCGCAAGAGCGCCGATCAGGCCGCCGCGGTGCTGGGCTACGCGGTCGCGAGGGCCCACGGCGACGCGGCGCCCCTGGACCCGGGCACCATGCAGCGGCTGGTCGATGCGACCCGCGCAGCAGATCGCGTAGCCGACGAACTCGAGGCGAGACTCACGACCGCCAAGGGCGGCGCGACCTGACCGGTCGCACCGCCGCCAGCGCGCAGGCCGTTACATCCGCGGACCGCGGTCGACCTTCGGCCGCGTCGGCGCGTTGGCCACGTCCTTCGTGAGATCGAAGAGGTACGACGTGATGCGCGCATAGTGCGCGTAGTCGATGTACTGCGGCTCGTCGGTGACTTGATGATAGTCCCGATGCAGACCGGTGAAGAAGAACGCGATCGGGATATTGAATCGCGCGTAATTCGCGTGGTCGCTCCGCCCATAGATGTTGTTGTAGCCCGGCCACGTCGTCGGCTCGTCGAAGGTGTAGTCGAGTCGCAGCGGGCGCGCCTGCTTGCGGTTCGTGGTCACGACCTGTTCGCCGAGCTCCGACGAGAGCATCCGTGAGCCCACGACCGCGAGGTAGTCGGGGCCGCCCCCCGGAAGATCGTCGGCGCGGCCGCGACCGATCATGTCGACGTTGATCTGCGCGACGATCTGCTCACGGGGCACCGTGGGGAAGTCCGTGAAGAATCGCGATCCCGACAGGCCGCCCTCCTCGCCGGTATGCCAGATGAAGAGCACCGAGCGCTTCGGGCGCTCCTTCGCGGTGGCCATGGCCTCGGCGATCTCGAGGACCGCCATCGAGCCGGATCCGTCGTCATCCGCGCCGTTGCGGATGGAGTCGAGTCGGGGCGCGCGGATCCGTCGCATCGAATCGATCATCGGACGCGCTGATTCGACGGCGCGCACCCGCATCTCAGGGGTCACCGGCAAGAGGGTCTTGCCGTCGGCCATCTGGAGCTTGGAGAGGATGGACGCGACCGCGCGGGCAGAATCGTGATCCACAGGGCGGTTGTCGAATCCCACGTGATCGTTGTGCGCGCCGATCGCCACGAACTCGTTGCGCAGCACGGGATCACTGCCCCGGAGGATCGCGACGACGTTGCGACCGAACTCCGGCACGAGGCGCTCGCTCAGGTCGAGTTGGCCGGACACCAGCAGGCCCGCGGCCCCCGGACGGAGCTCGCTGAGCGGCACGCCCATCAGCGCTTCGGCGGCCGCACTCGTCAGGCGAAGCTGTGGTGCCGCCGGTGCCGCCCCGAGCGGCTGTCCTGGCACGGGGGCAGGTGTCGGATACAGCAGCGCGGCGCGAGTCGGCGGCGCATTCAAGGCAGCGCGGGCGGCCGGCGCGAGCGCATCGAGATCGACCACCGCGACGGCGGCGGCCCCCAAGAAACGGTTCGGCGCCCCGCCAGCCCCCCCGCGCCCGCCGCCGCCGGCGGGGGCGCCGCCGGCGCCACCTCGACCACCGCTGGCGGCCGGACCGGTCGCAGGCGACACGATCACGAAGCGCCCCAACGCCTGCGCTTGGGTGATCTGCCTCGCCGTGTCCCCCAGCACGCCACCGTAGATCACCTGCACGCCGTCGAACGAGGTCGATGCCAGTCGGCCGCCGACCGAGAAGTCCGTTCCGATGGCGAGGGTGCGAGGACCCACCCGCAGCCGCGACGTCGCCGCGAAGTGCCGGTATCCATAGGGCAGCGCCTGGAAGAACGTTCCGTTGTCACCCGCCGGCTCGAGGCCCAGACGCCTGACCTCGCGCTCGATATAGTCGGTCCCGATGCGGTTCCCCTCGGTGCCGGACTGCCGCCCCTGCATCGAGTCGTCGGCGAAGATGTACAACCGCGTCCGCAGATCCTCGACGGTGATCGCCGGCTTCGTCGGCCGCGGCGGCAACTTCAGGGGATTGCCGTACTCATTGCGCTGCGCCCCGGCGATCAGGGGCACGGCGAGCAGACAGGCGAGGGCAGTGCCCCGCAGGGTGTGGTTCTTCACGTCAGCGTGGTTCGGTGAGGGAGGATGTGCGGCCGGGCGCCCGCACAGGGTACTACGCGCCGCGAGGTCGATTCGTGGGATCGAGGGCTCGGCGGACGGCCGCGGGGTGGTCCGTGCAGATCCCGGTGACCCCGAGGGCGGCGAGTTCGGAGGCGCGTTCGAGGTCATTGACGGTCCAAGGGATCAGGGCGCACTGGGCATCCACGACCTGTGCGACCAGCTGCGCGTCCACCGTGTCGGCGAACGGCCAGAGGGTCGTCGCGCGCGCCGCGCGCATGGCCGCCACCGGGTCCACCAGCCGGGAGACCAGCAGCACCCCGCGCGGAATGGTCGGGGCGAGCTCCGACGCCCGCAGGACCGCACGGTGATCGAAGGCGTGCATGGCCGACCGCCCACGGTACGCGCGCAGGATCGGCGCCGCCGCCTCGACCACGCCGCTGCCCTTGAGTTCGCAGTAGAGGACCGCGCGGTCCGCTACGAGCGCGAGGACCTCGGGCAGGGTCGGGATCGGGTGCCGACCCTCGACGCGGAACGTCCGGACCTCGTCCATCGTCAGGTCCGTGAAGGGCCGTCCCGCGAGCCGGGTATCGGTGGGCAGGGCGCGCGGGATCGGGTCATGGTGGACCACCACCGCCCCATCGGCCGTGCGGTGGAGATCCAGCTCGATCCCATCGGCGCCGGCGTCCAGTGCCGCCGCGACCGCCGCGAGGGTATTCTCTGGGGCGACCTGTACGTCGCCGCGATGTGCGATGATCCACGGGGTGGGCATGCCATTAACATTGCGTCGAGACCCGCCGTCCAACCAGCCGACTGATGCCTCACCCCTCCGATGCGGACGACGCCGTCCCTGACCACGCGCTCATCGAGCGATGGCGACATGGCGAGCAGCGGGCGGCGCGGGTCTTGGTCGAGCGGCACGCGGCGGCATTGGCACGATTCGCCGCGAGCCAGGGGGTGCGCGAGGAGGTCGATGAGCTGGTGCAGGACACGTTCGTGCGGGCCTTCGGTGCGATCGACAGCTTCCGTGCCGACAGTTCGTTCCGGACGTGGCTCTTCACCATCGAGCGGCGTCTCATGCTGGACCGGCGTCGGGCGGCGCGACGACGACGGGACGATACCGAGCTGAGTGAGGGCGATGCGGTCTCGGAGTTCGACGCCCTCGATGGGATGGTCGCGCAGGAGATGGCCGCTCGGATCCGCGGCGCGGTCGCCCGGCTCTCGCCGATGCAGCGTGATGTCTTCACGTTGCGGGTCTCCGAGGGGATGTCATACCGGGACATCGCAGAAGTCCTGGGCAGTACGGAGGGGGCGGCGCGGGTGCACTATCACAATGCGTTGCGTGTCGTTCGGGAGTTACTCAATGACTGAGCACTTGGATCGCGGGGAACAACAGGATCGACTCATCGACCTCGTCCACGACCTGGGGTCGGTGGAGGAGCGCACCGCGCTGGAGCGCGCGATCGGGTCGGATCCGGAGCTGGTGGACGAGCTCCGCTTCTTGCGCGAGGCGCGGGCTGCGTTGTCCATCGCGCCCTCGGTCGACGTGGACCGCATCGTCGCCGCAGTGCCCGCGCCGACCGCGCGGCGAGCGGGAGCGAGGCGCGCCCGCTCGTGGCAGTGGGCGGCCGCGCTCGCGACGGTGGCCCTGGGTGGGATCTCGCTCGCCATCGTCGAACGTTCGTTCACGGGTCAGCGCGATGGGGATCTGGGGCGCGGCGTCGCGGAGACGACCGTGGTCGCGGTCTCCGACGCGCCGCTCCCGGTGAGCTTCGGGCAGGGGCTCGCCGACTTCGATGACGAGGAACTGGACGTGCTCTTCGACCAGCTCGAGCGGTTCGATGGGTTGCCGTCGCTCGATCCGGCTCCGCGCTCTGGTTTGGCCGATGCCGTAGGAGGTGGCGACTGATGCGCACGCTCCTCAGTCTGTTCGCCCTGGCGCTCGTGGTCTCGAGCGCCGAGGCGCAGCGCGGCTCCATGGGTCGGGGCGCCGACAGCAGCCGTCGCCCACCCGCGGAGCTCGACCGGCGGATCCAAGAGCGGATGGGAGAGCTGCTGCGCGAGCAGTTGCGCTTGTCCGATGCGCAGGTGCGGCAGATGCGCGAGCATAGCGCCCGCTTCGGACCGCGCCGCATCGCGCTCGGACGCGACGACCGGGCCACCCGCCAGTCACTGCGGGACGCGATGCGCGTGAAGGACAGCGTCAACCAGGCCGAGGTGGGTACCCTCTTGGATCGCGTGCTGGAGCTGCAGCGGGAACGTCTCAGTCTCCTGGAGGACGAGCAGCGCGCGCTGTCCCAGTTCCTGACGCCGGTACAACGCGCCCGCTATTTCGCGTTCGAGGAGGAACTGACGCGTCGCTCCGACGAACTGCGTCGCGCAGCCGAGTCGCACGAGGCCGGACGCGGACGTGGGCCCGGCGCGCCCGACGGCCGCCGCCCGCCACCGCCACCCACCGCGCGGCGCGTTCCACCACCGGCCGATTGATGCCGTGAGGTACCGGTAGTACTATTCCGGTGCGTTGCCCGGGTGGTGGAATTGGTAGACGCAGGGGACTCAAAATCCCCCGCTCCTCGCGAGCTTGCGGGTTCGAGTCCCGCCCCGGGCATTCTCCGTAGTTGAGTCTGGCCGCCCACTCGGGCCGCGAAGCCTCCGCCGCCCGTTCCTTCACGTGTCCGACACCCCAGCCACTCCCTCGACCGAGGCCGTGGACCCCACGATCCTCGAGGGCCTCCGTGCGTTCGGCGGAATGCCATTGCTGACCCAGCTGGTGGGGCTCTACCGAGAGCAGGTCCGGATCCGGCTGGCGGCCATCGACACCGGCCTCGCGGACGGTGACACCGACGCCATCCGCCAAGCGGCGCACGCCCTCAAAGGCAGCTCCGGTCAGGTGGGCGCCACCCGGTTGCAGGCGCTGTGCGGCGAGGTCGAACGACTCGCCTCGGACGCGGCATTGGACCGGATCCCCGCCGTGCGATCCGCCATCGCGACCGCCGTCGCGTCCGTCGACCAGTGGTTGGTCGATCGCGGATTCCCTCACTGAGTCAGCGCCATGCCTGGTCGTGACTTCCTCTACGTGCCCGGGCCGACCAACGTCCCGGATCGTATCCTCCGCGCGATGCATCGCGCTATGGCGGACCATCGGTCGCCTGAGTTCCCCCATTTAGTGCGGGACATCTTGGATCGGCTGCCGCGCATCGTGGGCAGCGAGCAGGCGCGCGCGTTCGTGTTCCCCGCGACGGGCAGCGGGATGTGGGAGGCGGCGTTGGTGAACACGCTGCATCCCGGCGACCGGTTGCTGGGCACCCGCTACGGGCAGTTCTCGCACCTCTTCGTCGATGCGGCGCAGCGGCTGGGGTTCGTGGTCGACGTGCTCGATGCGCCGTGGGGGACGGCCGCGCCGGTGGAGGCGATCGAAGCCGCGCTGCGCGCCGACACGGATCGTCGCATCCGCGGCGTTCTGGTCGCGCACAACGAGACGTCGACGGGCGTGACCAGCGACATCGCGGCCGTGCGGCGCGCCCTCGACGCGGCGGACCACCCGGCGCTGCTGTACGTGGATGGGGTCAGCTCGATCGCGTCGCTCGACTTCCAGATGGACGCGTGGGGCGTGGATCTGGCGATCACCGGCAGTCAGAAGGGATTCATGCTCCCGGCCGGGCTCGGGATCCTCGCCGTCAGCCCGCGGGCCCTGCAGCGGGTGGCCGAGGCCACCTGTCCACGGGCCTTCTTCGACCTGCGTCCGATGATCACGAACAACGACGCCGGGTACTTCCCGTACACGCCAGCCCTGTCGCTGCTGTATGGATTGCAGGAGTCGCTCACGATGCTGCTGGACGAAGGGATGCCCAATGTCGCGGCACGACACCAGCACCTCGCGCGCGGCGTACGCGCTGCGGTGGCGGCGTGGGGGCTCCCGCTCTGTGCGACCGCGGAGTCGATCGCGAGCAACACGGTCACCGCGGTGATGCTGCCCGGTGGCGAAGCACCGGCGCTGCTGTCGCGCGCGTTCCATCGCTACCGTCTCTCGCTGGGGGCGGGACTCGGCGCGCTCGCCGGCAAGCTCTTCCGCATCGGCCATCTCGGTGATCTGAACGAATTGATGCTGCTCGGCGCGCTCGGCGGCGTCGAGATGGCGCTGCAGGATGTCGGTGTGCCGATCGCTGCGGGGCGTGGCGTCGCGGCGGCGCAGGCCAGCTTTCGCAGCGCGGCATCGGCGTGACGGAGCGGCCGCGGGTCGCCGTGTTGCGGCGACTGCCCGCGCCGATCGAGGCCGACCTGACGGCGCGCTATGACTGCGACCTGAACCCCACTGATGCAACGTGGCCGCCCGAGCGGATCCGCGCCGCGTGGGGGCAGTACGATGCGATCGTGTGCTCGGTCGCGGATCGGGTCGGACCCGATGCGCTGCCGGAGGCGCCGAGCCGGGCGGCGCTCTTGGCGAACTTCGGCGTCGGCACCGAGCACATCGCCGTCGCACAGGCGCGTGCCCTGGGGATCGCGGTGACGAACACCCCCGGCGTCCTGACGGCCGACACGGCCGACCTCACCATCGCGTTGATGCTGGCGACGGTCCGCCGCCTCGGAGAAGGGGAGCGCGAGCTGCGCGCTGGCGCATGGCAGGGGTGGCGCCCCACCCATCTGCTGGGTCGTCGGCTCAGCGGTATGACCCTCGGGATCGTCGGCTATGGCCGGATCGGTCAAGCCGTCGCGCATCGCGCGCACCACGGCTTCGGGATGCCGATCCGGTATTTCACGCCTCGGCCGACCGCGCCCGGCGTCGACGTCCTCGGGACGGCCGTCCCGTCGCTCCAGGCGCTGTTCGCGAGCAGCGATATCGTCTCCGTGCACTGTCCGTCGACGCCGACGACGCGCGGCATGATCGATGCCGCGGTGCTCGCTGCGGCGCGGCCCGGCTCATTCCTCATCAACACCGCGCGCGGTGACATCGTGAACGAGTCGGACCTCCTCGCGGCCATCGATGCCGGGATCCTCGCCGGTGCGGGCCTCGACGTGCATGCCCGCGAACCCCACATCGCACCCGAGATGCTGGTGCGGCCGCAAGTCGTACTGCTCCCGCATCTGGGCAGTGCGACCCTCGAGACGCGGGTCGCGATGGGCGAGCGGGTCCTGGCCAACCTCGACGCCCACTTCGCTGGTCGCCCACTGCCCGATCCGGTCGTCTGAGGCCCTCGTCGGCGTCTTGTTGGACGCGGTGAGGCGTCCTAGGTTTCGCGCATGACGACCTACAAACTCTCGACGGTCCCGGCCTCGGGCGACCGCATCGACTTCCGCAACGGCGACCTCGTCGTTCCTGACAATCCCATCATCCCGTTCATCGAAGGCGATGGCACTGGGGTCGACATCTGGCGGGCCTCGGTCCGCGTGTTCGACGCCGCGGTCGCGCGCGCCTATGGCGGCACGCGACGGATCCACTGGATGGAAGTCTTCGCTGGTGAGAAGGCACATGACCGCTTCGGCGACTGGCTGCCGGCCGAGACGATCCAGGCCTTCGGCGAGTTCCGCGTCGGGATCAAGGGGCCACTCACCACGCCGGTGGGCACGGGGATCCGGTCGCTCAACGTGGCGCTCCGACAGGAACTCGATCTGTACGCCTGCATCCGGCCGGTGCGGTACTTCGAGGGCGTCGGCGCCCCCGTGAAGGCGCCCGGGAAGCTGAACGTGGTGATCTTTCGCGAGAACATCGAGGATGTGTACTCGGGGATCGAGTTCAAGGCGGGGAGCACCGAGGCGAACGGACTGCGCGAGTTCATCGGACGCGAGTATGGCAAGCAGATCCGTGAGGGCTCCGCGATCGGCATCAAGCCGATGTCGCCGTTCGGGTCCAAGCGATTGGTCGCGATGGCCATCACCTACGCGATCAAGCACGGGCGCCCGTCGGTGACGCTCATGCACAAGGGGAACATCATGAAGTTCACCGAAGGCGGCTTCCGCGACTGGGGCTACGAGGTCGCGGCCGAGCGCTTCGGCGCCCAGACCATCGCGGAGAGCGCGGTGACCGGGGCGGTCCCTGCCGGCACGGTGTTGATCAAGGACCGGATCGCCGACTCGATGTTCCAGCAGCTGCTCCTGCGCCCGGACGAGTACTCGGTCATCGCGACGCCGAATCTGAACGGCGACTATGTGTCCGACGCGGCCGCCGCGCAGGTCGGCGGCCTCGGCATCGCACCCGGTGGGAACGTTGGGGACGGTGTGGCGGTATTCGAAGCGACGCACGGTACGGCACCGAAGTATGCCGGTCTGGACAAGATCAACCCCGGGTCCGTGATCCTGTCGGGGGTGATGATGTTCGAGCATATGGGGTGGACCGAGGCGGCAGCGCTGATCACCCGCGGCATGGAGCAGGCGATCGCGGCGAAGACCGTCACCTACGATCTCGCACGACAGATGCCGGGCGCGCGTGAAGTGAAGACCTCCGAGTTCGCCGATGCGATGATCGCCGCGATGCACGCGTGATCGCGTCGCACCCCTCACCTGTGTCGGTCCCCATGTCCTTGAACCTCGTAGCTCGGCTCGGCGACCCGTCGGCGGTGCGCGTCCCGTTGCTGGCGGTCCTGCTGCCGCAGACGACCGCGCTGCCGCCGGCGCTCAAGAAGCTCGACGTACGCTTCGGCGGGCAGCTCAGCGCGGCGTGCCGACGGCGCGATTTCCGCGGCCGGCGCGATGAACAGTTCGTCATCAGCCGTGCCGGTCGCGCCGGTGGCCCGGTCCGCCTCGTCCTGGTCGGATTGGGGACCGAGGATCGCGTGCCGGCACTGCGGCGTGCGGCTGCGATCGCCGCACGGGCGGGCAAGGGGATGGGTGCGGCCACCATGGCGGTCTTCGCCGGTCCGTTGTCGACGGTCGAGGCTGAGGCGGTGACGATCGGAGCCTCCCTGGGTGCCTGGGAGTACGCGGACCTCAAATCGCCCGTCCCCGAAGAGGACCGGCGCGATGCGCTCACCGAGGTCCTCGTGATCGCGCCGACGGACGGAGCATCGCTCCGTGCCGGGGTGCGCAGCGGCAGTGCGATCGCGGCAGGCTACGCGTTGGCACGGCGGCTCGGCATGATGCCGCCGAATCTGTGCACGCCGGACTTCCTGGCGGATACGGCGCGGCAGATCGCGCGCACGCACAACATGAAGCTCACCGTGCTCGGACGGTCCGAACTCACCGCCCTCAAGGCGGGCGCCTTCCTGGCGGTGGCCCAAGGCACCGCGCAGGAACCGCGGCTCGTCGCGCTCGAACATCGCGGCGGCGGGCGACAGGCGCCGATCGTGCTGGTCGGCAAAGGGCTCTGTTTCGACACCGGCGGCATCTCGATCAAGCCCGCGGCCGGAATGGAGTGGATGAAGTTCGACATGTGCGGCGCGGCGGGCGTGCTCGGCGCGATGGAGGCCATCGGGCGGCTCGGCCTGCCGATCAATGTGGTCGGTCTGATCGGCGCGACCACGAACATGCCCTCGGGTGAGGCCTACAAGCCCGGTGATGTGATCCGCGCGATGAATGGCAAGACGATCGAAGTGATCAACACCGACGCGGAGGGGCGTATGGTGTTGGCGGACCTGTTGACGTACGCGATCCGCTTCAAGCCGGCCGCCGTCGTCGACGCGGCGACGCTCACCGGCGCCTGCGTGATCGCGCTGGGGCACAGCGCGACGGCGGTCCTCGGGACTGACGGCGATCTGGCGGAGGAGCTGCTCTCGGCGGCATCCCGCGCGGCCGAACCTGGCTGGCGCTTGCCGCTCTGGGACAGCTACCGCGAACTCATCACCTCCGATGTCGCCGACGTCAAGAACTCCGGCGGGCGAGCGGCGGGCACCATCACGGCCGCACACTTCCTCGCGTCGTTCATCGGCGAGTACCCGTGGGCGCATCTCGACATCGCCGGTACCGCGTACTCGGAATCGGATCTCGGGTTCATTCCGAAGGGGCCCACCGGAACCCCCGTCGGGACGTTCGTGGAGTTCGTGCGCGGCCGAGTCGGCTGAGCCATGCGCGTGTTGTTGGTCCTCGCCGTGACCGTCGCTGCAGCGACGGTCGCCGGCGCACAGGGCACGGGCCGTGACACCCTTCGCGTCCGCGACTCGACACTGCGTCGGGATTCGCTCGCGATGCGCGACTCGATCCAGCGACGGGATTCTTTGTCCCGTCGCGATTCGCTGCGGGGGCCCGATTCGCTGACGCGGCGGGACTCACTCCGCGCGCGCGACACCCTGCCGCTGCGTCCGCGTGTGCTCGCACCGATCGACACGTTCAAGCCCCCGCTCCCGGAGGTGCCCGGCGTGCTCGGCGCCGCCACGGGTGATCTGTATCGCTGGGAGGGCGACCAGATCGCGCAGACCGGGGCCCAGTCGCTGGCGGAACTGTTGGAGCGTATTCCGGGGACTTCGGTGCTGCGCAGTGGTTACATCTTGGCCCCGCAAGTGGTGACCTGGATGGGGGACCCTGCCCGCGTGCGGATCTTCCTGGACGGCGCCGAGCTCGACGCGATCGATCTGCGGGCTGGCGCCGCCCGCGATCTCGGCAGCGTGGATATCTGGAGCATGGAGGCGATCACCGTCGAAGCCACGCCCACGGAACTCCGCGTCCATCTGCGATCTTGGCGGGTGACGAGCCGCATCCCGACCACGCGCGTCGATGTATACACCGGCGACGATGACACCAACCTCTACCGAGGATTCTTCGGCCGTCGCTTCGCCACCGGCGTCGCCGCGCAGTTCGGGTTCCAACAGTTCGGCACGTTGAACCGGCGGGTGGGCGGCGACGGCGACGGTCTGTCGTTGTTCGGTCGGGTCGGGTGGGCGGCGGGCGCGTGGTCGACTGATCTGGCGATCCATCGCAATCGCCGAAGCCGGAACAAGACGACCGGGGTGCTCGAGGCACCAGCGGAGTTGTCGCCGTACGCCGGCACGGCGACACAGGTCATCGCCCGGGCCGCGTACGGAAGTCCATCGCGCCCCGGCAGCTGGGCGCAACTGATCGCGGCCTCGGGGTCGTGGCGCGAAGATACCGTCGCTGGCGTGCGGCCGACGCCGCGCGACGCCAGCGACTCGCTTGCGGTCGTGCCGGACAGCGCGGCCTCCCGACGCCAGATCGTGGCGCTGGTCGGTCGGAGCATGGGAGCGCTCCAGATCGCTGGCGGTGCGCACTATCGCATGGTCGGCGAGGCTTGGTACCTGTCACCGACGATGCGCGGATCGTGGCAGCGGTCGGGGCTCGCGCTGTCGGCGCGCTATGAGCAGCAAGCCGAGGATTCGATCAGCCGGGTGGACGTCAGCGCCCAGTATCGTTGGCGCTCCCGCGTCACGCTTGATGGCGGCGTGAGCCAGCGCGCGCCGATGTGGTCGAACGCCGAGGTCGCGTCGACGTCGTATCGAGCGGGCGGTAGCCTGCGCGTCCGTGGATGGGACCTGGGGGCCGGGTCGCTGGTCGTCGCGGGGGCGCGTCTCGCCGCCCCCATCATCTTCCAGTTGGACTATGACAGCGTCGCGGTGCCCGAGCGTCGCGGACTGACGTTCAGCCTTCGCGGACCGCTGTACCGTCGGCTGAACCTCGATGTGCAGGCGATCCAATGGGACTCGGCCGGGCCGTACCGCCCAGACCTTGATGTCCGGGCGCGCGTGTACATCGACACGGAGTGGCGGGAGCGGTTCCCGCGCGGCGACTTCACGTTCCGCGGCGCGATCGAGTACCGCAGCGTCGGCGACGTGGTGATGCCGCTGGTCGAGGAGCCGTTGACGATCGCTGGGGCCGCCTACTGGTCATCGCGGATCGAGATCCGTATTCGGACGGCGACCATCTCCTGGCAGTTCCGGAATTACACCGGCACTCCTTACCAGGCCGTCCCGGGCTTCCTGATCCCTCAGCGCATCAATTTCTACGGTGTCCGCTGGCACTTCTCAGACTGAACGGTTCAGGCGACTTCCGTAACCGGCGGTCTGGCAGTAACTTACGGGGTTATGCTCCGATCAATGACCGGGTTCGGGACCGCCAGCGGTCCGGTGGGTCGCGCGACGCTCATCGTGGACGTCCGCTCCGTGAACCATCGCTTCTTCAGCCCCGCCCTCAAGTTGCCGCCCGCGCTCGCGCGTTGGGAGGCCGAGGTCCGCGAGCTGGTACGTCGCCGGGTCGCCCGCGGCCACGTGACCGTGACCGCCCGACTCGAGTCCGAGCGGTCGGCCGACACGCGGATCGACACCGCCGCCTTCGCGGCGGCGGTCGCGACGCTGCGAGCGTTGCGCACACAGTACGCCCTAGGCGGGGAGCTGGACGTGGCGACCGTGCTGCGGGTGCCCGGCGTCGTCGGGGGCGTCCGCGAGGAGGACGCGGTCGAGGACGTCGCCCCGGCCCTCGCGGTCGTAGATGCCGCGCTGGATGCGCTGCTGGCCATGCGGCGCGCCGAGGGGGCACGGCTGGCGGAAGTACTCCGCACGCGCCTGCAGGCGGCCGAGACGATCGTCGGGCGACTCGCGGAACGCGCACCCGAACGGGTCAGCGCGTATCGGCAGCGCCTGACGGCGAACGTGGCCGCGCTGCTGAACGGCGTCGCGGTCGACGAGCATCGGTTGGCGCAGGAAGTCGCATTGTCCGCCGAGCGCTGGGATATCGGCGAAGAGCTGGACCGCTTCCGGTCCCACGCGGTGGCGTTCCACGAGGCACTCAACGCCGACGACGACGAGCCCGTGGGCAAGCGGCTCGGCTTCCTCTTGCAGGAGCTGCTCCGCGAGGCGAACACCACGGGCAGCAAGAGCAATGACGCCGAGATGCAGCGCGACGTCGTGACGATCAAGGAGGAGTTGGAACGCCTCCGCGAACAGGTCGAGAACCTCGAATGAGGCACTTTCCTGTGGTGCTCTCAGCCCCCTCGGGCGGCGGCAAGACGACGATCGCCCGGCGCCTGCTGGAGGCCCGGCCGGACGTCGGCTACTCCATCTCAGCGACCACGCGGCGGCCGCGACCCGGCGAAGCGGACGGCGTGGACTATCATTTCCTCTCGCCCGAGGAGTTCGCCCGCCGTCGCGAGGAGGGGGCCTTTGCCGAGTGCGCGGAGGTCCACGGGCAGTGGTACGGGACCCTGCGCTCCGAGGTGGAGCGCGTGTCGCAGGCCCGCCAGCACCTGCTGCTGGACATCGACGTGCAGGGTGCGCGGCAGTTCCGTGCCGCGATCCCGGCAACTCGACTAGTATTCATCGTACCGCCGTCGGCGGCCGTCCTGCGAAGCCGCCTGTCGGCGCGGCAGAGCGAGTCGGACGCGCAACTGCGCAGCCGGTTACGCGCCGCGATCGATGAGATCGCCGCCGTGTCGGAGTACGATTACGTGGTCATCAACGATGAGCTGGACGACGCCGTGCGGCGGGTGTCCGCGATCATCGACGCCGAACGCTCGCGATTCGCGGGTGCGCTGAGCGTCGATCCGCAGGTGGGCGCCGTGCTCACTGAGCTCCAGCAGTCCATTCTCCTCCCGGAGTAGCGAACGATGCAGGTATTCACCCCGAACGAGATCACCGAGACGGCCGCCAACAAGTATCTGGCCGTCTTGGTCGCATCGCGCTACGCGCGCGCGCTGAACGAGTTCCCCAAGATGCCGTCGTCGCGTGAGAAGAAGCTCACGACCCGCGCACTCGAGGACCTCACCGATGGGGACGTGGCCTACCGCGTCGTGCCGCGCAAGCGTCCGACCGAGTAGCTCCGAGTCGCGTGCGTCCCTTCGCCGGTCGCCGGGTCCTCCTCGGGGTGACCGGGGGCATCGCCAGCTACAAGGCGGCGTTGCTGGCGCGGGCGCTGCTCAAAGCCGGCGCGACGGTCGAGGTGATCCTCACACGCAGTGCGCGGGAGTTCGTCGGTGGCATCACCTTCGAGGGCCTGACCGGGCGACCGGTACACGACGCGCTGCTCGCGGAGGGGGCGGCCCTCACGCACATCGCACTGGCCAAGGCGGCCGACGTGGTCGTGGTCGCGCCCGCCACCGCCGACTTCCTTGCGCGAGCGGCCACGGGTCGGGCGGATGACCTTCTGGGTGCTGTCCTGCTCGCGACCACCGCACCGGTCGTGATCGCGCCGGCCATGAACGACCACATGTGGGCGCACCCGGCGGTCCAAGCCAATGTGCGGACCTGCGCCGGCCTGGGCTATCGGGTCGTGGACCCCGCCGTGGGCGACCTCGCGGCCGGCGAAGGCAGCGGACCCG
This sequence comes from uncultured Gemmatimonadaceae bacterium, assembly GCA_964503275.1. Taxonomy (GTDB): domain Bacteria; phylum Gemmatimonadota; class Gemmatimonadetes; order Gemmatimonadales; family Gemmatimonadaceae; genus DASRAP01. Next base: position 104,716 of record CAZCZO010000006.1, on the reverse strand, counting down.
GCCGTTTCCCCGAACCTGAGATCCTCGTCGCGCATGTCGCGAGGGCCCTCGAGGTCCCCTCGCTCGCGGGTCTCCGCGTCGTGGTGACGGCGGGCCCCACGCAGGCGCCGATCGACCCGGTGCGGTTCCTCTCGAATCACTCCACGGGCAAGATGGGCGTCGCGCTCGCGTCGGCCGCGTGGCGGCGCGGCGCTGACGTTCGGCTCATCCATGGGCCATTGAGCGTCCCACTGCCCGCGCACCTGCCCTGCGAGGCGGTCACCACGACCGCGGAGATGGCGGACGCCGTGGCCGCCGCGCTCCCGCACGCTGACGTCCTCGTGATGGCGGCCGCCCCGGTCGATTTCGTCGCCGCCGATGTGGCGCCGCAGAAGCTCAAGAAGAGCGACGGCGCGGTGTCGCTGGCGGTCCGGCCCGCCGTGGATATCCTCGCGAGTACGCGTGTCGCGAGGCCGCCAGGGGTGACCGTGGTCGGCTTCGCGCTCGAGACGCACGACGGCGAGCGCTATGCGCGCGAGAAACTCGCCGCCAAAGGGCTTGACCTCATCGTGCTCAATCTGGCCGGCACGGCGGACGCCGGCTTCGGCGCCGACACCAACCGCGTGTCGGTGATCGATGCGACGGCGCGGGAGGATCTGCCGCTGCTACCGAAGGATGCGGTCGCGGACGAGTTGTGGGATCGCATCGTGCGCCGCCGTGGATGACGCGCTGACGCGCCTGCGCGCGTATCTGGAGCAGCGTCGCGAGGTGGGAGAGCGCGAGTTCCTCCTCGATCGACTCAGTGTCGACGAGGCGATGGCGCTCGTGGCGGGGGAAGCCGCCCGCCGCGCCGGCCGCGGTGGCGCGCGCCCGATGCCGCGGGAGGCGAGCGACGCGCCGCCCGCGCAGGATCGTGGCCCGGAGCGTGCAGCGCCGACCCGAGAGCAGCTCGCGCCTCGGGTCCGCGAGGTCGCGTCGTCCGGGCCCGAGGACTGGCGGGCGGCGTTCCGGGCAGCGGGCATCGCCCCGACCGCGGTGCCGACGCCGCCCTCGGTATCGCCGGCCCGACCGACGCCCAGCGAGGTGCCCGACGGTCACCTGGCCGATGGTGACGATGGCGCGAGGGTACCGGGGGACCCGTCCGCAGCGGTGTTGCCGATCGTCATCGGTGGACGCACGCCCGCAGGCGCCGGGGGACCCGTCGCGGCGGCCACATCACTCGGGGCGCTCGAGGCGTTGATCGCGGGGTGTCGCGCCTGCTCGCTCGCCGATGAGGCGCTCAACCCGGTGCCGGGCGAGGGCAACCCGAACGCCGCGCTGGTCATCGTGGGTGAGGCGCCAGGCGCGACCGAAGACGAGACCGGGCGGCCGTTCGTCGGTCGCTCGGGAGACCTGCTCAACGACATCCTCGCGGCCATCCAGCTCCGCCGAGAGGATGTCTTCATCTGCAATGTCGTCAAGCACCGCCCGCCGAAGAACCGCAACCCGGCGCCTGGCGAGATCGCCGCCTGCCGCCCCTTCTTGCTCCGACAGTTGGAGCTCCTCCGGCCGCGCGTGATCCTGACATTGGGCGCGTTCGCGGCGCGGACGCTGCTCGACACGAAGCTGGAGATCTCGAAGTTGCGGGGGATGGAGCATACCTACTATGGTGTCCCTCTGGTCGTGACGTACCATCCGGCGGCCCTGCTCCGTAATCCGGCGTGGAAACGCCCCACTTGGGAAGATGTCAAGTTCGTCCGACGACTCCTTGACCGCGCCGGCCCCGACGCGTGATGCGTTCCGCGATCGCCGCCCTCCTTACTCTGAGGAGGCGGAGACCGCGGTGCTGGGGGCCGTCATGCTCGACCGCGATGCGTTGTCGCGCGCGACCGAGCACATCGATGACACGATGTTCTTCGTCGAGCGGCACCGGCTGTTGTTCCGCGCCATGGGCGTGCTGGAGCAACAGGGCGGCGTCATCGACCCCCTGACGCTCTCCGACGAATTGCAGCGTCGCGGGGAACTCGTCCGGGCGGGAGGGCAGGAGTACATCGCGATGTTGCTCGACGCGGTCCCGACCGCGGCGAACGTCGAGTATCACGCCAAGATCGTCAAAGAGAAAGCGCTGCTGCGCCGGCTCATCGAGGTCTCGACCGGCCTCGTCACCGAAGCCTTCGATGGTCGCAGCACGGCCGCCGACCTGCTGGATGCCGCAGAGCATCGCATCCTGCAGGTCTCATCGCAGCGGGGCGCCGAGGGGTTCGTGCGCATCAAGAACCTGCTGTGGCCGGCCATGGAGAAGATCGACGCGTTGATGCAGGCGGGCGGTGAGGTGACCGGCGTACCCACGGGCTTCACGGATCTCGACCGCATGACCCTCGGCTTCCAGCCGGGCGATCTGGTCATCGTGGCGGCGCGTCCGTCGATGGGCAAGACCTCGTTCGTGCTCAACATCGCGCAGCATGTCGCGCTCGAGCGGGAGATCCCCGTCGCCTTCTTCTCGCTGGAGATGAGCAAGGAGTCGCTGGCGTCGCGCATGCTCGCCAGCGAAGGGCTCATCGACGCGCAGAAGCTGCGCTCCGGCCGGTTGTCGGCGGACGATTACAAGCGGCTCTCCCGCGCGGCCTCCCTGCTCATCAACGCCCCCATCTACATCGACGACACGGCCGGCCTGAACCTGCTGGAGCTCCGTGCGCGCGCGCGCCGGGTGAAGGTGGAGCATGGGGTGCAGCTCATCATCGTCGACTACCTCCAGCTGATCCAGGGGCCGCCGGGCATCGAGAACCGGCAGCAAGAGATCTCGACGATCTCGCGCAACCTCAAGATCCTCGCGAAGGAGCTCGGCGTTCCGGTGATCGCGCTGTCGCAGCTGTCCCGCGCGCCGGAGCAGCGCACGGGCGAGGGCGGCAAGCGTCCCCAGCTGTCCGACCTGCGCGACTCCGGGGCCATCGAGCAGGACGCGGACCTCGCCATGTTCATCTATCGGCCCGAGATGTACGAGATGGTGAAGGGAGAGCAGGGGGAACGCGCCCTCCCCGATGGCACGCCGCTCGAGGGACTGGCCGAGATCATCATCGCGAAGCAACGGAACGGTCCCACCGGGACGGTCCGCTTGTTCTTCCACAAACAGTTCACACGCTTCGACAACTTCTCCGGTCGCCAGGAGCGGGACGGATGAGCGCTCGCACGAGCGGCGGGCAACGCTGATGCGCACGCGCGCACCACGCACGATCCACGTGTGCACGGCCTGCGGCGCCGAGCACGCCAAGTGGGCCGGGCAGTGCGCCACCTGCGGCGCGTGGAATGCCTTGGTCGAGGCCGACGCGCCGCGGGCCTCGCGGTCTCCCGCACCCCGCGCGGGGGCGGCGAGCGCGATGCGCCTGGCCGAGGTCTCCGCCTCGGCCACCCCGCGCCTGGCGACCGGGATGCCCGAGCTGGATTTCGTGCTGGGTGGCGGGATCGTGCCCGGGTCGCTGGTCCTGGTCGGCGGGGAGCCTGGGATCGGCAAATCCACCCTGCTCCTGCAGGCTACGGCGCTCGTCCAGGCCGCCGGAGCGACCGTGCTGTACGTCAGTGGCGAGGAGAGCCCACTGCAGGTCAAGTTGCGCGCCGAGCGACTGCGTGAGGACGCGGGCGCGGTGCAGATCCTCGGCGAGACCATGCTTGAGCGGATCCTCGAGGTCGCCGAGCGCACGCGGCCCGGGGTGCTGGTCATCGATTCGATCCAGACCATCGCGACCGACGGTGTCGAGGGCGCACCCGGCAACGTGGGGCAGGTACGCGAATGCGCCGCGCGGTTGATGCGCTACGCGAAGGCGACCGGAGTGGCCGTGCTGCTCGTCGGGCACGTGACCAAGGACGGGGGGATCGCCGGACCCAAGACCCTGGAGCACATGGTCGACACAGTGCTCTACTTCGAGGGAGAGGGCCGGGGCGACCATCGTGTCCTGCGGGCGACCAAGAACCGCTTCGGGAGCGTGGACGAGATCGCGGTGTTCCGGATGACCACGGTCGGTCTCGTGCCGATCGCGAACCCGTCATCACTCTTCCTCGGGGATCGCAACGCCCGCGCCTCGGGGAGCGCGGTCACCGCGTTGATCGAAGGCACGCGACCGCTGTTGGTCGAGGTACAGGCGCTCGCATCGAAGGCGGGCTTCGGCACACCGCAGCGGGTCGCGACCGGATTCGACACGCGTCGTCTGGCCCTGCTCCTGGCGGTGCTCGACAAGCGGGCCGGCCTCTCGTTCGCGCAATTGGACGTGTTCGTGAACGTGGTCGGCGGGTTGCGCATGGTCGAGCCCGCTGGCGACCTCGCGATTGCCACGGCGCTCGCCTCGAGCGTGTACGACCGGGCATTGCCATCCGGCGCCGTGTGCATCGGCGAGATCGGCCTTGGCGGCGAGATCCGTCCGGTCGGCCAACTGGATCGTCGGCTTGCCGAAGCCGAGCAATTGGGGTTCGACTGCGCCTTCGTCGCTGAGGGCAACGCGGACCGACCGCGGGGGCGTGGCACGATGCGCGTCCGCGAGATGCGCGACATCGCCGCGCTCTTCCGTGCGCTCTTCGTGGACGCCGGCGCATGACGACCACGCGCCAGGTGCCGTTGCCCGTCCCGCACACCGTTCCCACGCGGCCGGCCCCGGCAGGGGAGGGGCCTCGGGACGTCGGCGTCATCATCGTCGCGGCGGGATCGGGCTCGCGCGTCGGTGGGGCAGAGCTCAAGCAGTTCCGCTGGGTCGCCGGCCGGCCCATGCTGCTCCATTCCGTCCAGGCCTTCTTGATGCGGCCGGACGTCTGCTCGGTGGTCTGCGTCCTGCCGGACCGCTACGTGGCCGATCCACCACCGTGGCTGTTCCAGGCCGATCTGGATCGGCTCCTGCTGTCGGTCGGCGGCGCGACGCGGTCCGATTCCGTGCGGAACGGGCTCGAGGATCTGGTGCCGGAGGCTGCTGTCGTCCTGGTGCACGATGCCGCGCGACCCCTCGTCGATGACTCGACCATCGACCGCGTGATCACGGCGGCCCGCGCTGGACGCAACGTCGTCGCCGCGATCCCGGTCGTTGACACGCTCAAGGAAGTGGATGCGACGGGCCGGATCATCCGCACTGTCGATCGCACCGCGCTGTGGCGCGCGCAGACCCCGCAGGGCTTCCCACGGGCGCTCTTGCAGGAGGCCCACCGTACCGCCGTCGCGCAGGGTCTGACCGCGACCGATGATGCCGGATTGCTGGAGCAGCTCGGCCACGCCGTCCATGTGGTCCGCGGGTCCGAGCGGGCGATGAAGGTCACCGAGGAGGCCGACTTCCGCCGAGCGGATCTGCTCTTCGGACTCCCCGATGAGGACACCGCACCGTGACCGTGCGCCTGCTCTTCGTGTGTACGGGCAATACCTGCCGGTCCCCGCTGGCGGCAGCGATCGCGGCGCAGCTCAGTGCCGACCGTCACGCGGACATCGTGGTGGGGAGCGCCGGCACGGCGGCGTGGCCCGACGCGCCCGCCTCGGACGGGTCGATGCTGGTCGGTCTCGAACGCGGGCTCGACCTCAGCGCGCATCGGGCCCGGCTGCTCACCGCCGACCTCATCGCCGAGGCCGACGTCATCCTCGCGATGGGGCCGCAGCATGTGACGCGCGCGCTCGCGCTCGGTGGAGCCGGCCGCACCCATCTGCTGACCGCCTTCGCCTCGAACGACGCCGTGCACCGCGCGATCTCCGACCCCTTCGGCGGCGACCTCACCCAGTACCGGCGCACCAGCGACGAGCTGTGGGACGTCGTGGAGCGTGCCGTCGATCGGCTGCATCGGACGCAGCACGGCGTCGGACCGTGAGTCGGCCCTCGCGGTTGGTGCTGCTCGGCCATCCGGTGGCGCACTCCCTCTCACCACGGTTCCAGAACGCCGCGCTGCGCGCCGCGGGGATCGCGCTCCGCTACGACGCACAAGACGTGGCCCCGGACGCGCTGAGCGCGGCGCTCGACGCGTTGCGATCTGCCAACGCCGCCGGTAACGTCACGATCCCGCACAAGGAGGCCGTGTTCGCCCAGTGTGACCGGGTGACCGCACTCGCCGCACGCGTGGGCGCGGTCAACACCTTCTGGACCGAGGGCGACGCGCTCGTCGGGCACAACACCGATGTGGGCGGATTCGCGGCCGCGGTCGCGGACGCCTTCGGGCCGCCCGGCGCCTGGCAGGTCGTGGTGGTCGGGGCCGGGGGCTCCGCAGCCGCGGTGCTCGCGGCGATCGAACGATGGCCCGGCGCCCGGGTGACGGTGGTCTCGCGGTCCAGGGATCGTGCGGCGGGGCTGGTGGCTCGTTTCGCCGACGTCGCAGCGCTCGGCGACGACCTGCGTTCCGCGGTGGACCGGGCCGATCTGGTGGTGAACGCCACGCCGCTGGGTCTCGGTGACGAACCGGGTCCCATCGACCCCGGTGTGCTCGCCGCCGGCACGCGGGTCTTCGACCTCGTGTACCGGCGGGACGGCACGCCATGGGTCCGCGCGGCGCGGCAGCGAGGGCTGGCCGCGGTCGACGGCGTGGGCATGTTGCTGGAACAGGGCGCGCTGGCCTTCGAGCAGTGGTTCGGCATCGCGCCCGACCGCGCGGTGATGCGTCGCGCGCTGACCGACTGACGGCGGCGTTCGCCTGGGCCGATCGGCGTCCCATCGATGATGCGCCGCGGATCGTGCGGCGTATCGTGTCGCCATGACCCTCTTCGACGATGCCAGGCGCGCGGTGCTCGACGTCTGCCTGCCGCCACACTGCGTGCGATGCGGGGCCGCCGTGGCGGCGGCGCGTGCGATGGTCTGTTCGCCGTGCTGGGCCAGCGTCCAGCGGATCGAGGCGCCGTTCTGCGCGCGCTGCGGTCACCCGGGCGCGACGGCTGAGTGCCGGTGGTGCGCCCTGCTGCCCCCGTGGATCGCGACCTGCCGGTCGTGGTGCTGGGTCCCGGACGGAGCGGGCGGCGATCTGGTCCACGCGCTCAAGTACGATGGGTGGGCGCGGCTGGGGGAGTCCCTCGGGGCGCGCGTGGCGACGCGGCGTCCACTCCACCCGCCGGGCACCCGGCTGCTCGTGGTCCCCGTGCCGGTCGCGGCGACCCGACGTCGAGAGCGCGGCTACAATCAGGCCGCGCTGATCGCCCGCGCGGTCGCCTCGCACTGGGGCGCCGACTGGGACCCTGAGCTCGTGCAGCGGACCCGGAGCAGCGAGAGCCAGGTGCGGTTGACGCCCGCAGAGCGTTCCGCGAACGTTCAGGGGGCGTTCTCAGCCGGGCCCGGCGCGATGCACGCGAAGGATCGCGACGTCGTGGTCGTGGACGATGTCGTCACCACAGCGGCCACCTTGGTGGCCTGCGCCGACATCGTGCGCGCCGCCGGGGCACGCCGCATCCATCTCGCCACCTTCGGTCGCGCGCGCGCCGCGTGGGACCGATCGACCCCTTCTTGGAGTTTGTTCGCATGACCATCCGCGTCGGCATCAACGGCTTCGGCCGCATCGGGCGCCAAGTGCTTCGCGCCGCACACGAGCGCGGCATGACCGATCTCGAGTTCGTCGCCGTCAACGATCTGACCGATCCGGCGACGCTGATGCACCTGTTCACCTACGACTCCGTGCACCGGACCTTCGCCGGATCGGTCGAGCGCACGGCCACGGGGATGCGGATCAACGGCAAGGACCTCGCGGTGCTGGCCGAGCGCGATCCGGCCAAGCTCCCGTGGAAGGCGCTCGGCGTCGATGTCGTGCTCGAATCGACGGGCCGGTTCACGAACGCCGCCGACGCCCAGAAGCATCGCGACGCCGGGGCCCGCAAGGTGATCATCTCGGCCCCCGCGACGGGCGAGGACATCACGATCGTGATGGGCGTGAACCATCAGAAGTACGATGCGGCCTCGCACCACATCCTGTCCAATGCCTCGTGCACGACGAACTGTCTCGTGCCCATGGTGCAGGTCGTGCGGGAGACCTTCGGCTTCCGCCATGCGTCGATGGTCACGATCCACTCGTACACGAACGATCAGTCGCTGCTCGATCAGCCGCACAAGGACCTGCGCCGTTCGCGTGCGGCCGCGGTCTCCATGATCCCGACGTCCACGGGCGCCGCGAAGGCGACCGGTCTGGTCATCCCCGAGGTGCAGGGCAAGATCGACGGCATCGCGATCCGCGTGCCGACGCCGAACGTCTCCCTGACCGAGCTCACGGTCGAGGTCGAGCGCCCGACCACCATCGCTGACGTCAACGCGGCGTTCCTGGCGGCGAGCGAGTCGGGCCCCCTGCGCGGGATCCTCGCCTATTCGCCGCTCGAACTCGTCTCGTGCGACTATATCGGCAACCCGCATTCGTGCATCCTCGACGCGAAGTGCACCAACGTGATCGATGGGACGCTCGTGAAGTTGTCGGGCTGGTACGACAACGAGTGGGGCTACTCGAACCGTTGTCTGGACCTGTTGCGTCTGGTCGGCGGCGTCTCGTGACGAAGGGGCGGGTGCAGACCCCGGCGGACCTGCCGGGTGAGTGGCGTGGCCGCCGGGTGCTGGTGCGTGTGGATTTCAACGTGCCGGTCGATGAGGCCGGTCGGGTCACGGATGCGACCCGGCTGGTCGCCGCGATCCCGACCCTGGAGTGGTTGACCACGCGGGGGGCGCGGGTCGTCCTCCTCTCGCACTTCGGCCGCCCGCGCGGTGGCCCTGATCCACGCTATTCGTTGGCCGGCGTCGCGGCGCACTTCGCGACGCTCGCGCCGTTCCCGGTCACGTTCTTCGGTGAGACGGACAGCGCGGCCGCCGTCGCGGCCACGCGACAGCTCGCCGATGGGTCCGTCCTCGTCCTGGAGAACACGCGGTTCCTTGCGGGCGAGGAGACGAACGACCCAGGGCTGTCGGAGCGTCTCGCCGCCCTGGGCGACGTCTTTGTGAACGATGCCTTCGGCGCGGCGCATCGCGCACACGCGTCGACGGTGGGCGTGGCCCAGGTGCTGAAGCCGGCGGTGGCCGGGTTGCTCATGGCGCGTGAGCTGACGTATCTCGGGACGGCGCTGGATGCGCCGAAGCGACCGTTCGTCGCGGTGCTGGGCGGGTCCAAGATCTCCGGCAAGATCGACGTGATCGAGGCCCTCCTGCCGAAGGTGGATGCCTTGCTGATCGGCGGGGCCATGGCCTGCACCTTCTACCGGGCGATGGGCCTCGAAGTGGGGTCGTCGTTGGTCGAGCCGGACCGCGTGGACCTCGCGGCGGAATTGATCGCCCGCTCGGGGACGACGCTCATCCTCCCGCACGATGCGCTGGTCGCACCGTCCATCGCGCGGGCCTCCGAGGCGCACCCCGTGCGGCGCGACCAGATCCCAGCGAGCGAGGCGATGCTGGACATCGGCCCGGAGACCGCGGCCTCGTACGCGCGCGCGATCCTGTCCGCGAAGACGGTGCTGTGGAATGGGCCGATGGGCGTGTTCGAGCACCCACCACTCGACCACGGGACCTCCACCGTCGCCCGCGCGATGGCGGACGCGACGCGGCGCGGTGCGACGACCATCGTCGGCGGCGGGGACTCGGCGGCGGCCGTCGCGCAGGCCGGGTTGGCCAGCGCGATGAGCCACGTCAGTACCGGAGGCGGCGCGTCGCTGGAGTTCCTCGAAGGCCGTACGCTGCCGGGTGTGGCCGCGCTCGACGCCGCCTGACCCATCTCACCCGACACGCTATGAAGCCGTTGATCTTCGCCGGCAACTGGAAGATGAACCATGGGCCGACCGATGCCGCTGCGTTCCTCCGACAGTTCCTCGCACACTATGGGCGGATGCAGGACCGCTCCGTCATCCTGTTCCCGTCGGCGATCGCCCTCTCCACGGTCGTCGCCGGCCTGAAGGACCGGTCCGATATCCAGGTGGGGGTGCAGAACGTCCACTGGGAGGACAAGGGCGCGTTCACCGGCGAGAACTCCGCGCCGATCGCTCGGAGCGCGGGTGCGCGCTATGCGTTGATCGGCCACTCCGAGCGACGCCATGTGTTCGGGGAGACCGAGCCCGACACGCAGCGCAAAGTGCGCGCCGCGTTCCGGGCGGGCCTCGTGCCCGTACTCTGCGTCGGGGAGACGCTGGAGCAACGCAGCGCCGGCACGACGCTCGAGGTCGTGACACGCCAATTGTTCTCGGCGATCGACGGACTGGAGCCGACCCAGGTCGGTCAGATGCTCCTCGCCTACGAGCCCGTCTGGGCGATCGGTACGGGGCAGAACGCGACCCCGGCCGACGCGAACGCGGTGCATGCGCAGCTGCGTGCGGCGGTGCGGGAGCGGACGGAGCGACCGCGCGGGGTCCCCATCCTGTACGGCGGGTCCGTGACCCAGCAGAACGTCAAGGCGCTCGTCGCCGAAGAGCACGTGGATGGCGTGCTGGTGGGTGGGGCCTCGCTGGACGCCGACGGCTGGCAGTCGATCGTCTCGACACGGTTGGGCGAGTAGCCGTCCCGGTGTGCTGCGGGGCTGGACGGATGCCCTGGGTTCGGTGTATGTTTCGAGACTGTATCTCACACCAGACCGATGTACAAATTTCTCGTAGTGCTGTTGCTCATCGACGCGGTCGTATTGGGCGCCGCGATCCTTCTGCAGGCCGGGAAGGGCGGGGGTCTCGCCGCATCGTTCGGGGGAGCGGGCTCGAGTCCGAACTCCTTGCTCGGGTCTCGCGAAGCCGGCAACCTGCTGACCAAGACCAGCTGGTGGGCCGGTGGCATCTTCTTGACGTTGGCGTTCGTCCTGCAGATCATGTCGGCCCGGAGCCGGGGCGTCCGCTCAGTGCTTGACGACCAGTTCTCGGCGCCCCCAGCCGCGCCCACGGCGCCGGCCGGCGCGCCGACGGTGCCGCTGCAGAGCGTGCCGCCCACGGGCGGCGACAGCGGCGCTTCGCAGTAAACGCCCGTGAGCATCGTTCGTGGACGCGCAGGGTTCCTCCTCCTTGAGGACGGGACCCTGTTCGCTGGGCGGCATCACGGGCCTGAGCGTGCGGCCGTGGCCGAGGTGGTGTTCACGACGAACATGACCGGGTATCAGGAGGTCTTCACCGATCCGTCCTACTCGGGCCAGATCGTCGTGATGACCTCGCCGATGATCGGCAACTACGGGATCAACGGGGAGGACCCCGAGTCGGCGGCACCGTCGGTCGCGGGGGTCGTGGTGAAGGAGCTGTCGCGCCAGTACGCGAACTGGCGCGCGACCTCTTCGCTCGATCGGTACCTCGGTGAGGCGGGTATCCCGATCCTCGAAGGCGTGGACACACGGCGCCTGACCCGCCACCTGCGGTCCGGCGGAGTGCTGCGAGGCGTCATCGGCGTGGGCACGACGCCCGATCGCGAAGCGCTGGCTGCGCTCGAGGCCTGCCCCTCGATGTCCGGGCTCGATCTCGCGTCGGTCGTATCGACCGCTGAGGAGTACAGCTGGGGCGCCGACACCGCCGCCCACCACATCGTCGCGTACGACTTCGGCATCAAGCGCAACATCCTGCGGCTCTTCGAGGAGCGCGGGTGCCGCGTCACGGTCGTTCCGGCCACGACCCCAGCCGCCGAGGTGCTTGCTCGTCGTCCAGATGGGGTGTTCCTCTCCAACGGACCCGGAGACCCGGCGGCCGTCGAGTACGCGCCCGCCGCGATCCGCGAGGTCGCCGAGGCCGGGGTCCCGATGTTCGGGATCTGCCTCGGGCATCAGCTCATCGGCCTGACCTTCGGCGGCTCGACCGTCAAGCTGCCCTTCGGGCACCGAGGCGGGAATCAGCCGGTGAAGGACTTGACCACGGGCCAAGTGCTGATCACCTCACAGAACCACGGCTTTGCCGTCGCGGGGGATGAGCAGGGGGTGCCGGGCGCGCCGTCGCTGGAGGTGACGCATGTCAACCTCAATGACGGTACGATCGAAGGGGTTCGGCACCGCGACTTGCCCATCTTCTCGGTGCAGTATCACCCGGAGGCCGCCCCGGGGCCGCACGATGCGCGGCCGCTCTTCGACGACTTCATGGCGGCTGTGCGCGCTCGCTGAGAACGCAGGACCACAAGTCCTTGACACATAAGCACCTACGGCGTTAGCCTTGTCCTCGAAGCCCCAGCCTGTCGGCCGGGGCTTCGGCACTTTCGATCCCGATGGCGGCACCCTGGCGTGGGATGTCGAGGACGACCGAATGACGAAAGCCGACCTGGTCGAGCTGGTGACGAATGAGATCGCGCGGACCACCGGACCGCTGATCTCCAAGAAGGACTGTGCACGCGTCGTGGACGCCTTCCTGGACGCGATCAAAGTCGCCATGGCAGAGCAGAAGAACATCGAAGTGCGCGGATTCGGCACCTTCAAGATCCGTCAACGCAAGACCCGTATGGCGCGCAATCCGCGCACCGGCGCGCCGGTCGAGGTGGCCGCACGACCGGTGCCCGTGTTCAAGCCGTCGAAGGAGCTGCGGGCTATCGTGGCCGGCGAGCCCTACGAAAAAGAACTGGACGACGAGTGAGCGCCGCGACCGCGACCGTCCTGGTGTTCGCTCGGGTGGCGGACCTCCTCGGGGCGGAGCGGGTGAGCGTGCTGCTCCCGCCGGCCCCGACCGCCGGCGATGTCCTGGCCGCGCTGCGCGCGCTGCCGGGAGGCGAGGGGATCCCCGCGAGTACGCGGATCGCCGTGAATCACTGCTTCGTCGCGCTCGACGCCGCGATCGGGACGTCCGACGAGATCGCGGCGATCCCACCGGTGGCCGGCGGATGAGCCACAGCGCGATCGTGGAAGAGCCCTTGGATCCGGCGCGGCTCATGGGACTCGTCACCGCGGACGCTCGTGGCGGTGTGGTGACGTTCGTGGGATGTGTCCGGGATCGCAATGCCGGACGACCCGTCCTCGCGCTGGACTACCGCGCCTATCGGCCGATGGCCGAGCGCGAGCTCGCCCTGATCGTCGCGGAGGCCGAGGCGCAGTGGGCGGACGTCGCGGTGGCCGTGGAACACCGGTTGGGTGCGCTCCGCATCGGCGACGCGGCGGTGGTCGTCGTGGCGGCACACCCGCACCGGCGCGCCGCATTCGCCGCCTGCGAGTTCGTCCTCGAGCAGTTGAAGCGGCGGGTCCCGATCTGGAAGCGTGAGCACTACGCGGATGGCCCCGCCGAGTGGGTGGAGGTGGCCTTGTGATCGATCAATTCGGACGGTCGATCGAGTACCTGCGCATCTCGGTCACCGATCGCTGCAACTTCCGCTGCACGTACTGCATGCCGCTCGAGGGACTGGCGTGGCTCCCCAAGGATGACATCCTCAGCTACGAGGAGATCACCGAGGTGGTGCGTCAACTCGCCCCACTGGGGTTGAAGCGCATCCGGCTCACCGGCGGCGAGCCGACCCTGCGTCCCGAGCTCGACGTCCTGATCGCGCAGCTGCGCCGCATCGAGGGCATCGAGGATATCGCGTTGTCGACCAACGGGGTCCGGCTCCCGCAGCTCGCCGCCACATTGCGCGCGGCGGGGCTGGATCGGGTGAATCTGTCGGCCGACTCGCTGCGCCCCGACCGCATCGTGACGATCGCACGCCGGGACTTGGGATTCGATCCGGTGGTCGCCGCGCGGGCCGCGACGGCTGCCGGGCTCGGGCCGGTCAAGATCAACGTGGTCGTGCTGCGCGGCGTGAATGACGACGAGATCGTCGACTTCGCGGCCCTCACGCTCGAGCACCCGTGGCATGTGCGCTTCATCGAGCTGATGCCGGTCGGGTCACTGCGGGATCTGACGTGGGAGCACGTCGTGCCGAGCGCGGAGGTCTTGGCCCGCGTCGCCACGCTGGGCGACCTGCGGTCCGACGCCGGCCCCGCGGCGGGCAACGGCCCGGCCGTCTATCACCGTCTGCCGGGCGCGCCCGGGACCATCGGCGTCATCACCCCGATGAGCCACACGTATTGCGGCACGTGCAATCGGGTCCGCCTCACGGCGGATGGACGCTTACGCACCTGTCTCTTCGGTGACCATGAGGTCGATCTGCGGACGCCGTTGCGGCGTGGGGAACCGTTGGGTCCGTGGTTCGTGCGGGCACTGGCCGAGAAGCCAGAGGCGCACGACCTCTTGCAGATGCGTGTCGGTGGCCTCCGCGCGCTCTCACAAGTCGGCGGGTAGACGGTTCCGAGGCCTCGGTACGGGCACTACCTTTCTGGGTAGTATCCGACCCACCCTCCCCTTCGCCCCCTTCGTGTCATGGTCCGCAAGATCACCGTCGTCGGTGCCGGCAACGTCGGCGCTACCACTGCCCAACGCATCGCGGAAAAGGAGCTCGCGCGTCATGTCGTGATGCTCGATGTCGCCGAAGGCATCCCGCAGGGCAAAGGCCTCGACCAGTGGCAGTCGGCCCCCATCGAGTACTTCGACTCGCGTGTCCTCGGCACCAACGACTACGCGGACACGGCGGATTCCGATCTGGTGGTGATCACGGCCGGCATCGCTCGCAAGCCCGGCATGTCGCGCGACGATCTCCTCAACACCAACGCGGGGATCGTGCGCAGCGTGAGTGAGCAGATCGCCAAGACGTCACCGCAGGCGATCCTCATCGTGGTCTCGAACCCCCTGGACGTGATGTGCGCCGTCGCGAAGGATGCGTCCGGCTTCCCCCGGGAGCGGGTGATCGGCATGGCCGGCGTCCTCGACACCGCGCGCTACCGGGCGTTCCTCGCCGAGGCCCTGGACGTCAGCGTCCGCGACATCCAGGCGATGGTGCTCGGTGGGCATGGCGACACGATGGTCCCACTGATCTCGTACACGACGGTGTCGGGCATTCCGGTGACGCAGCTCATGGATCGTGCGACGCTGGACGCGATCGTTGATCGTACGCGCAACGGCGGCGCCGAGATCGTCAAGCATCTGAAGACCGGCTCGGCCTACTACGCGCCGGCGGCCGGCGCGGTGCAAATGGTCGAGGCGATCGTCCGCGACCAGAAGCGTATCCTCCCCTGTGCCGCGTGGCTGGAGGGGGAGTACGGGATGTCGGGCCTCTACCTCGGGGTCCCGTGCAAGCTGGGCGCGCGCGGGCTGGAGCAGGTGCTCGAAGTCTCGCTGACCGCCGACGAACGCGGCGCGTTGGAACAGAGCGCCAATGCGGTGCGGGAACCCATGCGTACGCTCTCGCTCTAATCCTCCGACATGACCGCGACTGCCACTTCCCCCGCCCGCACCGGCTCTGCGCTGGCTCGGTTCTGGGCCTCCACGGTCGGCAAGAAGATCGTCATGGGCGCGACCGGCGTGATCATGGTCGGCTTCGTGATCGGGCACATGGCCGGCAACCTGCAGGTCTTCCTGGGGCGTGAGGTGTTCAACCGCTATGCGGAGCTCCTGCACACCTCCGAGGAACTGCTCTGGGTGGCCCGCGTGATCCTCCTCGTCAGCGTCGGCCTGCACATCGTGGCGGCGACCCAGTTGACGCTGCGCGATCGGGCGGCCCGACCGACGGCGTACGCCAAGCGCGTGCCCCAGGCGAGCACGGTGGCCTCGCGGCTGATGCGGATCGGGGGCCTCGTGATCCTCGCGTTCATCCCGATCCACATCATGAACTTCACCACGGGCGACCTGCACCCCGCCTTCGACCGGGCGGATGTGTACGGCAACGTGCTGATCGCCTTCGATCGCTGGCCATGGTTGTCGGCCTTCTACCTCGTGGCGATGGGCTTCACGGGGCTGCACCTGTACCACGGTGCGTGGGCCATGTTGCGCTCACTCGGGGTCGCCAAGGCATCGGCCCATCCGCTGCGCCGCGGGCTCGTGTCTGCCCTCGCGTGGGGCACCTCGATCGGGTTCATGAGCATCCCCACGGCGATCGTACTGGGCCTCGTGCGATGATCGGCTCTTCTCGCTCTTCCTTCCACGGCTGATGGAACTCAACAGCAACATCCCGTCTGGCCCTCTGGCCGAGAAGTGGGACCGCGCGAAGTTCGCCTACAAGCTCGTGAATCCGGCGAACAAGCGGAAGTACAGCGTCATCATGGTCGGCTCCGGCCTGGCCGGTGCCGCGGGGGCCGCGTCGCTGGCCGAACTAGGCTACAACGTCAAGTGTTTCTGTTTCCAGGACTCGCCGCGCCGGGCGCACTCCATCGCGGCGCAGGGCGGCATCAACGCGGCCAAGAACTACCAGAACGACGGCGACTCCATCCAGCGCTTGTTCTACGACACGATCAAGGGCGGTGACTTCCGCGCCCGCGAGGCCAATGTGTACCGCCTCGCGCAGATCAGTGCGAACATTATCGATCAGTGCGTGGCGCAGGGCGTGCCGTTCGCCCGCGAGTACGGGGGGCTGCTGGCGAATCGCTCCTTCGGCGGCGCGCAGGTCTCGCGCACGTTCTACGCGCGCGGACAGACCGGCCAGCAGCTGCTGCTCGGCGCCTATCAGGCGCTGGAGAAGGAGATCGCCAAGGGCAGCGTGCAGATGTTCACGCGTTCCGAGATGCTCGAACTGATCACCATCGACGGCCGCGCGCGCGGCATCGTCGTGCGCAATGAGACCACGGGGGCGATCGAAGCGCACACGGCCGATGTCGTGATCCTCGCCACCGGGGGCTATGGCCCGGTGTTCTACCTGTCCACCAACGCCATGGGGTCGAACGTGACGGCCTCGTGGCGTGCGCATCGCAAGGGCGCGGCCTTCGGGAATCCCTGCTACACGCAGATCCACCCGACCTGCATCCCGCAGAGCGGCGACCACCAGTCGAAGCTCACGCTGATGTCGGAGTCGCTGCGCAACGACGGCCGGGTCTGGGTGCCGAAGCAGGCCGGCGACACGCGGGCGCCCGGCGATATCCCGGACGCCGATCGCGATTACTACCTCGAGCGCAAGTATCCGTCGTTCGGCAACCTCTCGCCGCGCGACATCGCCTCGCGAGCGGCCAAGGAGGTCTGCGACGAAGGCCGCGGCGTCGGGCCGGGTGGGCGCGGCGTGTACCTCGACTTCTCAGCGGCGATCGCGCGCCTCGGTGCGGACAAGATCGCCGAGCGCTACGGCAATCTGTTCGAGATGTACGAGCGGATCACCGGTGAGGACCCGTATACGGTCCCGATGCGGATCTACCCGGCGGTGCACTACACGATGGGGGGACTGTGGGTGGACTACAACCTGCAGAGCACCATCCCCGGACTCTTCGTCGCGGGCGAAGCGAACTTCTCCGATCACGGTGCGAACCGGCTGGGGGCCTCGGCCCTGATGCAGGGACTCGCCGATGGCTACTTCGTGTTGCCGTACACGATCGGCAACTACCTCGCCACCGTCGCGCCGTCGACCATCCCGGCGGACCATCCGGAGGTCCGGGCGGCCGTCGAGGAGGTGACCGCGCGGATCGGCCGCCTGCTGTCCATCAAGGGCCGCCGGACGGTGTCGTCGTTCCACCGCGAACTCGGCAGCATCATGTGGGAGTATTGCGGCATGGCGCGCGACAAGGCGGGGCTGCAGCACGCCCTCGAGCGCATCCCGGCGCTCCGGCAGGAGTTCTGGGAGAATGTCACGGTCCCCGGCGGGACGACCGGCGTCAACGTCGCCCTCGACCATGCGTGCCGCGTCGCGGACTTCCTCGAGCTGGCGGAGCTGATGTGCACCGACGCCCTGCATCGTGAGGAGTCCTGTGGCGGACATTTCCGCACGGAGCATCAGTCCGCCGACGGGGAGGCCGAGCGCAACGATGACGCGTTCGCCTACGTCGCGGCGTGGGAGTGGCAGGGCGACGGACGCTGGCAGCTCCACAAGGAGCCGCTGGTCTACGAGACGGTAACGATGTCGACGCGGAGCTATAAGTGAGTACGTCCACCGGCATGCAGCTGACGTTGCACGTGTGGCGCCAGGCGGGCCCCTCGGCCCCCGGCGCGTTCGTGACCTACCCCGCGAAGGACGTGTCGCCCGACATGTCCTTCCTCGAGATGCTGGACGTGGTGAACGAGGGCCTGATCCTCCGTGGGGAAGAGCCGATCGCGTTCGACCACGACTGCCGCGAGGGGATCTGCGGCATGTGCGGCATGATGATCAACGGCGTCGCCCACGGCCCCAAGCGCATGACCACCGCGTGCCAGCTGCACATGCGGGAGTTCGCGGACGGCGATGAACTGTGGCTGGAGCCGTGGCGCGCCTCGGCCTTCCCCGTGCGGCGGGATCTGTCGGTCGACCGTGGCGCCTTCGACCGCATCATCCAGGCGGGCGGGTACGTCTCGGTCGCGACGGGCAATGCGCCCGACGCCAACAGCGTGCCGATCGGCAAGGAGGATGTGGACGTCGCGATGGATGCGGCGCAGTGCATCGGCTGTGGGGCGTGCGTGGCGGCCTGTCCCAACGGCTCGGCCTCCCTGTTCACGGCGGCCAAGGTCACGCATCTCGGGATGTTGCCGCAGGGACAGCCCGAGCGATACCGCCGGGCCCTGCGGATGGTCGCGCAGATGGACCTCGAGACCTTCGGCGGCTGCTCGCTGTTCGGCGAGTGTCAGGCCGCGTGCCCCAAGGGCATCTCGATCGACACCATCACGCGCCTGCACCGGGACTTCTTGGTGGGCTCGCTCACCGAACGCGAGGCCCGTGCGTCGGACGGTGGCGTCTAGCCGCCTGGCGCGGGCGGGGCGTTGAGTTCCTGCGCGAACTCCGGATAGAGGGTGGTGAGGCAATCGGGGCACAGCGCGTGACTGACGACGGCGTCGGTGCGCGCGCTGAGCCACGAGTCCACCTGTTGCCAGTATCGCTCGTCCTCACGCACCCGGTGACAGCTGGCGCACATCGGGATGAGTCCCTCGAGCAGGCGCACGCTGGCCAGCGCTTCCGCCAGCTGCAGGCCGGTCTTGCGGAGTTCCAACTGCCGCATGACGACCCGCGAGAGCACCTCGAGCCCCTGCAGCTGGGTGGTCGAGAGCGTTCGCGGTAGCCGGTCGATCGCGCAGACGGCACCCAGCGCGAAGCCGTCGGCGGTCAGGAGCGGGGCCCCGGCGTAGAATCGGATGCCGCCCTCCTCGGTGACCAGCGGGTTGTCGGCGAAGCGCGGGTCGAGCGTTGCGTCGGGCACCATCAAGGCCCCTTGGCCGAGGATGGTGTGCGCACAGAACGAGACATCGCGAGAGGTCTGATCCAAGTCCAGACCGATCTTCGCCTTGAGCCACTGCCGCTCGGCGTCGATGAACGTGATCGCCGACGAGGGGGTCCCCGCGATCACCGCCGCGAGGTGTACCAGATCATCGAAGGTCGACTCGGTGTCGGTGTCGAGGACCTGGTAGCGTTGCAGGGCACG
This sequence comes from uncultured Gemmatimonadaceae bacterium, assembly GCA_964503275.1. Lineage (GTDB taxonomy): Bacteria > Gemmatimonadota > Gemmatimonadetes > Gemmatimonadales > Gemmatimonadaceae > DASRAP01. Next base: position 85,537 of record CAZCZO010000006.1, on the reverse strand, counting down.
GAGGCGTGCGGATTCGTTCGGGGGTGTTGGCGCGCGCATCGGAGCCCTCCTGTTCGGCCGCGAGGTGTGGGGCTAGATCTTGGGCAGGGTCACACCCGTCTGCCCCTGGTACTTCCCCTTCTTGTCGCGATAGCTCGTGATCGGCGGCTCGCCGCGGAAGAACAGCACCTGGGCGATGCCCTCGTTCGCATAGATCTTCGCGGGCAGCGGCGTGGTGTTCGAGATCTCCAGCGTCACGTGGCCTTCCCACTCCGGCTCGAACGGCGTCACGTTGGTGATGATCCCGCAGCGGGCGTAGGTGCTCTTGCCGACCGTGATCGTCACGACGTCGCGTGGGATCCGGAAATACTCGACCGAGCGCGCCAGCGCGAAGGAGTTCGGGGGCACGATGCACACGTCTCCCGAGAACTCGACGAAGCTCCTCGGATCGAACGCCTTGGGATCGACGATCGAGCTCAGGACATTGGTGAAGATCTTGAACTCGGGCGCGACGCGCATGTCGTAGCCGTAGGAGCTGACACCGTACGAGATGACGCCGGATCGGATCTGGGCATCCTCGAAGGGGTCGATCATGCCGCGCTTGGCCTGCTCGATGATCCAGCGGTCGTTCTGGATGGACATGGGGAAGGGCAGAAGTGGAGTCCGTCGACGCGTGGTCGCGCCCTGTGCAAGTTACGCCGCGGGGCGCCCGCTCGCGACGGGGCGACGGCGTGGCGATGGGCCGGCGGCGACGGACACGAATGGCCTTGCCCCCCACCCGTACGGGCGGGTATGTTCCTCGCAGTTGCTCGTGAAACTTTTCACGAAGTCCGGAGGCCGCGACGCCCAACGATGGACCGTAATTATCTCCCCGTTCTGCTGCTGGTGGGCTTCGTCGTCGCCAACGCGGTCCTGATGATCGGGTTGTCGGCGCTGACGATGCGTCCGCGCCCCACGGTCGAGAAGCAGCTCCCCTATGAGTCCGGCGTGACCCCGTTGGGGACCGCCCGCGAGCGGTTCTCGGTCAAGTTCTACATGGTCGCGATGCTGTTCATCGTCTTCGATATCGAGACGGTGTTCCTCATCCCATGGGCGGCGCACTTTCGTGCGTTGTCGTGCCGGGTGCCGCTCGTCGAGGGGGTCTGTGCGCCCGGTGCCGTGTCGTTCTTCGGCCTCGGCGAGATGCTGGTGTTCATGCTGATCCTCGGCGTGGGCTATGTCTACATCTGGAAGAAGGGAGCCCTGCGATGGGACTGAGTGCACGCCCGGAACCGTCGGCGACCAGCTACGATCCCGCGTCGCAAGAGAGCTGGGTGACCACCCGGCTGGACTTCCTCGTCAATTGGGGTCGTTCCAACTCGCTGTGGCCGATGCCCTTCGGGACCGCCTGCTGCGCCATCGAGTTCATGGCGACGGCCGCATCCCGCTTCGATCTCGCGCGCTTCGGCATGGAGCGGATGTCGTTCTCACCGCGTCAGGCGGACGTGCTCATCTGCGCCGGGCGCGTGCCGTTCAAGCTGGCCCCGATCATCCGTCGGATCTGGCAGCAGATGCCGCAGCCCAAGTGGGCGATCTCGATGGGGGCCTGCGCGAGCTCGGGGGGGATGTTCGACAACTACGCCGTGGTGCAGGGCATCGACACGATCATCCCGGTCGACGTGTACGTGCCCGGGTGCCCGCCGCGACCCGAAGCCTTGATGTACGGGATCATGATGCTCCAGAAGAAGGTCATGGGGGAGCGCGTCCGCGATCAATCGCTGCGGACCGAGATGAGCCCTGATCCGACGTCGAAGTTGTACATCCCGGCCGATCGGATCGACGTGCTGTCCGAGCCGTTCGGCAATTCGGTCCACCAGACGCGGTCGGCGCCGTGAGCGACCTCTATCACGCTGGGCACGCCCTGCCGCCCGGGACCGCGCTCCCACGCTCACGGGACCCGCGGCCGTATCGCGGCGGTGCGGAGCACCCGACCGTGCGCGCGTTGCGGGCGGCGTTCCCCGACGCGATCCTGCGCGGCGAGCAGTGCTGGGGCGACACCACGGTCTTCTTGGCGCGGCCTCGGGTCGCGGAGGTCCTGCAGTGGCTCCGCGACGATCCGCAGGCGCGCTACGAATATCTGGTCGATATCACGGCGGTGGAGTATCGGGACGCCGGGCGTCCCTTGGAGGTCGTGTGGCACGTGCGGTCGCTCGCGTATCGTCGCTTCCTCCGGCTCAAGTTGGAGTTGGACCCGTCGCTGCCGCTCGAGGTGCCCTCAGCGATCGGTGTGTGGCGCTCGGCCGACTGGCTGGAGCGGGAATGCTACGACATGTTCGGCATCACCTTCACCGGCCACCCGGATCTGCGTCGGATCCTGATGTGGGAGAGCTACGCGGAGGGGCACCCCCTGCGGAAGGATTTCCCGTTGCGGGGGCGCTTCTCACGCTCAGAGCAACTGTCGCAGGCGCTGCGGGCGAATCCTGAGGCGCATTACTCCATGACCGAGCTCTCGATCGCCGAAGCCTACGGCGACATCACCCCCGAGATGCGTGCGCGGCTCGACGCCGGCGCGAAGGTGGGCGAGTGATGGCGACGCGACGCACGGTCGAGGTCGCCCTCGCGACCACGGGGCTCGATGCCGCCGGCCGCCCGATCCGCGTGCCGTTGCAGGTCCAGGCCGACGGCGAGACCGTGACGGTCGCCGAGCCGCCGCTCCTGGAACCGGAACTCGGCGGCGAGCACATGCTCATCAACATCGGCCCGCAGCATCCAGCGACGCACGGTGTGCTGCGCCTGGTCCTCGAGCTGGATGGCGAGACGGTGGTGCGCTGCGTGCCGCACATCGGGTATCTGCACTGCGGCTTCGAGAAGATCGGGGAGTACCGGCAGTACAACCAGATCGTCCCGTGGACGGATCGCGAGGACTACCTGAACTCGATCGGCAACAACGTGGCCTACGTGCTCGGCGCCGAGCGTTTGTTCGGCGTGCAGATCACCGAGCGCTGCACGGTGTTGCGGGTCATCGCGATGGAGCTCTCGCGCATCATCTCACACTTGGTGTGGCTCGGGACCACCTCGATCGACATCGGCGCGTTCACGCCGTTCCTGTGGTCGTTCCAGGAGCGCGAGAACGTGTACAACCTGCTGGAGGGATGGGTCGGAGCCCGGCTGACCACCAGCGCGACGCGCGTGGGTGGCATGGCGGCCGACATCCCCGATGGGTGGATGGACGGTCTGCGCAACTTCATCCGGACCTTCCCGCGCACCATCGACGAAGTCGATCGGATGCTCACGCGCCACGCCATCTGGGTGGGACGGACCGTCGGACTGGGAGCACTGTCGTCGGCCGAAGCGCTGGACCGCGGCCTCAGCGGCCCGATGCTCCGCGCCTCCGGGGTGGACTACGATGTCCGGCGCGATGTCCCGTATCTCGACTATGAGACCTACGATTTCGAGATCCCGGTCGGTACGCACGGCGATGTGTACGACCGCTATCTCGTGCGGCTCGAGGAGCTCCGGCAGTCCGTGCGCATCCTCGAGCAGGCTGCGGCGCGCCTGCCCGACGGCCCGGTGAACGTGGACGACCCGCGCATCATCCTGCCCCCCAAGCATCAGGCCACGAGCGGGATGGAGTCGATGATCCACCACTTCAAGCTCGTGATGGAAGGGCCGCGGCCCCCGGTGGGTGAGGTCTATGTGCCCGTCGAGAGTCCCAAGGGCGAGAAGGGGTATTACATGGTGAGCGATGGGACCGCGAAGCCGGTCCGCTGGCGCATCCGGCCGCCGTCGTTCCTCAACCTGTCGGCCATCCCGGCGATGGTCGAGGGGCATCTGCTCTCCGACGTGATCGCCATCAATGCCTCGATCGACATCGTGATGGGGGAGATCGACCGATGACCCACGAGACGACGGCCGACGCGGGCCCGGTGTTCATCGGGACGATCCGCGAGGAGCTCGAAGCGATCTGTGCCCGCTATCCCTCGCGCCAGGCGGCCTTGTTGCCGGGCTTGTGGATCATCCAGCGCGAGCGCGGGTGGGTGAGCCCGGCCGCGATGGAGGAGATCGCCGGCCTGCTCGGTTGCTCCGCTGCCCACGTCAAAGGGGTGGTGACCTTCTACACGATGTACCACCAGCATCCCGTGGGTCGCCATTTCATCCAGGTGTGCACCACGAGTCCCTGTGGCGCCTGCGGCGCGGACGATGTGGTGCGCACCCTGCTCGAGAAGACGGGCTGTGGTGAGTTGGGCGTCACGTCGGCCGACGGACGCTTCACCGTGATCGAGGTGGAGTGCCTCGGTGCCTGCGGGTTCGCGACGCCCATCATGATCAATGACGAGTTCCACGAGAGCGTCACGCCGGCCCGCGTGCCGACCATCCTCGCGCAACTCAAGTGAGCACCGCCGACGCCATGGGATCCGTGCTCCACTCTTTCACGCTCGCTGCCTGATATGGGTTATCCGCATCGACCGCATCCGCGCGAGACGCCGGTCCTCAGTGCGCACTTCGGGGACCCCGATGCGCGTTCGCTCACCGGCTGGCGCACCCGCGGCGGGTACGTCGCTCTGGAGCGCGCGCTCGGGCAGACGCCCGGCGCGATCGTCGACGAGGTCAAGGCCTCGGGGCTGCGCGGCCGCGGCGGCGCGGGTTTCCCGACGGGCATCAAGTGGTCCTTCATGCGGCCGGGCGACGGCAAGCCGCACTATCTGTGCTGCAATGCCGACGAGTCCGAACCGGGCACGTTCAAGGACCGCGAGATCATGCGCTGGACCCCCCACGCGTTGGTCGAGGGCGTGGCGATCGGCGCGTATGCGATCGGGGCGACGACGGCATACATCTACATCCGCGGTGAGTTCACGGAGCCGCTGCAGCGGGTGGAGACGGCCGTGCGCGAGGCGTACGCCGCCGGGATCCTGGGGGCGGATGCCATGGGCAGCGGGCACCGGATCGACGTGCATGTGCACCGCGGGGCGGGGGCCTACATCTGCGGCGAAGAGACCGCCCTGATGAACTCGATCGAAGGCAAGCGCGGCAACCCGCGCATCAAGCCGCCGTTCCCCGCGGTGGCCGGCCTGTTCGGGCAGCCGACCACGATCAACAACGTCGAGTCGCTGGCGGCGGTCCCGCACATCCTCACGCGCGGCGCGGCCTGGTATCAGTCCCTGCAGCTCTCGAACCCCAAGAGCGTCGGCACCAAGTTGTTCTCTGTGTGCGGGAACGTCGCGCGCCCGGGCAATTACGAGATGGTCCTCGGCTTCCCCTTCGGGGAGTTCCTCGAGGACGTGGTCGGCGGCGCCCCGACCGGGCGCAAGATCAAGGCCGTGATCCCTGGCGGCTCGTCGGTCCCCATGCTCACGCGCGACGAAGCCATGGGGGCCGTGATGGATTACGAGGGGATGATCGCAGCGGGCACGATGCTCGGCTCCGGCGGCGTGATCGTGTTCGACGACAGCCAATCGATCCCCCGGATGGTCGCGCGCTTGGCGCGCTTCTATGCGCATGAGTCGTGCGCGCAGTGCTCGCAGTGCCGAGAGGGCACGGCGTGGACGACCCGCATCCTCGAGCGGATCTGTGCCGGCGAGGGCACGTACGCGGACCTCGACACGTTGCTGGATATCGCGGACAACATGACGGGCAAGACGATCTGCGTGTTGTCGGACTCCTGCGCGGCCCCGGTGGTGTCGGGCCTGCAGAAGTTCCGGCACGAGTTCGAAGCCTTGATCCCCAAGAAGCAGAACACCGTCGCCGTGGCGGCTGACTGATGACGACCCCTCCGATGGTGTCCCTCACGATCGAAGGTCGCCCGGTCGCGGTGCCGGCCGGGACGTCGATCCTCGAAGCGGCGAAGCAAGTCGGCGTCCTCATCCCGCACTATTGCTACCATCCCGCGCTGCCGGTCGCGGGCGTGTGCCGGATGTGTCTGGTCGAGGTCGAGAAGGCCCCGAAGCTCGCGCCGGCCTGCGCGACCGCGGTCGCGGAGGGACAGGTGGTGCACGTGCACACCGACGCGACGCACAAGGCGCGCGAAGGGGTGCTGGAGTTCCTGCTGATCAACCATCCGCTGGATTGCCCGATCTGCGATCAGGCCGGCGAGTGCGAGTTGCAGGACTACACGTTCCAGGAGGGTCGCGCGACCTCGCGCTACGAGGAGCCCAAGCGCTTCAACCCGATGGAGGACTTCGGGGGCGACGTGCTCTACGTGCCCAACCGGTGCATCCTGTGCACGCGGTGCGTGCGCTTCATGGACGATGTCGCGCAGGACCCGGTGCTGAACGTCAGCGAGCGCGGCGACCGCGCGCTGATCGGCAAGGCCCCGGACCATGATCTGACCCACCCATGGGCGGCGAACGTCGTCGACCTGTGCCCGGTGGGCGCGCTGCTCTCCAAGGACTTCCTGAACAAGGCCCGCGCCTGGGAGCTGGATCGCACTGCCTCGGTGTGCCCCAACTGCTCGCAGGGCTGCAACACCATCGTCGAGACCCGCGACAACGTCGTCGTGCGCCTCCGCCCGCGCGCGAACGAGGCGGTGAATCAGCATTTCCTCTGTGACGCGGGCCGAGCGGATTACCGCTGGATGAACCGCACGGACCGCATCGTGCATCCGCTGATCAAGGTGGGCGCGGAACATCGGGAGGCCGGCTGGGAGGTGGCGATGGCGACGCTCGCCTCGGCGGTGCGCACCCGCCCGGTGCACGTGGTCGCGTCGGCGCACAGCTCCAACGAGACCTTGTTCTTGCTGCGGGCCCTCATTGCCATCGCCGGCGGCCGCGGCGTGTTCACGGTGCGGTCCGAGGGCGTCGAGGAGCCGCTGCCCGGCGTGCCGGATCTGGCGCGCCGCACGGAGCGGGCCCCGAATGCACGGGGGGCCGAGCTGCTCGGCTTCACGCGCACGGCGGATCCGCTGCGCGAGGTGCAGGACGGTGACGTGGTCCTGGTCGTGGACGACGCACTCGAGGGCATCGACCTCGCGCCGCTCGCGCGCGCCGACGCCGTGGTCTTCGCGGGCACCGTGATCGCGCCGGCACTCGCGCAGCGTGCCGTGATCGCGATCCCCTTGACGAACGTCGTGGAAGAAGAAGGGACCTTCACCAACCTCCGGGGTCGCGTCCAGCGCTACCTCCAGGCCAAGACCCCGCCGGCACTCGCGCGACCGGGCTGGTTCGTGTTCGCCGAGCTGCTCCGCCGTCTCGGGGCGCCCACGCCGGGCTTCGTCCCCGCCGACATCTTCCAGGCGCTCGCCGCCCAGGTCCCGCCGTTCGAGGGCTTGAGCTACGATCAGCTCGGACTGCAGGGGGCGCTCGTGCGCGCGGAGGTCGGCGTATGATCGTCCCCGCGTTCGCCTCCGTGGTGGACCCGCAGCTGCCGCCGTCGACCGGGGTCTTCGTGGTCGCCTCACTGATCAAGATGGTGGTGGTCTTCACCGTGTACATGGTCAGCGTCGCGATGCTCACCTTGGCCGAGCGGAAGATCTCGGCGTGGATCCAGGATCGCCGCGGCCCGAACCGTGCGGGACCTATGGGTCTCCTGCAGCCGGCGGCCGACGGGGTCAAGAACATCATGAAGGAAGAGACGTACCCCGACGCCGCGGATCGTGTGTTGTTCGTGCTGGCGCCGGCCTTGGCCTTCATCCCGGCGATGATCACCTGGGCAGTGATCCCCCTCGGGTCGCCGTTGCCGACCCCGTGGGGGCGGATCGACCTCGTCGTCGCGGATCTGCCGATCGGCTTCCTGTTCACGCTCGCGATCTCGTCCTTGGGCGTGTACGGCATCGTGCTCGCGGGATGGGCGTCGAACTCGAAGTACTCGCTGCTGGGTGGCCTGCGGTCCTCCGCGCAGATGGTCAGCTACGAGATCTCGATGGGCTTGGGCGCGATCGCCGTGCTGTTGCTCGCCGGGAACGTCTCGATCGACACCATCATCCAGCAGCAGGCGACCCAGGGGTGGAACGTCTTCCTGTTGTCGATCGCCTGTTTCGTCTTCATCATCGCGTCGTTCGCCGAGACGAATCGCCTGCCGTTCGACATGCCGGAGGCGGAGTCGGAGCTGGTCGCCGGCTACCACGCCGAGTATTCGGCGATGAAGTTCTCGCTGTTCTTCATCGCCGAGTATGCCAACATGATCACGGCGTCGGCGCTGATCGTGACCTTGTTCTTCGGTGGCTGGGACATCCCGTTCACGTTGTGGGACAACACGGCCCCGTGGTCCCCGCTGAAGTCCGCGCTGACGTTCGGGGCGTTCGTGACCAAGCTGGCGTTCTTCCTCTTCTTCTTCATGTGGATCCGCTGGACGCTGCCGCGCTTCCGGTACGATCAGTTGATGTCGCTCGGCTGGAAGCTGCTGCTGCCGCTGTCGCTGGTGTATGTCGTGCTGATCGCGGCACTCAGCCTGGCACTGGATCGTGCCGGTGTCGGGCGCGGTCCGCTCTTCGGCGTGATCCTCTTCGGGATCAACATCGTGCTGGTCGGCCTCCTGGCGTTCATCGCCGACCGTGGCCGCTTGGTGAGCCCGGCGACGTCGCGGCTGGATCGGCGACGGGTCGCGGCGCTGCAATCCCGTGTTCCGCCGGTCGTCCCGGCGAGTGGAGCTGACTGATGGCCATCACGGCGAAGGTCGTCGATCGCCCGACCGACGAGGTGAGCTACGTGCGCGCCACGCTGTCGGGACTGGCGAACACGTTCCGGCACTTGGTCGACCCGCATAAGGTCACGGTGCAGTATCCCGAGGAGCAGTGGCCGGTGTCGCCGCGCTGGCGCGGGACGCACCGGATGCTCACCACCGAGACCGGGGCGGCCAAGTGCGTCGCATGCGGGCTCTGCCCCACGGTGTGCCCGGCGAACTGCATCAAACTGGTGCCCGGCGAGGATGCGACCGGGAACCGCTACCCGCTGATCTTCGAGATCGACGAGTTCCGCTGCATCTTCTGCGGCTACTGTCAGGAGGTCTGTCCCGAGGAGGCGATCCACCTGGGTCGGCACTTCGAGAACGCCGAATACAGCCGCGACCGGTTCGTGTACGACTTGGCGCGCCTCACGTCCCAGACGCACGAGGTCAGCGAGCTGTGGGATCCTGCACACCCGACGGGGGAGTGATGCTGCCGGATTACCCGCTGTTCTATTCGTTCCATTTCTATCTCTTCGGCCTCGTTGCCCTCGCCTCGGCGATCGCGTTCGTCACCCGAAAGAGCCCGGTCGCCGCGGCGTTGTGGCTGGTGAACGTGATGTTCTCGCTGGCGGCGCTCTATGTGATGATGGACGCGCACTTCGTGGGGGCCATCCAGGTGCTGGTCTACGCCGGCGCGATCATGGTGGTCTTCCTCTTCGTGGTCATGCTCCTCAATCTCGGGCACGCCGACAGTATGCGTGACCAGCGCGACCCGCGGGTCCGCGCGACCGCCGCTGCTGTGGCCGTGGCCCTGACGATCGAGCTCGCCGTCCTGGCGCGTCCGGACTGGCTGCCCGTCGTCCCGACGCCGCTCGCGCCACCGCCTGCGTCGACCGGTGCGATCGCGCCCGTGGCGGATGCGCTGTTCAATGAGTATCTCCTGGCCTTCGAGTTGACGTCGGTCCTGATCCTGGTCGCGATCATCGGGGCCGTGGTGCTGGGGCGGAGGACGTCCACATGATCCCGGAAGCCCTCGCCCTCTCGGTCGCCCTCTTCGCGATCGGGGTCATCGGTGTGCTGACCCGACGCAACGCGCTGATCGTCTTCATGTGCGTGGAGCTGATGCTCAACGCCGTCAACCTGGCCTTCGTGGCGTTCTCCAAGCTGCACGGCGTCGGTGGGCAGGTGTTCGTGATCTTCGTGATGACCGTGGCGGCGGCCGAAGCGGCCGTGGGGCTCGCGATCGTCATCGCCTTGTTCCGCCACCGCCAGACGGTGGACCTCGACCTGCTCGGCCTCCTCCGCGGATGATCCTCTCTCAGCTCGCGGGTGCCGTCGCCGCGCACCCCCTCGACGGGTCCTCGACCGAATGGATCTGGCTGGTGCTGGTCCTGCCCCTGCTCGGCGCCTGCATCAACGGCCTGATCTCGGCGGCCGACGAATGGGTCCCCGGCCCGTATGATCCCGACGCGCAGCACTGGGGGCGCGGCGCCACCGGCGCGCACGGTGAACACCTCACCGGGATCACCGATGAGATGCGGACGCTGGTGGACGAGGCACGGGATGCGGGACATGTCTCGGTCTCGGGCGAGGTCGAGGTGCCGGTCGCCGCGCACGCGGCGCTGGCCGACGTCTCGCATGGCGCCAAGCGGCATCGGTGGTTCCTCCCGGTCTCGCTGATCGGCACCAGCGTGATGCTCGCCGCCTTCGGGCTCGCGATCGCCATCCTGCTCGACATGCGCGCCGCCGCGGAGGCCGCGCCGTTCGTGCGCGAGTACTTCACGTGGATGGAGGCCGGCGACCTGCGGCTCGGTGCGACGCTCTGGCTCGATCAGCTGTCGATCATCATGACGCTGGTGATCACGGGCGTCGGGGCCTTGATCCACCTGTTCAGTGTGGGCTACATGGCGCGCGACGCGGCGTATCCGCGCTACTTCCTGTACTTGAATCTCTTCGTCTTCTTCATGCTGCTGCTGGTCCTGGGCGGGAGCTACCCCGTGCTGTTCGTGGGGTGGGAAGGCGTCGGGTTCTGCTCCTACCTGTTGATCGGGTTCTGGTTCGGTGAGAAGAAGAACGCGGACGCTGGGAAGAAGGCCTTCATCATCAACCGGGTGGGGGACCTCGGATTCCTCATCGCGATGTTCCTGATGTTCGCCCACTGGCGGGTCCTGGACTTCGCGGGCGTGCAGGCGGCCGTCGCGGCCACGGCGCCTGGGACCGCGGTCCTGACGGTGGTCGCCCTCATGCTGTTCGTGGGATGCACGGGCAAGAGTGCGCAGCTTCCGCTGTTCACGTGGCTACCCGATGCGATGGCCGGCCCGACCCCGGTGTCCGCCCTCATCCATGCGGCCACGATGGTCACCGCGGGGGTGTACCTGATCATCCGCTCCGGCTTCCTGTTCGCGGCGGCTCCCGCGGCGGCGCTGACCGTGGTCGTCATCGGAGCGACGACCGCGCTCTTCGCCGCGACGATCGGCCTGCGGCAGTGGGATATCAAGAAGGTCCTGGCCTACTCGACCGTGTCACAACTCGGCTTCATGTTCGCCGCGGTCGGCGCCGGCGCCTATGTCGCGGGATTGTTCCACGTCGTCACGCATGCCTTCTTCAAGGCGCTGTTGTTCCTCGGCGCCGGGTCCGTCATCCACGCGATGCACCACGCGTACGACGCCACGGGACGCCACGAGGATGCGCAGGACATGCGCAACATGGGGGGGTTGCGGACCTACCTGCCGATCACCGCGGCCACCATGTGGATCGGCACCCTCGCGATCGCGGGGATCCCGCCGCTGGCCGGCTTCTTCTCGAAGGACGAGATCCTCGCGAGCGTGTTCGCGCGGGCGCATGGTACCTCGCTCGCCGAGGCGACCTGGCTGGGGATCCCCGGGCACCTCATCCTCTACGGCGCCTGGGCGATGCTGTCCGTCGCGGCGGTGGTGACGGCGGTGTACATGACGCGCATGATGTGGTTCACGTTCCACGGCGCGAACCGGACCGGCCCCGGAGAACGCGGCGAGCTCCACGAGAGCGCGTGGACGATGACCGTCCCGTTGGTCGCGCTCGGGCTCTTGGCCGCCGTCGGAGGGTGGCTGAATCTGCCGAAGATCGTGACCGACGCGATCCCGCTCGGCCCCACCGCCTCGCTCGAGCACTGGTTGGACCCGGTCGTCGGCGCGGCGGCCCGCGCCATCGGCTTGGGCACGCTGCCTCATCTGGACCACACGACGGAGCTCGTGCTGCTGGTGCTGGCCACCGGTATCGCGGTGGCGGCCGTCGCGGGGGCGCTGTGGTGGTACCGGCGCGCGACGATCGTGTCCGCGCGCGAGGACACCACGCAATGGCGGGGCATCGATCGCCTGCTCGAGCACAAGTACTTCGTCGATGAGGTGTACGACGCGATCATCGTCCGTCCGGTGCTTTGGGTCTCGCGGTCGATCCTGTATCGCGGGATCGATCGCGGCCTGATCGATCGCCTCGGGGTCGAAGGGCTCGGCTGGCGACTTCCGTGGCTGGCGGGGCGTGTCGGTTCGGCGCTGCAGAACGGACGCGTCAGTACCTATGCCTGGGTCCTGGTCCTCGGCGCGGTCGCGCTACTGGTCCTGTTCGGTGGAGGCGCCGCATGAACGCGTTCCTCACGTCCATCGGCTATGCGTCGTGGATCCTGCCGGCGTTGCTCGCGCTCCCTCTGTTGACGGCGCTCGTCCTCTGGATCCACGGTTTCGTTGCCCAGCGGGCCCTGCGCACCGGGCCCGCGAGTGATGACTTCGCGCGTTGGACGACCTTCGCGTCGTTCTTGGGGATGTTCCTCCTGTCGACCGGCCTGTGGTGGAGCTTCGAACCCACCGGCGGCTGGCAGTTCGCGGTCGACGTGCCGTGGTTGCCGCAGTGGGGGATCCGGTTCTCGCTCGCACTGGACGGGATCTCGATCTTCCTGATCCTGCTCACGACCTTCCTCATGCCGATCGCGGTGCTGTCCGGGTGGACGAGCATCGATCGGCGGGTGCATTCGTATCACGCCCTCTTCCTGGTGATGACCTCAGGCATGATGGGCGTGTTCATGGCGCGCGACATCTTCCTCTTCTATGTGATGTGGGAGGTCGTGCTCGTCCCGATGTTCTTCATCATCGGGGTCTGGGGCGGGGCACGGCGCTGGTACGCGGCGATCAAGTTCTTCATCTACACGCTGGTCGGTTCGCTGTTGATGCTGCTGGCGATCCTGTACCTGGGCCTCGCGGCGGCCGATCCCGTGACCGGTCGTCCGGACTTCGCCTACGATGCGGTGCTCGCGACCGCGCCGTTGCTCTCCGGGACCGAGCGCTTCTGGTTGTTCATGGCGTTCTTCGCGGCCTTCGCAGTCAAGATCCCGCTCTTCCCGTTCCACACCTGGCTGCCGGACGCGCACGTCGAGGCACCGACCGAAGGCTCGGTGGACCTGGCGGCCATCCTGCTGAAGATGGGGACCTACGGACTGCTCCGCTTCTCGCTGCCCTTGTTCCCTGACATCGCGATGGCCCCACTGGTGCGCGGCACCATCCTGGTGCTCGCGGTGATCGGTGTGGTCTATGCCGCGCTCGTCGCGCTGGTCCAGACCGACTTCAAGCGCATGGTCGCGTACTCCTCCGTGTCGCACATGGGCATCGTCGTCCTGGGCATCTTCTCGCTGACGATCGAGTCCCTCCAGGGTGCCATGATGGTCCAGTTGGCCCACGGGGTGTCGACGGGGGCGCTCTTCCTGATGATCGGCATGGTCTACGACCGGCGTCACACGCGCGAACTGTCGTCCTTCGGTGGCCTCGCGCGCGTGATGCCCGTCTACTCGCTGTTCCTCATGATCGCGATGCTCTCCAGCATCGCGGTGCCGGGCACGCACGGATTCGTGGGCGAGTTCCTCGTGCTCACCGGGTCGTTCCAGACGCAGCCGCTGCTGACCGCGATCACCGCGAGCTCCGTCGTCCTGTCGGCGGTGTATGTGCTGTGGGCCGTGCAGCGCGTGCTCTTCAACCCGCTCGACAAGCCCGAGAATCGCAACATCCCGGACATGAACTGGCGCGAAGTCGCCATGATGGTGCCGGTCGCTGGCATGATCTTCTATCTCGGCATCCACCCGGCGCCGGTGCTCCGCCGGATGGAACCGCGGCTCCAAGAGGTCCTGACCCACGTCGAGGCGCGACGGGCCTCGCTCGCGCCATCGTCCGTCGTGGAGGCGCCGTAACATGAGACTGGACCTGACGGTACCCGGGGACCTCGCGCTGGCACTCGCCCCGGAGCTGGTGCTGTTCGGCGGGGGGATGTTGCTGATGTTGCTGGCCGCATTCCGCGGCGACGGGGCGCAGACCCAGCGCGTCGTGGGGTTCGGCGCGATCGGGGTCGCCGTGGCGGCGTTGGGCGGCGTGCTGCTGCTCGCGGCGGGCGGTCATACGACCACCGGCGGGCCGGTCGCGTTGGATCCCTTCCGCGCGGCGGTGTCGGTCGTCGTGCTCCTCGGGGTCATCGCGACGATCGCCATCGGGATCGAGGACAATGCCCGTGAGCAGGTCGGCATCGCCGAGTCGCACGTGTTGGTGCTGTTCGCGGGCGGCGGCATGATGTTGATGGGCGCGGCACGGGACCTCATGGCGCTGTTCCTGGCGATCGAGATCATGTCGCTGTCGGTGTATGTCCTGGCCGGCATCAATCGCCGCAGCGCCCGGTCGGCCGAGAGTGCATTGAAGTACTTCCTGCTCGGGGCGTTCTCCACCGCGTTCCTCCTCTTCGGGATCGCCATCGTCTACGGCGCGACGGGGCAGACCGGTCTGGCGGAGATCGGGGCGGCCGCCGGTGCCGGGCTCGGGCCAGCGACCGCGCTGCTGCACGTCGGCATCGCGCTGATGCTGATCGGCTTCCTCTTCAAGGTCTCGGCGGCGCCGTTCCACATGTGGGCGCCCGATGTGTACGACGGCGCGCCGACCGCCATCACCGCGTTCATGGCCGCGACGGTCAAGGCCGCCTCCTTCGCCGCCTTCATCCGCGTGTGGACCGAGGCCTTCCCTCACGCGGTGGCGACGTGGCGTGGTCCCTTGATGGTGGCGGCCATCCTGACGATGATCGTCGGGTCGGTGGTCGCCTTGCCGCAGCAGAACGTGAAGCGCATGCTGGCCTACTCGAGCATCGTGCACTCGGGCTACCTGCTCATCGCGGCGTTGGCGAACTCGTCCCTCGGCCGCAGCGCCTTGTTGTTCTATCTGGTGTCGTACTCGCTGGCCACCTTCGGGGCCTTCGCGGTGGTCAGCGCCGTCTCGCGTCCGACGACCGGTCGGTCGGGCCTCACGGACTACCTGGGCCTGTGGCAGGTGCGGCCCTGGCTCGCCATGGCGATGTCGGTGTACATGTTCGCCTTGTTGGGGTTCCCGATCTTCGGCGGCGCAGGCTTCATTGCGAAATGGTACATGCTGGACGCGGCGTTGAGCGGCCCGATGCGCATGCCGTTGGTCGCGATCGCGCTGGTGCTGACGTCGGCCATCAGCGCCGGATTCTACCTCTACATGGTCATGGCGATGTTCATGAAGGAGCGCCCGGCCGAGGCGAGTCCGGTGGCGGCCACGGGGCTGATGACGCGCCTCGTGATCGCCGGGACCAGTGTGGCGATCCTCGGCATCGGGCTGGCGGCGTCGCCGCTGGTGCAGTGGGCGGAGCAGGGCGCGCCGGTCGCCGGCGCGACGGAGCCCGTGGTCGCTGCGGAGCGCGACCCGTGAGCATCGCCAGCGGGATCTTCCGGCAGTACGACATCCGCGGCGTGGTCGGGGACGACCTGACGGTCGAGGCCGCGCTGGCGATCGGCCGCGCGTTCGCGACCTTGCTCGCGCAGGAGGCACGGCAGGGGCCGGTCGTGGTCGGCCGCGACAACCGGCCCAGCGGCCCTGCGTTGCGCGACGCGCTCGTCGCAGGGCTCATGGCGGGTGGCCGCGATGTGGTCGACATCGGCGTGGTGCCCACGCCGACCGTCTATTGGGCGTTGCACCACCTGCCCTCGGCCGGTGGCATCCAGATCACGGGCTCGCACAACCCGCCGGAGTTCAACGGGTTCAAACTCTGCCTCGGCACCGCGTCGTTGCACGGCGATGGGATCCAGCAGCTCCATCGGATCATCACCGCCGGGCAGTATGCGAGCGGCCTCGCCACGCTACGCCACGACGACGTGCTCGCGGCGTACGTGGATGACCTCGTGGCACGTACCGGACCGTTGGCGCGCCCCATGCGCATCGTGTACGACTGTGGCAACGGTGTCGGGGCGGTCGCGGCGCCGCAGTTGTTCGCGCGACTCGGCGTGACGTCCACGGCGCTCTTCGAGGAGAGCGACGGGACCTTCCCGAATCATCACCCCGATCCCACCGTCGAAGAGAACCTGCAGGATCTCATCGCGCAGGTGCGGGCCGACGGGGCAGAGCTGGGGATCGGGTTCGACGGCGATGCGGACCGCATCGGCATCGTGGACGGGCAGGGGACGGTCATTTGGGGCGACTATCTGCTGATCGTGTATGCCCGCGACGTCCTGGCGCGGCTCGGTGGGTCCCATCCGATCATCTTCGATGTGAAGTGCTCCCAGGCGCTCCCCGATGCGATCCGTGCGGCGGGCGGCGAGCCCGTGATGTGGCGAACAGGACACTCGCTGATCAAGGACGAGATGAAGCGCCGCAGCGCCCCGCTCGCGGGTGAGATGTCCGGCCACATGTTCTTCAGCGAGGGATTCTACGGCCACGACGACGCCCTCTACGCGGCGGCGCGGCTGCTCCGCATCGTCGCGAGCAGCGGTCGCACCGTCCGGGAGCTGCTGGCCGACGTTCCGCACTTCGTCTCGACCCCGGAGCTGCGGGTCGCCTGTCCCGATGCCCGCAAGTTCGCGATCGTCGCAGAGGCGGTCGCGCACTTCCGGACACGCTACGACGTCAACGACATCGATGGGGCCCGTATCCTGTTCGGCGACGGCTGGGGCTTGATCCGCGCCTCGAACACCCAGCCGGTCCTCGTGATGCGATTCGAGGCACCGACCGCTCTGCGCTTGGCCGCGATGCGGGATGAGGTCGCGCAGTGGCTCCGCGCACAGGGGATCGAGGTGTGACCTGATGGGACGCCGCGGGTTCGTCCTCGTGGTGTCGGCCGCGCTGTTGCTGCTCCTCGGCCGCGTGGGGGCGGAGATCTACGCGGAGTTCCAGTGGTTCGCCGCGCTGGACGCCCTCGACGCGTGGCGACTGCAGCGCGGTCACGCCAGCACCCTGCGGCTCCTGGCCTTCGTCGCGGGCACCACGCTGGCCCTCGCGAACCTGTGGGCGGTCCGCCGGTCGGTCGCGTCGGTGGTCTTGCCCCGGCGCATCGGGAACCTGGAGATCGGCGAGGAGCTGCCACCGCGGTATCTCTCGCTCGGTACGCTCCTCCTCGCGCTCTGTGTCGGCATCGCGTTCACGATCCCCGCCCGGGACTGGCAGTTGCTGGCCTTGGCCCGCGCCGGCGTCCCCTTCGGCGAGAGCGATCCATACTTCCAGGCCGACCTCGGGATCTGGGTGTTCTGGTTCCCGTTCGAGCGCGCGCTGCATCGGTGGTCGGTGGTGCTCGTGGCCACGATCACGGTCCTCGTGGCGCTGGGCTACGCCCTGACCCCGTCGCTGCGATGGGGGCGCGCCGAGGTCCACTTGTCGCCGTGGGTGCGTCGCCATCTGTCGGTGCTGGGCGGCGCCCTCCTCATCCTGCTGGCGTGGTCGTACCGGTTACAGGCGTTCGACTTGCTGCTCACCGGGACGGGCGCGTCCGGTGTGTTCGGGGCCACGGACCACCAACTGGGACTCCCGATCAGCACGGTGCTTGCCTACACCTGCTTCGCCGCCGCGGTGGTGATCGTCTGGGCCGGGTGGAGCGGACAACCGCGCCTCGCCGTCTCGGTGCTGACCCTCGTGCTCCTGCTCGTCCCGGCGCTGCGGTGGGGTGTGCCGGCCATCGTGGCGTTGTCGACCCCCGCCTCGGACGCCGCGGCCCAGGAACGACCCTACGATGCCGTCCGCGCGGGATTCACGCGCCGAGCGTACGGCATCGATCGGTTGCGTCCGCTCCCGGAGTCCCTGACGATCCGATCACGCGACGAGCTCATCGGGATGCCGGTGTGGGATCCGGATCCGCTGGACCGAGCGATCGGGCGCCGCCACCGGCACGGCGGCCTGATCGGTGCCCCCGGGGTCGCCACCGTCGGCGGGTCGCCCGCGTTGTTGCGGGTCGCCGCGCCGGCACTCGCGAGCGACTCCACACAGCCGGAGGACCAGTGGAGTGTACTCCGCGTGCGTGCCGCCGAATCGGATGCTCGTGGTGGACCGATCTTCGTCGGCGCCGAGGATCGCGCCGACGTGGTCGAGCAACGCCTCCGCCCGGTCCTGGTGTGGGACGGGGCCTCCGGTTCACAGCTGGTCCGCGGCACGCCGCGCGCGGTGGCTGGTATTCCGCTTGATCGCGCGCTGGTGCGCGTCGCCACGGCCTGGAGCGAACAGGATCCGCGTCTGCTCAGTCGCCACGCGCCAGACACCCGATTGGTCAGCCAGCGCAGCGTTCGGGCACGGGTGGCCACCCTCGTGCCCTTCCTGCGCCAAGGGTCCGTGGTGTCCCCCCTCGTGATGGGCGACTCGCTGATCTGGGTACTCGACCTCTATGCGGGGTCGAACGCGTTCCCGCTCGCCCGGCCGCTGGCGACGCGCGAGGGACCGCTCCGATACGTCGCGCATGCCGCGACCGCGCTGGTCTCGGCGCACAGCGGGCGCGTGATCATCGTGCCCGTCGCGGATCCTGACCCCATCCTGCGTGCGTGGGCCCGTCTGCTCCCGCGGACCCTTGCGCCAGCGCCGGCCCTGCCGACGGCGATCGCGGAGCGCCTCCCGCCGCTCCTCGATGCGGCCGAATGGCAGGCCGAGGCCTTCGCGGCGGTCGGGACCCGGGGCGAAGCGGCGGTGCGCCGCCACATCCCGCCGCACGACGGCGCCGACACGGTCGTGGGGGGACGCTATCAGCGTGCGGCGTGGTGGCCCGCGTCGCCCGCGGGCGCAACGACCATCCCCCTCGTGGACAGCACCGACGTCGTGGCCGGCGTGATCGTCGCGGTCGGCGGTCCCTCCCGGGGTGTCCACTGGCATCGTGCGGCCGCGGCGGCAGGGTGGTCTGAGACGCTCGACTCCCTGCGTAGTGCCGGCGCCGATGGGGCGTCCGCCATCGCCGGTGCCGCGCGTGTCGTGCCGATGCTGGACGGCGGATGGGCGGTCGTGCAACCCTTCTACCGATGGCCAACCGACGACGCGCCGACGCTGGCGACCGTGGTCGTTCGCGACGCGGGCGGCACCCGGCGCGGCGGCGACCTGGCCACCGCCCTTGGCGTGCCCGCGCCGGTCGCTCCCACGGCGGCGGCGGCGCCGAGCGACCTGACCGACCGCGCTCGCAGCCTCTACGCCGCGATGCGGGCGGCGCTACAGCGCGGGGACTGGGTCGGCTTCGGTGAGGCGATGAACGCCCTTGGGGCCCTGCTCGACCGCCCTCGTCGGTAGGGGGCGCCCTATGCTATCTTATAGGGCTGAGGGATCGCTCCTCATTCTGCGCTCCCCGACCACCCTCAACCCGCCGTCCACCCCGTGGACGCGAGTGGAGAACGAGTGAACATCCACGAGTACCAAGCGAAGGAGCTCCTTCGCGCCCAGGGCGTGCCGATCCCGCCCGGTGAGATCGCGACGACCGCCACGCAGGCGGAGGCGCTCGCAACGAAGTACGGCACCGCCGTCATGGTGAAGGCACAGGTGCATGCCGGTGGGCGCGGCAAGGCCGGCGGTGTCAAGTATTGTCCCACGCCGGCGGACGCGAAGGCGAAGGCCGAGGCGATCCTTGGCATGGACATCAAGGGGCTGACGGTCGAGAAGGTGCTGGTGACGGTCGCGGCGGACATCGGCAGCGAAGCCTATGTCGGGATCATCGTGGACCGCGCGACGAAGAAGCCCGTGTTCATGGTGTCGGCCGCCGGCGGCATCGACATCGAGGAGGTCGCCGCGACGACGCCGGAGAAGATCCTGTATGTGCCGGTGGACCCGCGCTACGGCTTGCCGACGTATCAGGCGATGCGCATGGGCTTCTTCCTCTACGAGGACGTGAAGCTGGCGCGCGCCGCGGCGAAGATCATGCAGCAGCTGTACGCCGCGTTCATGGCGGCGGGCTGCTCGCTGGCCGAGATCAACCCGCTGGTGGTCACGCCGTCGGGTGAGTTGCTCGCGGTCGACGGCAAGATGGTGATCGACGACAACGAACTCGATCGCTTGCCGGCCATCGCCGCGCTGCGCGACGAGTCGTCGGAAGAGCCCAGCGAAGTGGACGCGCGCAACGCGAACCTCACGTTCATCAAGCTCGACGGCAACGTCGGCTGTGTGGTGAACGGCGCCGGTCTCGCGATGGCGACGATGGACCTCGTGAAGTACTACGGCGGCGAGCCGGCGAACTTCCTCGACATCGGCGGGTCGTCGAATCCCGAGAAGGTCGTCAACGCGCTGCGCATCATCACGGCCGACCCGAACGTGAAGGCCATCCTGTTCAACATCTTCGGCGGCATCACGCGCACCGACGACGTGGCCAACGGCATCGTGACGGCCACCAAGCAGAATCCGCTCAAGGTGCCGATCGTCATCCGCCTCACGGGCACCAACGAAGAGATCGCCATGAAGATCCTCACGGAGAACGGATTCTCCGCCTCCAGCGACATGGACACGGCCGTGAAGAGCGCGGTCGAGCTGGCCAAGGGAGGCAAGTGAGATGAGCGTCTTCATCGACAAGAACACCAAGCTCGTCATCCAGGGCATCACGGGCCGCGATGGCTCGTTCCACGCCAAGCAGATGATGGAGTACGGCACGCAGGTCGTCGCCGGCGTGACGCCGGGCAAGGGCGGCCAGAAGTTCGAGGGCACGGTGCCGATCTTCAACACCGTGGCTGACGCCGTGAAGGCGACTGGTGCCAACACCACCGTGATCTACGTGCCGCCGCCGTTCGCGGCCGACGCGATCATGGAAGCGGCCGCCTCGGGCGTCTCGCTCGTGGTCTGCATCACGGAAGGCGTGCCGGTGCTCGACATGACGAAGGTCTATCCCTTCGTGAAGGAGCGCGGCGTCCGCCTCATCGGCCCCAACTGCCCGGGCCTCATCACGCCGGGCGAGGCGAAGGTCGGCATCATCCCGGGCCGCATCTGCACGCCGGGCCCGGTGGGCGTGGTCTCGCGCTCGGGCACGCTGACGTATGAAGTCGTGTACCAGCTCACCCGCGCCGGCATCGGCCAGACCACCTGCGTCGGCATCGGTGGCGACCCGATCAACGGCACGAACTTCATCGACTGCCTCGAGGCGTTCGAGAAGGATCCGAACACCAAGGCGGTGTGCATGATGGGCGAGATCGGCGGCACGGATGAGCAGGAAGCCGCCGAGTTCATCAAGCGCGAGATGAAGAAGCCGGTGGTGGGCTTCATCGCGGGACAGACGGCGCCGCCGGGCCGCCGGATGGGGCACGCCGGCGCCATCATCTCCGGCTCGGCCGGGACCGCGGCCGAGAAGATCGAGGCCTTCCAGGCCGCCGGCATGGGCGTGGCCAAGCGCCCGGTCGAATTCGTCGAACTCATTCAGGCGCGTTTGCGCTGATCGGAGCATTGCACATGGCTGGGACGTACACACTGGCGATCGTGAAGCCGGACGCCTTCGAGGCGGGCAAGGCGGGGAAGATCATCGCGCACCTCGAGGCCGAGGGCTTCGTGCTGCGCGCGGCGCGCGTCATGCGCCTCACGGCGGCCCAGGCGGGCGAGTTCTACGCCGTGCACGCGGCGCGCCCGTTCTACGGTGAACTGGTCGAGTTCATGACCTCAGGCCGCTGCATGCCGCTGTTGCTGGAGCGGGCCGACGCGGTGGCGACGCTGCGTACCGTGATCGGGGCCACCGATCCGGCGGAGGCCGCCGAGGGCACGATCCGCAAGCTCTACGCGGAGTCGAAGGGCCGGAACGCGATCCACGCGTCTGACTCGGACGAGAACGCGCAGCGCGAGGGCGGATTCTTCTTCGCCGAGGCCGACCGCCTGTAAGGTTCGCCTCGCTACCAATTACAGGTAGCGATACGATACTAATTAGGCTGTAAGTTCGCGCCTGGACAGCACTTGCGTTGCTGTTCAGGCGCGTCTACGTTACAGAGATGCTGTCTTTTGATGTGCGTTCCATTCTGGCGCAAGCAGTCGCGGTCGAGGCTGACCTGCGTCCGGACGACCCGCTGTGGTCCGACCTGGAGCCGCGCCCATCAGACGTCGTGCGCCTCACCGGTCGACTCTCGCCCGCAGGGGAGGGTCGATTCTACTTCGCTGGCCAGTTCGCCGGCGCCGTCCACACCGACTGCCGTCGGTGCCTCGCCCCCGTCACGATCCCGGTCGCCGACGAGGTGGCCGCGCTCTTCACGGACGCGGACAACGAGGAAGCGGGTGACCCCGACGTGTTCCCGCTGGCCGATGGCGGGGCACGCGTCGATCTCAGCCCGGCTGTTCGTGAACAGTGGATCCTCACCGCCCCCGCGTTCGCGCTATGCCGCCCCGACTGTCGTGGGCTGTGTGCGAACTGCGGCGCGGACCTGAACGCTGGCGCGTGCTCCTGCGCGCCGGCCCCCGACCCCCGGTGGGACGCGCTCCGACGCGCGACCTCCTGACCGGATCACCCAGAGACTGACCCATGGCCGTCCCGAAGCGACGTACCTCCAAGCGCAAGAAGCGCGCGCGGAACACCCACAAGAAGGCCCCCGCGATCAACATCCAGGTCTGCCCGCAGTGCGGCGCGATGAAGCGTCCGCACCGGGTGTGCGGCGAGTGCGGCTACTACGCCGGCGAACAGCGAGTCGAGCCGAAGGACGCCTGAGCGTGATTCGCATCGCGGTGGACGCGATGGGAGGGGATCGAGCGCCGCGGGCACCACTGGCCGGCGCGATCCTCGCACTGAGCGAGCTGGGCGATGGGGACGTCGTCCAGCTCGTTGGCCGTCCCGACGTGATCGAGGCGACCGTGGACGACCTCCTGGCGACCGATTTCGCCGGTCACGCGGTCGACCGGTCGCGTCTGCCGATCGTCGCCGCCAGCGACGTCATCGCGATGGCGGAGAAGCCCACGGTCGCACTGCGCAGCAAGCCGGATTCGTCGATGCGTGTCGGGCTCAAGCTCCAGGCGGACGGCGGATCTGACGCGTTCGTCAGCGCGGGGAACACCGGCGCCCAGATGGCGCTCAGCGTGCTGACGCTGCGCCTGCACGACGGGCTGGGCCGCCCGGCGATCGCCGCGATCTTCCCGTCGGCCCGGCGCCCCGTCGTCGTGCTCGATGCCGGGGCCAACGTGGATTGTTCGCCGGCGGAGCTCGTCCAGTTCGCCCGCCTCGGCTCGGTCTACGCGGAGGATATCCTGCGCCGCGAACGGCCGGCGGTGGGACTGCTCTCGATCGGCGAGGAGCCCGAGAAAGGCAACGCCGCCGTCAAGGATGCCCATCAGCTGTTGGCCGCCGCCGCGGGGCTGCATTTCATCGGCAATGTCGAGGGCCGTGACCTGCCGCTCGGCGAAGCCAGCGGCCACGATCTCGATGTGGTCGTGTGCGATGGCTTCACGGGCAACGTGCTGCTCAAGTTCTACGAGGGCATCGCGCCCTTCCTGATCGGGCTCGTGGCCGACCGCGCAGGGCACGATCCCCGCGCCCTGGCCGCGCAGCTCAAGGAGCTCGACTACGCGGAGTACGGCGGGGCCCCATTGCTCGGCGTGCGCGGCGTGAGCATCATTGCCCACGGGCGCTCGGACGCCCGGGCCGTCAAGAACGCGATCTTGGTCGCGAAGCGCGCCGTGGAGGCGGAGATGGACGTGCATATCGGTCGGCGACTCGCGGTCGGAGCCAGCGCCGCGTGAAGCGACCCATCGGTCAGATCGTCGGCACGGGCCATGCGCTGCCGGCGCACGTGATGTCGAACCACGACTTCGCCGCGCTGGGCATCGAGACGAGCGATGAGTGGATCGTCGAGCGCACCGGCATTCGGCAGCGGCACATCGGCGATCGCGGGGAGACGGTCGCGTCCCTCTCGGCCGAAGCGTCCCGGCGGGCCATGGCCAAGGCCGGAGTCGCTGCCCCCGAGCTGGATGCGATCATCCTGGGGACCTCCAGTCCCGACCGGCTGCTGCCCAGCACGGCCGTGGAGATCCAGGCGGCCCTCGGG
The DNA here is from genome assembly GCA_964503275.1 of uncultured Gemmatimonadaceae bacterium. GTDB lineage: Bacteria > Gemmatimonadota > Gemmatimonadetes > Gemmatimonadales > Gemmatimonadaceae > DASRAP01. Next base: position 61,740 of record CAZCZO010000006.1, on the reverse strand, counting down.
GCGACGCGCGCCGCGGCGTTCGACATCTCGGCGGCGTGTACCGGGTGGCTGTACGCGCTGAACGTGGCTGAGGGGCTCATTGCGTCCGGTGCCGCCGAGACGATCCTGGTGATCGGCGGTGAGAAGATGTCCACGATCATCAACTGGACGGACCGCGCCACCTGCGTGCTGTTCGGCGATGGGGCCGGGGCGGTCGTGGTGAAGAAGAGCCGCGCCCAAAAGGGCTTCCTGTCCTCGTACATGCGGTCGGACGGGGGGCTGGCCGATCTGCTGCAGCGCCCGCGAGGCGGCGCGGCCGACCCGCTGACCCCGGACATGGTCGCGGAGCACGGGCACCTCGTCACGATGGCGGGCCGAGAGGTCTTCAAGCACGCGGTGCGCTCGATGGCCGACGCCTGTGACCGGGCGCTCGACGGGGCCAAGCTCGCGGGCGGCGACGTGGATCTGCTGATCCCGCATCAGGCGAACGTGCGCATCATCGAAGCCACCGCCAAGCACGCCGGGATCCCGATGGACAAGGTGTATGTGAACGTCGACCGGATGGGCAACACGTCGGCGGCATCCATCCCCATCGCGTTGGACGAAGCGCTCGCCTCGGGTCGGATCGGGGAGGGGAGTACCGTGCTGTTCGTCGCGTTCGGCGCCGGCTTGACCTGGGCGTCCGCGATCCACCGTTTCTAGCACTGCGGCGGCCCGGCTCGGGCCGCCGCTGGAGTCGTGATGAACGTCTTGATCGTGTGCCCCGGACAGGGGTCGCAGAAAGTGGGGATGGCCAGCGACCTCGCGGAGGCGTTCCCAGAGGCCAAGGCGACCCTCGAGGCGATCGACGCCGCGCTGGATCGGCCCATCACCCCGCTCATGCGTGAGGGCCCGGCCGAGGAGCTCACCATGACGCTGAATGCCCAACCGGCACTGATGGCGCACAGCGCCGCCGTCTGGGCCGTCGTGGGCGACCGGCTGCGCCCGTATATCCGTGCGACCGCGGGGCACTCGCTCGGCGAGATCTCGGCCTATCATGTGGCCGGTGCCCTGAGCGCCACGGCTGCGGCGCGACTGGTCCGTCGCCGCGGCGAGCTCATGTACCGATCGGGCGCCGAGCGCGTGGGCGGCATGGCCGCCGTGCTGGGGTCGCTGTCGACGCCGATCGACGCCCTGTGTGCCGAGGCCGCGACGCTGGGGGTGGTGGTCGCCGCGAACTTCAACACCGACGAGCAGGTCGTGATCTCGGGCGAGGTCGCCGCACTGGAGCGCGCGATGGAGCTCGCCAAGGCCGCGGGTGCCAAGCGCGTCCTCCGCTTGCCGGTCAGCGGGGCCTTCCATTCTCCACTCATGGCGAGCGCGGTCGACGGGCTGGTCCAGGCGCTACAGGCGACCCCGTGGTCGGCCGCCGAGGTCCCCGTCTACTCGAACGTGGACGGACACCCCCGCACCGCGGTGGACGACGCCCGCGGGGCCCTGCGCGAGCAACTCACGGCGTCCGTGCGCTGGACGGAGGTCGTGCGCGCGATGGCCGCGGCGCATCCCGATGCGCTGTGGGTCGAGCTCGGGACGGGCAACACCCTCGGTGGGATGATCAAGCGGATCGTCCCTGGGGCCGAGACGCTGTCCTGCGGGACCGTCGCCGAGATCCACACCTTGCTGGAGCGTGTCCGGTGATGCAGATCGATCTCTCGGGGCAGGTGGCCTTGGTCACGGGCAGTACGCGCGGGATCGGACGTGCGATCGCGGAGACCTTCGTGGCCTGCGGGGCGCAGGTCGCGATCGTCGGTCGTGACGCGACGCGCGCGGCGGCGGTGGCCGCGGAGATCGGGGCCGCCGCCGCCGGGTTCGGCGCGGATCTGGCGGACCCCCACCAGGCCACGGCGCTGGTCGCGGCGGTCGAGGAGCGATTCGGCCGCATCGACATCCTCGTGAACAACGCGGGGTTGACGCGCGACAACGTCATCATGCGCATCAAGGACGAGGATTGGGACGCCGTGCTGAACGCGAACCTGCGCGGCGCCTTCGCGACGATCCGTGCGGCGTCGCGTGGCATGATGAAGCGGCGGAGCGGGCGGATCATCAACATCGCGTCCGTGGTGGGGCTGATCGGGAACAAGGGGCAAGCGAACTACGCCGCGAGCAAGGCCGGGCTGATCGGCCTGACGAAGTCCGTGGCCAAGGAGCTCGCCTCGCGGAACGTGCTCGCGAACGTGATCGCCCCGGGGTTCATCGCGACGGACATGACCGCGGCGATGACCCCGGAGGCCCAGGCGACGATGAGCGCGCAGATCCCGCTCGAGCGCTTGGGGACGGTCGCGGACATCGCGGCGACGGCGGCCTTCCTCGCGTCGCCGCTCGCCGGCTACATCACCGGACAGGTGCTGGTCGTGGATGGCGGCTTGGCGATGTGACGCCGCGCGTCGCGTCGCTATATTCCGGGGTTCGCATCGTAGGACCCCATCACCCTGCAGGTAGCTGAGGATTCGGTTCATGGCCGATATGGCGGAGAAGGTCAAGGACATCATCGAGAAGGAGCTCGGTGTGGAGCGTGAGAAGCTGGCGCCCGACGCGAGCTTCATCGAGGATCTCGGGGCCGACAGTCTCGACATCGTCGAACTCGTGATGGAGTTCGAGAAGGAGTTCAACATCGATATCCCCGATGAAGACTCCGAGAAGCTGCGCACGGTCGGTGACGCGCTGGCGTACCTCTCGTCCAAGGTCGGCGGGTGAGCCGTCGGCGGGTCGTCGTCACGGGGCTGGGGTGTGTCACGGCCGTCGGGAACGACGTGCCCGCGACGTGGCAGGCCCTGCGGGCGGGCGCCTCGGGGGGTGGGCCGATCACGCACTTCGATCCGGCCCCCTTCAAGGTGCGCTTCGCCTGTGAGGTGAAGGGGTTCGACGCGTCGCTCTACATGGATCGCAAGGAGATCAAGCGATCCGATCTGTTCACGCAGTACGCGATGGCGGCGTCGGTGCAGGCGATGACCGACGCGGGCTTGGCGGGCGGTACCGCCTACGACCCGGAGCAGTTCGGCGTGATCATCGGCAGCGGCATCGGAGGGATCAACACCTTCGAGCAGCAGCTGTTCGTGTACCGCGACCAGGGGCCCAGTCGCATCTCGCCGTTCTTCGTCCCGATGTTCATCGGGGACATCGCGGCGGGCGTGGTCTCGATGCGCTTCAACGCCAAGGGGCCGAACTACGGCGTGGTCTCGGCCTGCGCGACCAGTGCCCACGCGATCGGGGAGGCGTTCCGCACCATCCAGTACGGGGACGCGGACCTGATGCTGGCGGGCGGCACGGAAGCGGCGGTGTCCGTGATGTCCGTCGGGGGCTTCGCGAACATGGGGGCCTTGTCGACCCGCAACGAGTCCCCGGCCACGGCCTCGCGCCCCTTCGATGCGACCCGCGATGGGTTCGTGCTGGGTGAGGGGGCAGGGGTGGTGGTACTGGAAGCGCTGGACCATGCGCTGGCGCGCGGGGCCACCATCCACGGGGAGATCGTCGGCTATGGCGCCACGGGCGATGCCTACCATCTCACGGGGCAGCCGGAGGCGCACGAGGGCCTGCAGCGGGCGATGCGCCGTGCGCTCCGTGACGGCGGGTTGCAACCGCACGACGTCCAGTACGTGAACGCCCACGGCACGTCGACCCCGCTGAACGACCCCAACGAGATCAAGGCGATCAAGGCGGTGTTCGGGGACCACGCCGCCAGCCTGAACGTGTCATCGACGAAGAGCGCGACCGGCCACACGCTCGGAGCGGCGGGTGGCCTCGAGTTCATCTTCACGACCCTGGCCCTGCGTGACGGCATCGTCCCGCCGACGATCAATTTGCACGAGCCCGACCCGGAGTGTGACCTTAACTGCACCCCGCTGACGGCCGTGCCACGCGCCATGCAGGCCGCGATCAGCAACTCGTCGGGCTTCGGCGGGCACAACGTGTCCCTCGCGGTGCGGCGCTTCAGCGCTTGAGGTGACGGCGGACTGGGGTCGCGCCCTCGCCCGGGTGACCGAGCCGACCTTGCGTCGGCTCGGGGAGCGCGTGGCGGGCGGCGAGCGATTGGCGGAGGGGGATGCCGACCTGCTGTTCCGGACCAGCGACCTGCAGGGCCTCGGTGCGCTCGCTGACGCGGCGAACCGGTCCCGGCATGGCGATGTGGTGACCTTCGCCGCGAACCAGCACATCAATCCGACGAACATCTGCGTGCTGCGCACCACCTGCGCCTTCTGCGGGTACGCACGACTGCCCAAGGAGGCGGGCGCGTACCGGTACACGCTGGAGCAGGTGCTCGCCGAGGCCGCCGAAGCGCACGGCCTGACCCGCGAGTTCCATATCGTCGGCGGCTTGGACATGCAGGCCGGCCTGGCATACTACACCGAGATGTTCCGCGCGCTGAAGGCCGCCCATCCGCAGGTGCACATCAAGGCGCTGACGGCGGTCGAGATCGCGCATCTGGCCCGCATCGAGAAGCGGAGTTGGACCGAGGTGCTGACGGCGCTGCGTGACGCGGGCCTCGACACGCTGCCCGGCGGCGGCGCGGAGACCTTCAGTGCGGCCGTGCGCGAGCAGATCGCGGGGAAGAAGTTGGGAGGGGCCGATTACATCGGCGTGCACCGGGCCGCCCATGCACTCGGCATCCGCTCGAATTGCACGATGCTCTACGGCCATGTGGAGACGATCGCCGACCGGGTCGAGCATCTGGCGATGCTCCGGGCCTTGCAGGATGAGACGGCGGGGTTCCTGGCGTTCATCCCGCTCGCGTATCACCCCGACGACAACGCCCTGGGCGCGCGGCTCGGCCGGCAAGGCACCGCGACCGGCGGCGTCGAGGATCTGCGGATGGTCGCGGTGGGCCGCCTCTTCCTCGACAACATCGCGCACATCAAGTCGCACTGGATCATGGTCACCCCCGCCATGTCGCAGATCGCCTTGCACTTCGGCGTCAACGATATCGAAGGGACGGTGATCCGCGAGAAGATCTATCACGCCGTGGGGGCGGACACCCCGCAGGGCCTCACCCTGACGGACCTGCTCGCCCTGATCCGCGGCGCGGGGAAGCAGCCCGCCGAGCGTGACTCGTTCTACCGGGTGCTGCGGACCTTCGACGACGCGTCGGCCGCCGCATGATGCGGGTCGGGCGCATCCCCTACGTGAACTGCGCGCCCGTGTATGGCGCGATCGATCGGGGCCTCGTTCGCGTGCAGGCGGAGTTGGTCGTCGGTGTGCCGACCGCCCTCAACGCACAGATGGCCGCCGGTCGGCTCGATGTCAGTGTCATCTCGGCCGTGGAGTACGCCCGGGATGCGGAGCGCTATCTGCTCCTCCCCGATCTCGCGATCTCGTGCGATGGTCCGGTCCAGAGCGTGCTGCTCTTCGCCACGCGGGAGGCCGAGGCCCTCGGGGGGGCCCGCGTCGTCGTCTCGCGGAGTTCGATGACGAGCGTCGCCTTGCTGCGCTTGCTCTTCCGCGAGGTGTGGCGCACGACCCCGCAGTTCGAGCCCGGGGACTCGGAGACCGAGGACCTGACGAGCCTGACCGCGCCGGGCCACCTGGTGATCGGCGACGCGGCCCTCACGCTGTCGAGCCTGATGCGGCGCGGCCTGACTCCCTTCACGCATGTCTACGACCTCGGTGCGATGTGGCGCGCGTGGACGGGACTGCCGTTCGTGTTCGCCGTCTGGGTCGCGTCGCGAACGGCCCCGGTGGCCGACGCGCTGGCGGTGCACTCCGCGCTGCTCGACTCCCGCGCGTGGGGCGTGTCGCACCTGCCGCTGCTGGCGGCGGAGGCAAGCGCGCGGATGGGGCTCAGCGCTGCGGAGTGCGAGGCGTATCTGAGCGGCCTCGACTACCGCCTCGGCGTGTCGCATCTGCAGGGACTCACGGATTTCTACCGCCGCCTCGCGGAGGGAGGGTCCATCGGGGCGGCGCCCCTGCGCTTCCTGACCGCAGCCTAGGACGGCGACGCCTCCCGGCGTGTAGATTGCAGGGGTCCCTTGACCGACTGACGCCCGTGGAGATCCCCCAGGACCTGCTCGACCTGTACACGCACGCGCCGTTGCTCGAACTGGGCGGCCTCGCCGATGCCATGCGGCGGGAGCGCCATCCGCAGGGCGTGGTGTCGTACATCGTCGACCGCAACATCAACTACACCAATGTCTGCGTCGCGGACTGCGGGTTCTGTGCGTTCTACCGCCGACCCAAGCACCGCGAAGGGTACACGCTCTCCTACGAGGAGATCGGGGCGAAGATCGAGGAGACCAAGGCCCTCGGGGGCGTGCAGATCCTCATCCAGGGTGGGCACAACCCGTACATCCCCTTCGAGTGGTACCTCGACCTGCTGCGCTACATCAAGCGCTACCACCCGATCCACATCCACGGCTTCTCGCCGAGCGAGGTGGACTTCTTCGCGGAGTTGTTCGGGCTCGATGCGCGCACGGTGATCCGGGAGTTGCAGGCCGCCGGCTTGGATTCGATCCCTGGTGGGGGCGGCGAGATCCTCGTCCAGCGCGTGCGCGACATCGCGGCCCCCAAGAAGGCCGGGGCGGATCGCTGGTTGGAGATCATGGAGTTGGCCCACCACGAGGGCATGAAGACCTCGGTGACCATGATGTACGGTCTCGGGGAGACGCTGGCGGAGCGGATCGAGCACCTGCTCCGCGTCCGCGAGGTGCAAGCGCGCACCGGCGGGTTCACGGCGTTCATCACGTGGCCGCTGCAGCCCGAGAACACGCCGGCCTTCCAGCAGCAGCCCAAGACCGACGCGACCGACTATCTGCGGACGGTCGCGATGGCGCGCATCGTGCTCGACAATGTGCCCAACCTGCAGGCCAGCTGGGTGACCATGGGACTCAAGGTCGGCCAGACCTCCTTGCATTTCGGGTGCAACGACTTCGGTTCGCTGATGATCGAGGAGAACGTGGTGTCGGCGGCGAACACGACCTACCGGACCACGACGGACGAGATCGAGCGGCTCATCCGCGAGGCCGGCTTCACGCCGCATCGTCGTCGACAGGACTACACCCTCCTCGACAGCGCGGCGGCGTGAGGACGGGCGTGCCGGTGGCGCCGGAGTTGCACGCCGTGCTCGAGGCCGCGCGACAGCTCGCGGCAGAGCAGGGGCGGGGCGCGCCGCGCGTACGAGACCTCGCCGATGCGTTGGCTGCCGTTCACGCGGCGCTCCCGCCGATCCCCATCGCGCGCCTCGGGGATGAGGCGCGCGCCGTCATGGACGTGGCCGCGGCGCACGCGGACGGCGGGACGGTGGGTCTTGAGCACGTGCTCGGTGCGCTCGCGGCACTGCGTGGCATCGGGCCGGACGCGGGGGAACAGGCCCGGGCGTCGACGCCCCGGAGGCGACGCGGCGTGCGCACCGGGATCGGCTACGACTCACACCGATTCGCCCCGGGCGGCCCCCTCGTGCTGGGGGGCCTCGCGTTGGAGAGCGACGTGCATCTGGCCGGCCACTCGGACGGTGATGCGATCGCACACGCCGTCACCGACGCGATCCTCGGCGCCGCGAACGCCGGGGACATCGGCGCGCTCTTCCCAGACACGGACCCCGCGCACGCGGGCCGAGACTCCATCGACATGCTGACGCGCGCCACCGAGCGCGTGCTCGCGCTGGGGTGGCTGGTGTCCTACGTCGACGTTACGGTGATCGCCGAGTATCCGAAGATCGGACCCCACCGGCCCGCGATGTGTGCCCGCATCGCGACGGCGCTCGGCGTCGACCCCGACGCCGTGTCGATCAAGGGCAAGACGAATGAGTCGATGGGCTGGGTCGGTCGGCGTGAAGGCCTCGCCGTGCTCGCGGTCGCGACGATCGAACCGGCGTCCGACTGACGGACGCCTGCGCGCGTCCCCCGCTGTGATGACCACCGTGATCGATTGGCTGACCGCCCTGCCGCCCGCGGTCCTCGCCGTGGCGCTCGCCCTGCTGGCGTTCGTCGAGAATCTGGTGCCGCCGATCCCGGCGGACACGCTGATCGCGATCATGACCTTCGTGGCGGCCGCGGCGGACCAGCCGATCGCGGGGCTCATCGCCGCCGTCATCGTCGGCAGCGCCGGCGGCGGTCTCACGACCTTCTGGCTCGGTCGACGCTACGGAGCCGACGGCCTGATGACGTTGATGCGCCGCCGCGGCCTCGTGGCGCAGGAGGAGCGGCTCGAGCGCGCCTATGCGCGGTACGGGATGCTCGCGCTGTTCTTCGGTCGGTTCGTGCCCGGTCTGCGGTCCATCGTTCCGGTCTTCGCCGGTGCGCTACAGCTCCCGGCCATCGCGTCGACCGCCGTGATCACGGCCGCCTCGACGCTGTGGTACACGGCGCTGGCGTTGCTCGCGTACCGCGCGGGGGGCAGCTGGGAGGCCATCGAAGCGTCGATGCGCGGCGTCGGTCGCACGGGGGCGGGGGTGGCCATGCTCACCCTCGTCGCGATCGCCCTGATCCTGTGGCGCCGACGGCGCACGTCGCGCGCCGGGGCCCAGCGGCCTCGATGAGCGACGACGACGCACGTGGCGCCGAAGCGGCGTTGACGCGGCAGTTCCATCTGCCGCTGGTCCTCGACGTGTTGCAGCTCGAGCGGGGCGTGTCGCCGCTGACCCGCGACGCGTACGCCCGAGACCTCGTCCGGCTGTTCCAGTTCGCCGCGGGTCGCGGGGTGACGTCGGCCGCGGCGCTGACCACGGCCTTGCTGCGGGAACATCTGTACGCATTGCACGATGCCGGCCTCGCACCGGCGTCGATCCGCCGGATGCTGTCGGCACTGCGCACCTACTTCGGGATCCTGCTCGCGGAGGGGGTGCTCAGCGTCGACCCCTCCGAGCGCCTGACGCCGCCGCGGCAGGGGCGGGCGCTGCCCAGCGTGCTGAGTGTGCCGGACGTGCAGCGCCTGCTGTCGGCGCCCTCGCTCGAGGACCCGCTCTGCCTGCGGGATCGCGCGATGCTCGAGGTCGCATACAGCGCGGGCCTTCGTGTCTCGGAGTGGATCGGGATCGGCGTCTCCGACCTGCTCCTCGGGGATGGCTTGGTGCGGGTCCTGGGGAAGGGGGGACGCGAGCGCCTGGTCCCGCTGGGGCGCTCCGCGGTGGGGGCGGCGGCCCTCTATCTCCGAGAGCTCCGTCCCACCCTGGAGCGCGGCCGCGGGGAGGGACGCCTGTTCCTGAATGCGCGGGGCCGCCCGCTCTCGCGCATGGGGGCCTGGGGTATCTTGCGCAAGCACGTCACGGCCGCCGGCATCACGGACGCCGTCACGCCCCATACTTTGCGACATTCCTTCGCGACCCATCTGCTCGAAGGCGGCGCGGACCTGCGCGCTGTGCAGGAGATGCTCGGGCACGCCGACATCTCGACCACTCAGATCTACACCCACGTGGACCGCGAGTACCTCCGCACGGTCCATCAACAGTTCCACCCGCGCGGCTGATGATCCTGGTCATCGACAACTACGACTCGTTCACCTATAACCTCGTGCAGTACCTCGGCGAGTTGGGCGAATCGCTGCAGGTCCGTCGCAATGACGCGCTCAGCGTCGAGGAGGTCGGCGCGATGGATCCGACCGCGATCGTGCTGTCGCCCGGCCCCTGCACGCCCGCCGAGGCGGGCATCACGATCCCGGTGATCGCCCGCTGGGGTCATGAGATCCCGATGCTGGGCGTGTGTCTGGGCCATCAGGCGATCGGCGAGGCCTATGGGGGGCGCGTCGTCCGGGCGGATCGGGTCATGCACGGCAAGACCTCCCTGATCACTCACGATGGGACGGGGCTCTTCGAAGGTATCCCGTCGCCCTTTGAGGTGATGCGCTACCACTCGCTGATCGTCGAGTCGTCGACCTTTCCCGAGCACTTGGAGGTCACGGCGGTGGCCGCCGACGACCCCACGGAGATCCATGCCCTCCGCCACCGCACGCACCCGGTCTGGGGCGTCCAGTTCCACCCGGAGTCGATCCTGACCCAGCACGGCCGCCAGATCCTCGCGAACTTCCTGTCCATGGCGCGACGCGCGTAGGGCTGGACACTCGCTGTACGTCGGGTAGATTGCTCTGGCGTGGATTTTGCGTCTGCGCTCCCCCATTCCGGCCCGTCCCGATGAGTACCTTGGCTGTCATTCCAGCCCGGCTCGGGGCGACGCGACTGCCCCGCAAGCCCCTGTTGCTGTTGGGCGGGGCCCCCATGATCGTCCGCGTGTGGGAGCGCGTCGTGGCCATGCGCGCGGCCGACCGCGTGGTGGTCGCCACGGACGCCGACGAGATCGCCGATGTGGTGCGTGCGGCGGGCGGCGAGGTCGTGCTCACCGACGCCTCGCACCCCTCGGGCACGGACCGCGTCGCGGAGGTCGCCCGTGGGCGGGCCTTCGCGGACTTCGACGTGATCGTGAACGTGCAGGGCGACGAGCCCTATCTCTCCGGCGATGCGGTGCGCGGGGCCGTGACCATGGTCCGCGATCGTGGGTTCCCGCTCGGCACCGCCGCTGCGACGGCAACAGCGTCCGTCCTCGAGGATCCGTCTGCGGTGAAGGTCGTGGTGGACGCCTCGGATCGCGCGATGTACTTCTCCCGGGCGCCGATCCCGTTCCTGCGGGATCCCGCAGACGCGGCGCATCGGGAACCGCTCCTGCGTCAACACCTGGGCGTGTACGCCTATCGCCGCGAGGCGCTCGCTGCGTGGGTCGCCCTCCCGCCGCATCCGCTCGAACTGACGGAGCGCCTTGAGCAGCTGCGCGCGCTCGCCGCGGGCCTGGCGATGGGGGTCGCGACCGTCGGCCCCGTGCTCGGCGGCGGCATCGATACTCCTGAGGATCTCGCGCGGGCCAACGCCCGGTGGTCCGTTGCTCCTGTCCCCTTGTCCTGATGTCCACCACGTCTCCGATGACCACCACCAAGTACATCTTCGTCACGGGCGGCGTCGTGTCCTCGCTCGGCAAGGGGATCGCCGCGGCCTCGCTCGGTCGTCTGCTGGCCGAGCGCGACCTGCGCGTCACCATCATGAAGTTCGACCCGTATCTCAACGTCGATCCCGGCACGATGTCGCCGTTCCAACACGGTGAGGTCTTCGTGACCGATGACGGGGCCGAGACGGATCTCGATCTTGGCCACTACGAACGCTTCATCGACCGCTCGCTGTCGCAGGCCAACAATGTGACGACGGGGCGGATCTACTCGAACGTCATCAACAAGGAGCGGCGGGGCGAGTATCTCGGATCGACGGTGCAGGTCATCCCGCACATCACGGACGAGATCAAGGCGGCCATCAAGCGACTGGCGCCCGAGAACGACGTCGTGATCGTCGAGATCGGCGGGACCGTCGGAGACATCGAGTCGCTGCCGTTCCTCGAAGCGATCCGGCAGTTCCGGCATGACGTGGGGCGCGACCACGCGATCTTCATCCACCTCACGTTGTTGCCGTACATCGCGGCGGCGGGCGAGGTGAAGACCAAGCCCACGCAGCACTCCGTGCGCGACCTCATGGAGATCGGGATCCAGCCGGACTTCCTGATCTGCCGCACGGAACGGCCGTTGTCGGAGGACGTCAAGCGCAAGATCGCGCTGTTCTGCAACGTGGAGTTCGGGAACGTGGTCGAGAGCCGGGACGTGCCGACCATCTATCAGATCCCGTTGCATTTCGCGGAGCAGGGACTCGACCAGCGCGTGTGCGACCGGCTGCGCCTCGAGACGCGCGCGCCCGATCTGTCGGCGTGGCGCGCCATGGTCCAGCGCGTCGTCGCGCCGACGTCGCGGGTCCGCATCGCCGTGGTCGGGAAGTACACGGACTACATCGACAGTTACAAGAGCGTCCAGGAAGCGCTGATCCATGGCGGGATCGCGCACGACGTGGGCGTCGACATCAGCTGGATCTCGAGCGACCGCTTCACCGATGCGGCGCGGGCGCGGGACCTGTTGTCGGAGTTCGACGGACTGCTCGTCCCGGGCGGCTTCGGGATCCGCGGGGTCGAGGGGATGGTCGAGGCGATCCGCGCCGCGCGGGACGGGGGGATCCCCTTCTTCGGCATCTGCTTGGGGATGCAGGTCGCGATCATCGAGTTCGCGCGGCACGTCGCGGGCCTCGCGGAGGCGCATTCGAGTGAGTTCGCGCCGGAGTGCGCGCATCCGGTGATCGCGCTGCTCGAGTCGCAGCAGTCGGTGACCGATATGGGCGGCACGATGCGCTTGGGTGCCTACAGTGCCCGGCTGAAGACCGGCACGCGCACGGCGCGCGCCTACGGGGTGGATGAGATCAGCGAGCGGCATCGGCACCGCTACGAGGTCTCGAACCGGTATCGCGAGGCGCTCGCCTCGGCGGGGCTGCTCCTGAGCGGCACATCGCCCGATGGCTCCCTGGTCGAGATCGTCGAGCTGGCGGAGCACCCGTGGTTCATCGGATGCCAGTTCCACCCTGAGTTGAAGAGCCGGCCGACGCGCCCGCATCCGCTCTTCGCCGGCTTCATCGGCGCGGCGCACTTGCACCGCGTGGGCACGACCACGGGAGCAGCGGCCGCGGAGCCGGTCGTCGCGTGACGAGCCGCGCGCTGTTCCGTCGCGAGCAGTTGTTCCTGATCGCGGGACCCTGTCAGCTCGAGGATGATGCATTGAACCTGCGCGTCGCGGAGTCATTGGCCCGGCTCGCCGACGTGGTGCCTGGCGGCATCATCTTCAAGGGTTCGTTCGACAAAGCGAACCGCAGCAACCCGGGCGCCGCGCGTGGCCTGGGCCTCGACGCGGGGCTGGCCGCGCTCGCACGCGTGCGTGAGGCCACGGGCCTGCCGGTGCTCACGGATGTGCACGAAGCGGCGCAGTGCGCCGCCGCCGCCCAGGTCTGCGATGTCCTGCAGATCCCGGCCTTCCTGTGTCGGCAGACGGACCTGCTGGAGGCCGCCGGCGCGACCGGCAAGGCCGTCAATGTGAAGAAGGGGCAGTGGATGCACCCCGAGGGCATGGGCGGCGCGGTCGCGAAGGTCCGAGCGACCTCGCCGCACACGGAAGCTGCCCACGTCGCAGTCACCGAGCGCGGGACCTTCTTCGGCTATGGCGATCTGGTCGTGGACATGCGGACCTTCGCCCGTATGCGCGAGGCCTGCGCCTGCCCGGTGATCTTCGATGGCACCCACGCGGTGCAACAACCCGGGCGCGGGGTGGGGGGGAGCAGCGGCGGCCTGCGCGCCTTCGTGCCGACGCTGACGTACGCGGCCTGTGCGGCGGGGGCCGATGGCCTGTTCCTCGAGACCCATCCTGATCCCGACCACGCGCCGTCCGATGGGCCGAACATGTTGCCGCTGCACGAGCTCGGTGACGTGCTGCACCGTGCGGTGGATGTGTGGGCGCGCGTCCGCGGATGATGGACGCCGCGCTCGCGCGCCGGATCCGGCTCGTCGGTCTCGACGTCGATGGGACGCTCACCGACGGGGGCATCTACCTTGGCGCCGCGGGTACGCAGCCCGTGGAGCTCAAGCGCTACGACATCCAGGACGGACTCGGGATCCATCTGCTGCGGCTCGCCGGCATCAAGGTCGTGCTGGTGACCGGCCGCGTGTCGGACAGTGTTCGGCAGCGAGCGGCCGAGCTGCAGGTGGACGACCTCGCCCAGGACCCCGACGCCCGCAAGTTCCCGCTCTGGGAGCGCATGCTCGTCCGGCACGGCGTCGATGCTGCCGACGCGGCCTTCGTGGGCGATGACCTGCCCGACCTCGCCATCATGCGGACCGTCGGGTTGCCGGTCGCGGTGGGCAATGCCGTGCCCGAGATCCTGGGACTCGCCGCGCTGTGCCTGACGCGCCACGGCGGCCGCGGCGCCATCCGGGAGTTCGCCGAGCTGTTGCTCCGCGCACGCGGCGAATGGGACGCCGTGGTCGAGCGGTATGTCGCGGAGCGGATGTCATGACCGACGACGAGCTCATCGCGCGCGGGAGTCGCGTGCTCGCGCTGGAGCGCGACGCCCTCGAGGAGGCCCGGATGCGCTTGGGTGCACCCTTCGCCGCCGCCGTCCGGCTGTTGGCCGTCGCGAAGGGACGCGTCATCGTCGCGGGGATCGGCAAGTCCGGCCTGATCGGGCGCAAGATCGCGGCGACCATGACGTCCACCGGGACCCCGGCGACCTTCCTGCACCCGACGGAGAGCGTCCACGGGGACCTGGGGATCATCGGGTCCGACGATGTGGCGATCCTCCTCTCCAAGAGCGGCGAGACCACGGAGCTCTTCCCCCTGCTGGAGGCGCTGCAGCGCGAGGGCGTGGGCGTGATCGCGATCACGGGGAGCGCCACGTCGACGCTGGGGCGCTACGCGGACGTCGTCCTGGACGGTTGGGTCCGGGAAGAGGCCTGCCCCCATGACCTGGCCCCGACGACGAGCACCACCGTCGCCCTCGCGCTCGGGGACGCGCTCGCGGTGGCGCTGCTCGAGGTCAAGGGATTCCAGCGCGAGGATTTCGCGCGGCTGCATCCGGGGGGCTCGCTGGGGCGTCGCCTGATGACCTCGGTGGCCGACGTGATGGTCCCCGTGGCCGGAGCCACGGTCCCGCGCACGGCGACGATGCGCGAGGCCATCCTGGTCCTAGCGGCCCATCGAGGGCTCGCGGTGGTCACGGAACCCAGCGGGGCGATGGCGGGTGTCATAACGACGGGCGACCTCACACGACTGCTCCGGGACGGCGGCGACGTCATGACCACGGCGGTGGACGCGGTGATGACGCGGGCGCCGCATCGCGCGCTGATGAACGAGTTGGGCAGCGCCGTCGTACACCGCATGGAACAACACGGGATCATCGCAATGCCAGTCCTCACGCCTGAAGGATCGTTGGTGGGCGTCGTTCATTTGCACGACCTGATGCGCGCGGGGGCCGCCTGATGCGCGCGGCCTCACTGCTCACGGTCCTGCTCGCCGCCGCACTGGTCGGCTGCGACGAGCCCGCGCCGCCGCCGGTCGCGCAGGTCGCCACCGCGGCCGACACCGCGAGCCAGTTCATGCTGGGCGTGACCTTCCGCATCCACGACGGCGGGCTGTTGCGCGCGGATGTCGTGGCGGACACCGCGTACTTCTTCGACGACAACACGCGGCTCGACCTGCGCGTCGTGGAGGCCGTGTTCTACACGACCACCGGGTCCCGTGACGGCGTCATGACCTCCGACCTCGCGCTCTACGACCTGAACAGTCAGTCGATGGAGGCCTTTGGCGATGTCCTGGTCGTCACCGTCGATGGCCGTCGGCTCACCACGGCGCAACTCAAGTTCGATCGCGCGGCGAACGAGCTCAGCAGCGACTCGAGCTTCCTCGCGACCGGCCCCGACGGCGATATGGGGGGCATCGGCTTCACCTCCGACCCGGGGATGAACCGGCTGCGCGTGAAGCGTGCCCCCCAAGGACGCACGGGGGCGCTGCGATTGGACGGGGGCGCGTGATCGGCCCGCGTTCGCGGATGCTGGCCATCGCGCTCGTCGTGCTCGCGCTGTCGGCGCTGGGCGCGGACTCCGTCCGCGCCCAGAGCCGCGATCGCTGTGTGATGGTGCTCGATCCGCTGCCGCGGGCGACACTCCTGCAATTGCGGGACTCGACGACCGGTGGCGTGTCGTCGATGTTCATCTCCGGTGGCTTGCGTGCCCGCTGCGACGGGACGACGATGGTCGTGACCGCGGACAGTGCGGCCTACCTCGGCAACGCCCGGCTCCTCATCCTGGTCGGGAAGGCGACCTACTCGGAGGACGGCACCACGCTGACCTCCGATGTCATGCGCTACTTCGAACAGGATGCACGGCTGGAGGCCGATGGGAACGCACGGCTCCGCTCGGCGACCGGCACCTCGCTCGACGCCCTGCAGCTCATCCATCACCGCGCCATCGTCGGCGTACGGGAGGCGTCGAGTCTCGCGCTGGGACGACCGCACGCGCTCCTGCGCGATTCGCTGTCCGTTCCCGACAGTCTCGCCACGCGCATCGATGCGGACCGGATGTACTCCGTGGGCGACTCTGCCCTGTTCGCCGGCGGCGAGGTGGTCATCACCCGGCCGGATCTCGTCGCCCGCTCCGACAGTGCCGAGGCGCGCAAACTGACGGAGACCCTCGTGCTCCTTGGCGGCACGCCGTCCATGGAGGCGTCGGGCGAGCGTCCGTTCACCCTGCGTGGCGCGTTCATCGATGTCGTCGGCGCTGAGCGGCGGATCGACCGTGTGCTCGCGCGCGGGGAGGCGGTCGCCCTCAGCGATTCGCTCACCCTGTCGAGCGACACCATCCTGGTCGATTTCGCGGAGGGGCAACTCGCGCGGGTCCGCACCTGGGGGCCCGTGCCGTCCCATGCGGTGACCGGTGGGCGCGACATCACCGCCGACTCCATCGACATCAAATTACCTGGCCAGCGGATCGAAGAGCTGTGGGCCATCGGGCGCGCACGGGCCGCGACGCCCGCCGACTCGACGATCGTCAGCGCGGAGGATGATTGGCTCGCGGGCGACACCGTGCGGGCGGTGTTCGAGCCGCCGCCCGGTGCCGACTCACTGTCGGCCAATCCGGTGCTCAAGGTCCTCGAAGCGCGCGGTCGTGCGCGCTCGTTCTACCAGATCCCCTCGCGGGATACCGCCGAGCGACGTCCGGCGATCAACTACGTGCTGGGTGCGCGGATCGATGTCGCGTTCAGCGGAGGCGAAGTCACCGTGGTGTATGTGTCGAAGGACGCCCAAGGCGTGTATCTCGAACCCGGCCGCATCGAACCCGTGGCGCCACGGACCGCCCCGCGGCCCGTGCGGAGGGACGCGCGATGATCCCGCCGTCCATCGCCACCTTGCTCGAGACCCGGGGCATCGCCGATCTCGGGACGCTGCGCGCCCTCTCCGCGATCATCAGCACGGCCGACGCGGACGGCCGCAGCACCTGGACCGCCGCCGCCACACGGTACCGGGAGGACTTCCTGCACGAGCTGCGCCGCGAGGGCCGCGACGCGGATCGCGAGGCGGGACGGTTGTCCCTGGACGAAGTGCGCGAGCACCTGGTGATGGGCCCGTTGCCGCGGCTCGCCGAGACGGGACTGCTCGACCTCGGCGATGGCCGGTTCCTGGAGCCCAACGCGCCGATCCTGATCCGTCCCGAGACCTGGGCGACCATCGTCGCGGACCGTGCAGAGGTCCAGCATGCGCTCAGACCCACCGGGATCATGCAGGCGGTCGCGCCGCCGCCGCAGTCGGTGGTCGTGCTCGAGAACCCCAGCCGCCTCGAGGCGCGCGGGCTGACCAAGGTGTATCGGCGTCGCACCGTCGTGAACGACGTCGGGATCCACCTGACGCAAGGCGAGATCGTCGGGCTGCTGGGCCCGAATGGGGCCGGGAAGACCACGACGTTCTACATGATCGTCGGATTGATCCCACCGCGAACAGGCGCCATCGCCCTCGACGGGCGTGACATCACCGCGATGCCGATGTACAAGCGCGCGCGACTCGGGATCGGCTATCTGTCGCAGGAACCCTCGGTGTTCCGCAAGCTGACGGTCGAGGAGAACCTCCTCGCGATCCTCGAAACGCTCCCGCTCACCCGTGCGGCCCGCGAGGAGCGCCTCGAGTCGCTCCTCGATGAGCTCAGCATCAAGCATCTGCGGAGCAGCAAGGCCTACGCCCTCTCGGGCGGTGAGCGACGGCGCCTGGAGATCACACGCGCGCTCGTCACCGAGCCCAAGTTCATGATGCTCGACGAGCCCTTCGCCGGCGTCGACCCCATCGCCGTCCACGACATCCAGTCGATCGTCGCCGGTCTCAAGCACCGGGGGATCGGCGTGCTGATCTCGGACCACAACGTGGAGCAGACCCTCGACATCGTCGACCGCGCCTACATCATGTTCGACGGACAGGTCAAGGTCTCGGGCACCGTGCGTGAGCTGGTGTTCGACGACACCGTCGCCGAGATCTATCTGGGCCCGACACTCACGGCGCGCCTCCGCGAGCGGTTCGCCTCGCAGCCCGGGGAGACGGTGTGAGGCAAGGCCTGTCGCAGTCCGCCCGGCTGGGCCAGGAGCTGCGGATCAATCCGCGCCTGTATCAGGCGATGGATATGCTGACCATGCCGCTGCTCGACCTGCAACAGCATCTCAAGCAGGAACTCGAGCAGAACCCGTTCCTGGATCTCGTCGAGCCCGACGAGGAGGAGCCATCGACCGACGACGAGTCGGGGGAGGTCGCCACGCCGGTCGATCTCGCCGAGCCCGACGTCCCCGATGCACCGGACCGCGACGAATCGACCGCGTGGGAGGACTTCCTGCTCGACGGCTTCGAGGATGGGAGCCGCGGCTTGAGCAGCGGGAGCGGCGAAGCCCCCGAGATGCCGGACCCGGTGCGCGTCGATGTCGCCGATCTGAGCGATCATCTGCGCGATCAGGTCGCGTTGCTCGATCTCAGCGACCGCGAGCGATTGCTGGCCGACGAGTTCCTCGGCAATATCGACGAGGACGGCTATCTCGGCTGCACGCTCGAGACCATCCTCGACGGGATCAACGCCTTCGTCACCCAACTCGCCGAGGAGCATGACCAGCTCGATCGGCCGGTACCGCTGTACACCGCGGCCGAGGCCGAGCGGATGCTGGCCATCATCCAGGGGCTCGATCCGGCGGGCGTCGGGGCACGCGATGTCCGGGAGTGTCTGCTCCTCCAACTGCGCGAACTCGGGCGGACGGCGTCCCTGCCGTACCGGCTGGTCCACGACGCGTTCGACGAGCTGGTGAGCCGTCGCTGGGGCGAGCTGGCCCGACGCTACGGACTCCAGCTGCGGGACATCCAGGATGCCGCCGACGAAGTGGCGCGCCTCGACCCCAAACCCGGCGCGCGCTACGCCCCGACCGATGACGGGTTCGTCATCCCGGATCTGATCGTCGAGCGCATCGACGGGGCGTACCGCGTGTCGACGAACGACACGCATATGCCGCGCCTGCGTCTCGCCCGCGCCTATGAGGACCTGGCACGGTCCAGGCGCGAGTTGGACGTCGAACAGCGCGAGTTCATCCAATCGCGGTTCAACGCCGCGCAGTGGCTGGTGCAGGCGATCGAGCAACGACGGCAGACGATGCTCAAAGTGATGCATTTCATCGTCGACCGGCAGCGGGAGTTCCTCGAGAAGGGGATCGCGTACCTGAAGCCGCTGACGCTGCGGGAGGTCGCCGAGGTGGTCGGCCTGCACGAGTCCACGATCAGCCGGGTCACGAGCGACAAGTTCGTGCAGACGCCGCGCGGGGTGCTGCCGCTCAAGTTCTTCTTCTCTTCCGGACTTGCGACGAGCGACGGCGATGACGTGTCGGCGCGTGGCATCCGGGCCCAGATCGACAAGCTGGTCGGCGATGAGGATCCCACCAAGCCACTGACGGACCAAGAGATCGTGCACATCCTGCAACAGAGTGGACTCCAGATCGCGCGGCGCACGGTCGCGAAGTACCGGGATCAGTTGGGCATCCTGCCGGCGCGCATGCGCAAGCGCGTATGATCGCGAGCGCGAACGGTCCCGTCGATGTCTCGGTGCTCGTCCCGGCGCGGGATGAGGCCGAGAACCTGCCGCCGTTCCTCGAAGCCTGCCGCCGCGCCTTCGAGGACGGCCCCATCCGCTATGAGGTCGTCGTCGTCAACGACGGCTCGACCGACGACTCCGCCCAAGTGCTCACCCGCCTGACGGCACAGCACCCCAACCTGCGCGTGGTCACGCATCGGATCGGCCGTGGCATCGCGGCGGCCCTGCGCAGCGCGGGGCACGTGGCGCGCGGCGCGGTGCACGTGTTCTACCCGGCGGACCTGCAGTTCATGCCGGAGGACATTCCGCGCCTGGTCGGCCCGGTGCTGGCCGGCGAGTCGGATATCGTCACGGGCTACAAGCAGGGCCACTACGAGAAGGCCTTCGTCTCGCGCGTGTACAACGCGTTGAGCCGTCGGCTGTTCCGCGTCGGCGTGCGCGATCTCAACAACGTGAAGGCCTGGCGCCGCGAGGTGATGGAGCAGGTACCGAACCGCCCCGATTGGCACCGCTACATGGTGGTGGTCGCGGCCGCCGAAGGATGCACGCTGCAGGAGGTCCCCATCCCGCTGTACCCGCGCACCGCGGGTCGCTCCAAGTTCGGCTGGTCGCGGATCCCCATCGGGGTGCTCGACATGCTGGCGGTATGGTTCGAGTTGCGCTTCGCTCAGAAACCCCTGTTGCTGTTCGGCATGCTCGGGGCCGCGCTGTTCGCGCTGGGCGCGCTCGCCGGGGTCCTCGCGGTCGCGTGGCTCCTCGTCACGGGCACAGGGATGCGCGCGATCTGGACGGTGGTGCAGACGGCGTTGATCCTCGGCAGCGTGTTCTTCGCGACCGGGCTCCTCGGGGAGCAGATCGCCGCGCAGCGCGCGGAACTGCGGGAGTTGCGTCGCCGGCTCGATGCGACGCTCGCGCCGCGCGCGGACGACTGACCCGTCATGCGGGTGCTGTTCGTCACGCACAATGCCCCGCGCTCGGCGGGCGACGCGCCCGGTTCGTTCGTGCTGCGTCTGGCGGTCGCGTTGCGCGCGCGCGGCGTTGAGGTCTCCATCCTCGCGCCACATGCACCCGGTCTCGCGGAACGCGAGCTCCTTGAGGGCGTGGCGATCGAGCGCATCCGCTACGCCGCCGACGCCGATGAGACCCTGGCCTACACCGGCACGATGGCCCAACAGGTCGCGTCGTCGTGGCGGGCCCGGATCGCCTTGATCGGCCTGCTCCGGGCCCTGCGCCGCGCCGTCGCCGCCCGCGCCACGAGCGTCGATGTGATCCACGCGCACTGGTGGTTCCCCGCCGGTCTCGCGGCCGCGTTCACGGCGCGCGCGGGGCGGCCGCTGGTGGTGACCTTGCACGGCAGCGACGTGCGGCTCGCGCGGGGTGCGGTCGCGCGGCGACTCTTCCGGGCCGTCGCCGCGCGCAGTGCGCGGATCACCGCGGCGTCGTCGTGGCTCGCGGACGAAGCGCAGCGGCTCACCGGAGCCCGCCGACCCGAGGTCACGCAACTGCCGATCGACACCACGCTGTTCCGGCCGGGCGACGGGACCCGCGATGGGCTGTTGTTCGTCGGTCGACTGAACGCGCAGAAGGGATTGCACATCCTCATCGACGCATTGCCCCGTATCGACCCTGCGCTCGGTGCGCTGACGGTCGTGGGCGACGGTCCCGATGCCGCCGCCCTCCGCGCGCAGGCGGCGGCGCGTGGCGTCGCCGATCGCGTGCGGTGGCTGGGTGCGCTCCCGCAGCAGGATCTGGTCGCGTGGTACCAGCGCACGCGCGTCGTGATCCTGCCGGCCGCCGAGCCGGAGGGCCTCGGCCTGGTGGCGGTCGAGGCCCGGTATTGCGGCGCGGCGGTCGTGGCCTCGGACCTCGGTGGCCTGGTCGATGTCGCCGGTGACGCGCCACACGCCGCGCTGGTCCCGCCGCGTGATCCGATCGCGCTGGCCGCCGCAGTGAACGCCGTGGCGTCAGTGCCAGCGAGCGCCGATGGGTCGGGACGCCTGGTGGCCTTCGCGCCCACCGAGAGTGCGACGCGATTCGCGCAGCTCTACACCGAGCTCCTGCGGACGCCTGATGCGTAGCGCGCTCATTCGCGTAGCGCAGCTCGTGCTCGCCGCCCTGGTGATCGCGTTCGCGGTGCGCGAGATGTCGCCGCACTGGGACGACCTCCGGTCCTCGTGGGGGCGCCTCGAGTTGCACTGGCCGTGGCTGGTGGGGTCGGGGTTGCTGGTGCTGACGAGCTACGGCGTGCTGATCGAGACGTGGCGCCGTACCATCCGTCGATGGGGGCATCATCTGGCCTTGGACGTGGCGACGCGCATCTGGTTCGTGTCGAACCTCGGCCGCTATGTCCCCGGCAAGATCTGGCAGATCACGGCGATGGGCGCGATGGCGCGCGAAGCCGGCGTCCCCGCGAGCGCGGCGGTCGGCTCCTCGTTGTTGATCGCCGTGGTGAATGTGCTCGCCGGCGGTGTCGTGGTGCTCATGTGCGCGGCCGACGCGGGCCTCGTCCCCGAGCAGGCGGCCATCTGGGGGGCGCTGATCCTTGGTGGTCTCGCGCTGCTGCCGCCCGTCCTCCCGTCGCTCGCGGAACGGGTCGGACGCTGGCGTGGACGCGAGGTGCAGTGGCCGTCGATCCGCGTCGGCGACCTTGCCCTGATGTTCGTGGGTTGCGCGCTGGCGTGGTGCCTCTATGGCGTGGCGTTCGAGTGGCTGGCGCGAGGGACGCTCCCCGACGCGAGTGGCGCGACGCGGTACTACATCGCCAGTTTTACCATGTCGTACCTCGCGGGATTCCTGGTCCTGGTCGCGCCCGGTGGGGCTGGGGTCCGCGAGCTCGGATTGCTGACCGTGCTGCCGCAGCTCGGTCTCACTTCCGTGGCGGGTGCCTTTCTGCTCGCGTTGACGTCTCGCCTCTGGCTCACTGTGTTCGAACTCCTTCCCGGGCTGGCGCTCCTGCTCCTGCCCCGGTCCTCGTCTTCCCGTTCGTCTGCTCATGAGCACTGATCCCGACCGCCTGCACGATGACGCGCCACCGTTCGCCCTCGGGTGGGCGATGCTGGCCTGTGCACTCGCGACCCTCACGCTCGCATGGCCGGCGCTGAGTGGCGGCTTCCTCGTGAGCCTGCACAGCGACCAGTACATCGCCGGCTACGCGTTCCGCGAGTTCGCTGGTGCGGCGTTGCGGGCAGGGGAGGGGTTCCCCCAGTGGAATCCCTATCTCTTCAGCGGCATGCCGTACATCGATGCGATGCACGGCGACATCTTCTACCCCACCTTCTGGCTGCGGACGATCCTCCCGACCGACGTCGCGATGACGTGGGGGATGATCCTGCACCTGTGGCTCGCCGGCGTGGCCACGTACGGGCTGTTCCGTGCGCACGGTCTGGGCTTCTGGCCCGCGCTGATCGGCGGTCTGGGGTACATGCTGAGCGGGCAGGTGGCCTCACTGGTCTCTCCCGGGCACGACGGGAAGCTGTTCGTGAGTGCGCTCTTCCCGGTGACGCTGTTCTTGTTGCGCGCCGGCGTCCGCGAGGGACGGCATTGGGCCTGGGGGGCGCTGGCCATGATCGTCGGCCTCGGCGTGCTGTCCCCGCATCCACAGCTACTGCAGTACCTGCTGCTCGCGTCGGGGGCCTACGCGCTCTACACGGCCCTGGCGGATGCTGGCCCGGTGGCCCGGCCCGTCGCCCTGCGGCGGTTGGGACTGGCGCTCGGTGCCGTCCTGTTGGGTTTCGCGATCGGCACTATCCAGTACCTGCCGGTCGCGGACTATGTGGAATGGTCGCCACGCGCCGGGGGGCGCGACTACACGTACTCGACCTCGTTCTCGATGCCCCCTGAGGAATTCCTCAACGCGATCGTCCCGCAGTTCTCCGGCATCCTCGACGCGTATTGGGGTCGGAACCGCATTCACTTCCACTCGGAGTACCTCGGTGTCGCCCTCCTGCTCTTGGCGGTCGGCGGCATCGGATCGTCGCAGCGCGATGACCGACGATGGGTCTGGTTCTGGGGCGGCACCTTCATCGTGTCCGCGCTGTGGGCCATGGGGGGCTACACCCCGTTCTATCGACTGGTCTATGCGCTGGTCCCCGGAACCAAGTTCTTTCGCGCCCCGAGCATCATCTACTTCGTCACCTCATTCGCCACGGCAGCCCTTGCTGCCTATGGCGCGCAACGGGTGCTGCGCGCCGAGTGGACGACCCGTGCCCTCGTTGTAGGTGCGGCCATCTTGGGCGGGGTGAGTGTGTTAGCCCTCGCGGGCGTCCTGGCGCCGATGTTCGGCTCACTGGCGCCGGAGGACTCGTATCGTTTCTTCGAGCTGAACCGGACCAACGTGTCGCTGGGGGGCTGGCGTTCGCTGCTGGCGCTGCTGGTCGCCCTCGGCGTGATCGCATCGGCGAAGTCCGGGCGGTTCAGTGCGCGCCTCGCCTTACCCGCGCTCGCCGGACTCGTGGTGCTCGATGCCTGGTCGATCCAGCGACACTACTGGCAGTTCCTGCCTCCGGCGAGCGAAGTCTTCGCGACCGATCCCGCCATCGACGCCATCAAGGCGGACTCGCTACCGGGGCGAGTGCTGGCCTTCGATTTCCAAGAGAACTCGGAGTTCCGCGACCCCAATCTGACCGGGGACGGACTGATGATCCACGGGATCCGGAACGTCGTCGGCTACCACGGCAACGAGCTGGGCCGCTATCAACAGTTGTACGGCAAGGACCGCGGACCCATCGGTCTCGTCAATCCCGCCCTGTGGAACGTGGCCAACGTTCGCTGGCTCTACACCGATGTGCCCGATCTGCCCGCGGTCTTCGAGCCCGCGCAGTGGGAACGCGTCGTCGGTCCGGTGCGCAATGCCGCGGGATCGACCATCTATCTCTACCGCAGCGTGCCGGACCGTCCGCTCGCCTGGGTCGCCCCCGTGATCATGCAGCGACCCGACGACGTGGTGTCCCAGGCGGTGACCAATCCGGCGTTCCCGTATCGGAGCGTGGCCTTGTTCCCGACCGACGCCAACGTGCGCGGCGTGGAGCCGAGCGCTCCGCCGGAGCCCCTCGTCAGTGGCGTCCGCGTCGCGTCGTGGGCGCCCGGGGCCATCACCCTGACGCTTGAGGAGCCCGCCCCGGAGGGGAGTGCGCTGGTGGTCTCGGAGAACTACTATCCGGGGTGGACCGCCACGGTCGATGGACGCGTGGTCGAACCGTCGCGCGTGAACCTCACGTTCATCGGCGTTCCGCTTCCACCGGGCGCGCGGGAGGTGTCGTTGCGATTCGAGAGTCGGAGTTTCGACACGGGACGTTCGGTCACACAGATCGCGCTGGTCGTCGCGCTGCTGCTGTTGATCGCTGGTGCCGTGGTCGACCGTCGGAGACCGGTCGGTGGCTGAGCGCGCGCTGGTCATCATTCCTACCTACAACGAGCGCGAGAACCTCGAGAAGATCGCCGCGCAGGTCCTCGGGCAGGACGACCGATTGCACGTTCTCGTGGTCGATGATGGATCGCCCGATGGGACCGGTGCGCTGGCCGATGCGATGGCGGCGCGAGACCCGCGCGTCCACGTGATCCATCGACCGAAGAAGTTGGGGCTCGGCACCGCCTACCTCGCCGGGTTCAAGTGGGCCTTGCAGCGGTCCTATGACTTCATCTTTGAGATGGACGCCGATTTCTCGCACGATCCCAAGCACTTACCGCATTTCCTTGAGGCGGTGCAGGGGACGGACGTGGTGCTCGGCTCACGCTACCTCGACGGGAAGGTCACCGTCATCAACTGGCCGATGGCGCGCCTGTTGCTGAGCTACTCAGCGAACATCTATGCCCGTGTCGTGACTGGACTTCACCTCTGGGACCTCACCGGTGGGTTCAAGTGTTTTCGCCGAGAGGTCCTGGCGGCGATCGATCTCGATGCGGTGCGGTCGAATGGGTATGCCTTCCAGATCGAGATGTCGGTGCGCGCGTGGCGGAAGGGGTTCCGATTCACGGAGATCCCGATCGTCTTCGCCGACCGCACGGAGGGGCAGTCCAAGATGAGCGGGCGTATCGTTCGCGAAGCGATCTGGATGGTCTGGAGGCTCCGATGGTGGACACTGACCGGCCGCGTCTGACCGGCCTGTCGTTCGCGAAGCTGGTCGGTTCGGGGAACGACTTCGTGTTCCTCGACGGCCAGGATCCCGCGATCAGGGCGGTCGAGGACCCTGGCGTGGTGCGCCGGATCTGCGATCGCCGCGGTGGCGTGGGGGCAGACGGGGTCGTCTGGCTGCTCCCGGCCGATGGGGCGTCGAACGCCTCATATGAGATGCGCTACTACAACGCGGACGGCAGCCGCGCAGACCTGTGCGGCAACGCCGCGCTGTGCAGCGTCACGTTGGCGACCCGAATCGGGCTGGCGCCGGTGGACCGTCCGTTCGCGTTCCAGTCCGACGCCGGTCGGCTCACCGGGCGGCGGCTCAGCACCGACCGTTCAGAGGTCACGATGCCGCTGGTTCGGGATATCCGAACACAGATGTCAGGCATCGAGCACCTCGAGTCTGAGCGCGTCGGCTTTGCCGATTCTGGCGTTCCGCACTTGGTGATCTCGGTGCCGGATGTCGACGCGGTGGACGTGCTGGCGCGGGGCCGACGCCTGCGGTGGCACGAGAGCCTTGGGCCGTCAGGCGCCAACGTGAACTTCGTCAGCCCAGACGCCGATGGCGCCTGGCGGATGCGCACCTTCGAGCGGGGCGTCGAAGGAGAGACCCTCGCATGCGGAACTGGCGCCGTGGCGTCGACCGCCGTGCTGCGCGATTGGGGATTGGCGGGGCCTTCGCTGACAGTGGTGACGCGATCCGGTCTTCCGGTGACGGTGTCGTTCGATGCCACGGACCCCTCAGCGGCCCCCGCGCTGGCCGGCGAGGGTCGCATCGTCTTCGAGGGTCGGTTCAGCTCGCTGTGACCGGGAAGGAGGAGGCAATCCACATGACGCGGCCGATATCCACACCAATCCAGTCGTTAGCTTTACATAATACATATTATGCGAACTCATGCGAAGCGTGTCGGAGCATCCGCCACAAACGACAGCGAGGCGACACCATAGAGTGTCGCCTCGCTGTCGTGTTCCGGATTATGCCAAGCTAGGTTTCAAGCTAACTCTTTTCTATTTGCACACTTACGAACATACACCTCTAGCTTCGTGTCACAGCCTTGCTCTCAAGCTCACCGACACGAAGCCGAGCCTCAGACGACATCGGTGATGACTCGTCGGACGACAGCTCCTTCCAGATCGCCAGCGCCTCAGCCGACTTCCCCGTGCCCATGAAGACTCGGGCCTGGTCCGCTTTGTAAGCATCACGCTCCATCCGGCTCACGGCGGCGCTCGACGCCGCCGCATACGCCGCGGCCGCCTGGTCGAAGCGGCCCAGATCTTCGTAACCTGCCGCGATCAGGGCGTGAATGGCCGCACGATACGGCGCAGCCGCGCCAGTCCCGACCACCTCGGTCAACAGGGCGACCCCCTGCTCGTGCCGGCCCTGGCCGTACATCGCTTGAGCGAGCATCATCTTTGCGCGGACCCCGGACGGCGTGCTCGCGTAGCGCTGCACCACCCGCTGCAACTCCGTTTCTGCCAGCGAGAGGTTCCCGGACAGGAACGAGCGCTCGGCTTGGGCAAGCGCCTGGGCCGCCCGGGTGTCCTTCAGTTCTGACGAGGAACGCCAGAACCACGCACCGGCTCCAGCCACCACCACGACGGCGGCGCCGATCGTGACATTGCGGCGGTTCTGCTCTAGGAATGCGCCGAGGTCGAACCCCTCGGAGCCAGCGGTCTTCTTGCTCATGACGAAAGATGGTGTGATGGACGATACAACAAGGGTAACCTATGAATATAGTAGGCATTCCCCCTGTCGAGCGAGTCCGGCGTGGTCGGTGCGGTGTGAACGAATCCCTCGCGCCACGCGTACCCTCCCTGTGATGATTTCGTTCAGTCTCGGCCTCCGCCCTCGGGCGTCGTATGGCCGTTCCATGGCCCTCGGTCTTTGCGTGCTGGTCGTGACCGGCTGCCAATCCGAGAGCACCTCCGAGCAAGCTGCGCCCGCGACCGCAGGACCCGCGACGGCGGCGCAAGGTGGGCGCGGCGCTGGTGGCCGCGGCCCCGCGATCACCCCGGTCGAGATCGAGATCGCACGGCGAACCGAAGTGGCCAGGACGAGCGCGGTCGCGGGGGTGCTCGAACCCATCCGGATCGTCAACGTGACGGCCCTGGTCGGCGGGACCGTCGAGCGCATCGGCGCCGAGGAGGGCACGCGCGTGACGGCCGGACAGGTGCTCGTCGAGCTCGATGCCCGCGAACTCAACGCGCAGCTCCGCAGCGCCGAGGCGACGCTCGCGCTCGCCAAGACCGTCGCGGACCGATCCGCCGCCTTGCGAGACAAGCGCGTGGTCACCGATGTCGAGTATGAGCGTGATCAGGCCGCGTTGGCAGCCGCCGAAGCGACCGTGGATCAGTTGCGCACGCGCCTCAGCTTCACGCGTATCACCGCCCCGATCTCCGGGGTCGTGATCACGCAGTCCGTGGAGGCCGGCAATGTCATCTCGGCCCAGACCACGCTGTACACCATCGCCGACGTGTCCACGCTGGTCACCCAGTTCAGCGTGTCCGAGCTTGAGGTGCTGAACCTGACGCCCGGCCTTCCGGTCGAGGTCCAGGTGGACGCGCTCCGCGGGGCGGTCGTCCAAGGGCGTGTACGCCGGATCTTCCCGTCGGCCGACCCCGCCACGCGACTGGTGCCTGTGGAGGTGGCGCTGTCGGGGGCGGCGACCCGAGAGTTGCGCCCCGGATTCACCGTGCGGGCGCGGCTGGCACTCGAGGCGCCGCGGGCGGTGCTCACCGTCTCCTCGCGGGCCTTGGCGGGTGCGGCCAGCGCACGCTACCTGTACGTCGTCAACGGTGCGAACGCGGTGCGACGCACGGTGCAAGCCGGCGAGGACCGCGAGGGGCGCACCCAGATCTTCGACGGACTCGCGGAGGGTGATTCGGTCGTGATCGCGGGGAATGCCCTGCTCCGTGATGGCGCCGCGGTGCGGATCGTGACCCCGATCGGTGGCGATGCGACCCGGAGTACGCAGTGAGCGTCGAGCGGCGCCGCGGCATCTCGAGTTGGGCCATCTCGCGGCCCATCGGCACGCTGATGCTGACCAGCACCCTGCTGGTCCTGGGGCTCGTCTACGTCGGTCGCATCCCCGTGGACCTGCTCCCGCGCATCGTGTACCCGCAGGTCCAGGTCACCGTGCAGAATCCGGGCGTCGAGCCCATCGTGCTCGAGGAGACGGTGGCCAAACCGCTCGAGTCCGCCCTGTCGACGGTCAATGGGTTGGAACGCCTCGAGACGAACATCAGCGAGGGTCGGGTGCAGATCTCGCTGAACTTCACGTACGGCACCAACGTCGACTTCGCCCTGCAAGACGCGGCGACCAACGTCGAGCGCGTCCGGTCTCGCCTCCCCGAGGAGGCGCTGGCGCCGGTGATCACGAAGTCCGACCCGTCGCAGGAGCAGATCTATCAGGTCGCGTTCTCGTCGAATGACCGCGACCTCATCTCGCTGTTCCAGTGGGTCGATCAGCGGCTACGGCCGCAGTTGCTCTCGACGCCCGGTGTCGCCGCCATCGAGATCACCGGCGGTCGCACGCGCGAGGTGCAGGTGGAGCTCGACCCCGAACGGCTGCGCGGCTACGAGCTCACGGTGAATCAGGTCCTCACCACGCTGCGCAACGAGAACCAGAACCTCGCCGGGGGGCGCGTGACCGGTCCGGCCGGCGAGTTCGTCAGCCGCACCTCAGGGCGCTTCCAGCGCATCGATGACATCCGCGGCGTGCTACTCACCACGCCGTCGGGAGGTCGCGTGCCGCTCAGCGACATCGCCACGGTCCGCGATACGAGCGCCGAGGTGCGCTTCCGCGCGCGGCTCAATGGCGCGCCGGCCGTCCGGCTGGGCATCCAGAAATCGCCCGAGGCCAACACCGTCGAGGTCATCACCGCGACCGCCAAGCGGCTGGCGGACCTCAAGGCCAGCGGCTTCGTCCCGCCGGACATCACCTTCGAGGTCACCTTCGACCAGTCCGGCTTCATCAACGGTGCGCTCTCGTCAGTGCGCGACGCGGCCATCATCGGCGCGATCCTCGCGATGCTGGTCGTGGGCATCTTCCTGCGCTCGCTGCGCAAGACGTTCATCATCGGCGTCTCCATCCCGCTCGCGATCCTCGCGACCTTCGTGATGATGGGCATCAGCGACCTGACGCTCAACATCATGTCGCTGGGTGGCCTGGCCCTTGGCACCGGCCTGCTCCTCGACAACGCGATCGTCATGCTCGAGAGCATCGCACGACGCCGGACGCTGGATGCGGTGGACGCCGAGGAGGGAGCGCATCGCGGCGCGGCAGAAGTCACCACGGCGGTCATCGCCTCGACGACGACGAACCTCGCGTCCGTGGCGCCCTTCCTGTTGATCTCCGGCCTCTCGGCCCTGTTGTTCCGCGAGCTCATCCTGACGATCTCGTTCGCGATCCTCGCCTCGCTGCCGATCGCGCTGACGCTGGTCCCGATGCTCTCCGCCCAACTGGGCAAGGTGCGCTTCAGCAGCGGCATCGGGAACACGCGGCCGTTGGTCGCGTTCGACCGCGCGTTCCAAGGCCTCATCGACGTCTATCGTCGTCTGGCCGCCGTGGCGATCCGCTGGCGCTGGCTCGTGTTCGCGGCGTCGGCGGCCCTACTCGTGGTCACCGGTGTGATCGCGGAGCGCATCCCACGGCAGTTCCTCCCGCCGGTGGACGACGGCACCTTGGGGGCCTTCGTGCGGATGTCGCCGGGTGCGACGCCCGATGAGACCAACGTGATCGTCTCCGAGGTGGAGGCGATCGTGCGCACGATGCCGCATGTGCAGAGCGTGTTCGCGTTCGCTGGCGCGCGTTTCGGCAATCTCGATATCCGGCTCGATCCCCCCTCGCAGCGCACGATCTCGGCCGAGGCGTGGGTGGCCGAGCTCCAAGCGAAGGTGGATGCGCGCGGCTTCGCCGGGGCGCGCGTCGGCGTGCGGCCACCGCGGATCCGCGGGCTGCGGACGTCCAATAGTGGTGAGGCGGTGGCGGTGACCGTCGTCGGCGATGAACTCCCGATGCTGGAAGAGATCGGGCGGGGTCTGGTGCGTGAGATGCAGGGCATCCCAGGCCTCGGCAATTTCGACGTGCCGACGGAGCAGCCCGGTCCCCTGCTGTCGATCGAGCTGGACCGCGAACGAGCTCGGGCCCTCGGGCTCGATGTCGCCACCGTCGGGGCGACGGTGCGCACCGCGCTCGACGGCACCGTGGTGACGCAGTTCGCCGACGGCAACTTCGAGTACGATGTGCGCGTGTTCTTCCCGCGCGGTCGCTACACCAGCGTTGCGACGCTCGGCGAGATCCCGCTGTTCCCCTCGGGACGCGGCAGCGCACCGATCCAGCTGGCCGATGTCGCGACCATCGCGCCGGCGCTCGGCCCGGCGAACGTGCGTCGCGTGAATCAGATGCGGCAGATCCAGTTGACCGGGGACGTCCTGAGTGAGCAAGCGACCGTGAGCGCCGTGACGGACTCGATCAAGGCCCGCTTGGCCGGGATCACGCTTCCGGACGGCTACGGGACGATCCTCGGCGGCGAGGCCGAGGCCATCGCGGAGACGAACCAGCAACTGTATCTCGTGGTCGGCCTGGCGATCTTCCTGGTGTTCGTCGTACTGGCGGTGCAGTACGAGAGCCTCCTCGACCCCCTCGTGATCATCGTCGCGATCCCCTTCGCGATGGTCGGTGCGGTGGCGGCGCTCGTGGTCACCGGCACGCCCTTCTCCGCGCCTGTGGTCTTGGGCATGATCCTGCTCGCAGGCATCGTCGTGAACAATTCCATTCTGCTCGTGGAGTTCATCAAGCGGCGTCGTACGGAGGATGGCGTCCATGCGATCGACGCGGTGGTCGATGCCGGCGCGGCGCGTCTGCGCCCGATCTTCATGACCACGGGCACCTCGCTGGTCGGCTCACTCCCGTTGGCGATCGGACTCGGCGAAGGTTCGGAGTTGATGCGCCCGCTCGCGATCGCGGTCGTCGGCGGGCTGACCCTCTCGACCCTGCTGACCCTGTTCCTGGTCCCCTGCACGTATCTGGTGGTGCATGGCCTTGGCGACCGCGTGAAGGTATTCTTGCTCGGCCGACGGCCGATGAGTGCGACCGTTGAACATCCCCGCGCCCCGGTGCCTGAAGGCGGCGATTGATCGTACCCCAGCCCTGAGGAGTTCCCCGATGCTGCGCTCCCTGCCCTCCCGTCCCCAGCGCCGGCTCGCCGTGGCGTGTGTGGGGCTCGCCGTGGTCCTCGCGTTCCCGGCCGGCGCGCAACGCGCGGAGGGCCCCCCCAAGGATCGGCTCACGCTCCACGACTACCTGGACTGGGAGGATGTCAGCAACCCGCGCCTGTCACCGGACGGGACGAAGATCGTCTTCACGCGCGGCTGGATCGACAAGGTGAATGATCGGCGTGAGAGTGCGATCTGGGTCATGGACGCCGACGGCGGTCGCAAGCGCTTCCTGCTGAACGGGTCGAACCCCCAGTGGTCACCCGACGGGACGCGGATCGTCTTCACGGCACCAGGGGAACCGGGCGGCACGCAGATCTGGGTCCGGTACATGGACGCCGAAGGCGCAACCTCGCAGATCACGCGGGTCAGCGAATCGCCGAGCGGCATCGAGTGGTCCCCGGACGGGCGCAGTGTGTCGTTCCAGATGCTGGTGCCGCGGCGGGAGTCGTGGCCACTCGCGCTGCCGGCGGCGCCGCGCGGCGCCAAGTGGGTCGAGCCCCCTCGCGTGGTCACCTCGCTGCGCTATCGGGCGGACCGGCAAGGGTTCCTCCCTGAGGGGAACACCCAGCTCTTCGTGGTGTCGGCCGATGGCGGCACGCCGCGGCAGATCACCACGGGCGACTGGAACCACACCGGCGGCACCTGGACGCCGGACGGGTCGGCCCTGCTGTTCTCGGCGAATCGTGTGCCCGATGCCGAGTATGCGTGGCGCGAGTCCGACATCTACCGGGTGCAGATCGCGAACGGTGAGATCACGCGGCTGACGACGCGCAAGGGGCCCGATGCGAATCCGACGCCATCCCCCGACGGACGCTTCATCGCGTACACCGGCTATGACTCGACCGACGCGACGTGGCAGGACAGCTATCTGTACGTGATGCGCGCCGACGGCAGCGAGCCCCGGGTCCTGACGCGGTCGCTGGATCGCTCGCCGAGCGGGCTGACCTGGGACGCCACCGGGAGCGGCGTGTACTTCGTGGCGGAGGACGCCGGTGCGCGGCATCTGTATCACGTGACGCTCACGGGCACCATCAAGCAGGTCACCAGCGGCGCGCAGCTGATCAGCATCGGCGATATCCACCGCAGCGGTCTGGTCGTCGGGACCCGGACCACGTCGTCGAGCCCCGGCAACATCGTGCGCTTCGCGGTCAGCAGCCCCAATGCCGTCACGACGCTGACCGACGTGAACCGCGATCTGTTGGCGGGCAAGCGACTCGCGACGACCGAAGAGATCTGGTACGGCTCGGTCGATGGCTTCCGCATCCAAGGGTGGATCGTGAAGCCACCGGACTTCGATCCGGGCAAGAAGTACCCGATGATGCTCGAGATCCACGGGGGGCCGCACAGTATGTACAACGTGGGCTTCAGCTTCGCGCGACAGGACCACGCGGCCCACGGCTACGTCGTGCTCTATACCAACCCGCGCGGCTCCACGGGATACGGCTCAGCGTTCGGCAATGCCATCAAGAACGCCTACCCTGGCAAGGACTACGATGACCTCATGGCCGGGGTCGACTCCGTGATCAATCGCGGCTACATCGACCCGGACCGCCTCTACGTGTTCGGATGTTCGGGCGGTGGCGTGCTCACCAGTTGGATCGTGGGGCATACGAACCGCTTCGCCGCGGCGAGCGCGAACTGTCCGGTGACGAATTGGCTCAGCTTCGTCGGCACGACGGACGGGGCGAGTTGGTACCGCAACTTCGAGAAGTACCCCTGGGACGACCCCAGCGAGCACCTGCGTCGCTCGCCGTTGATGTACGTCGGGAACGTCCGCACGCCGACCATGCTGATGACCGGGGTGAACGACCTGCGCACCCCCATGGGGCAGACCGAGGAGTACTACGAGGCGCTCAAGGTCCTCAAGGTGCCGACGGCCATGATCCGATTCAACAACGAGTGGCATGGCAC
Organism: uncultured Gemmatimonadaceae bacterium; assembly: GCA_964503275.1. GTDB lineage: Bacteria > Gemmatimonadota > Gemmatimonadetes > Gemmatimonadales > Gemmatimonadaceae > DASRAP01. The sequence continues at coordinate 28,058 of CAZCZO010000006.1, read as the reverse complement.
CAGCTCGACGCCGTCGAACTTCCTGCGCACGCAAGCGTTCCTGCGCAGCTGGTTCGAGCGCTGGACCGCACCGCCGGGGAAGCCCGGGGGCGCCCCGATCCTCCAGCCCGACCTTCGCTGAGCGCTGCGGGGCGCGGCGCCGGGTCTCCTCCGGTGCCGCGCCCCGCGCCCAGCGACCCGCGTCCATCGCTCGCGGACACCCCTTGCTGCCCGACGTCCTTGGCAGGACTCGAACCTGCGACCTCGCGTTTAGGAAACGCTTGCTCTATCCACCTGAGCTACAAGGACCACCCCGTCGTGGGACCACCCTGAACGATAACCTGCCCGGTCAGTAGCGGACCAGCGCCTCCGTGCGCCGATCACCGAGCAGGTCGCGTCCGTGGAGGAACCCCAGCTCGATCAGGAAGGCGCAGCCCACGATCGGTACCCCGAACTGTTGCGCCAGGCGGCACGCTGCCGCCGCAGTGCCGCCCGTCGCGAGCACGTCGTCCACGATGAGCGCCCGCGCCCCGCGCGACATGGCATCCTGATGCACCTCGAGCGCATCACGGCCATACTCGAGGTCATATTCCTCGCGGCGCACCGCCGCCGGCAGCTTGCCGGGTTTGCGCATGGGCACGAAGGCCGCGCGGAGTTGCTGCGCGATCGGCGCCCCGAAGATGAAGCCCCGGCTCTCGATCGCCACCACATGCGTGATCTCCAGCCTGCGCCACGGCGCGACCATCGCGTCCACGATGTCCGCGAAGAGCGGCCCGTCGCGGAGCACGGTGGTGATGTCCTTGAAGATGATCCCCGGCTTCGGAAAGTCGGGGATGTCCCGAACGGCCGCGCGGATGCGCGCCTCCAACGGATCCATGATCGCTCCTCTGTCGTTCATGCGGTCCACCCATGCTCGCCGACGAGCGGCACGAACCGCACCGCGCCGAGCTCACTGGTCTGGAAACTAGCGCCGGTCCGTGTGATGAGGCGCAACGATTGCGTCTCGGACTCGCCCACGGGGATCACCAAGCGCCCCCCGTCGACCAACTGCTCGAGGAGCGGGGCGGGGACGGACGGCGAGGCCGCGCTCACCACGATCGCGTCGAATGGCGCGTGCGCGGGCCATCCCAGCGACCCATCCCCCTCGCGCAACGCGATGTTCGTCAGGCCGAGCGCACGTAGCACCTCACGCGCACGCTCCAGCAAGGGCGCGACGCGCTCGACCGAGTAGACCTGCGCGGCGAGATGACTCAGCAGCGCGGTCTGATACCCCGATCCGGTCCCGACCTCGAGCACCCGATGCTCCGGACGCAGGGCGAGCGCCTGCAGCGCACGACCGTGCACGGAGGGCTGCGAGATGGTCTGCCCGCTGCCGATGGGGAGCGCGGCGTCATCATAGGCCCGATGGGCGACCCCCGAGGGAACGAACCGGTGGCGCGGGACACGATCGAAGGCATGCAGCACCGCGAGGTCCTGGATGCCATTCTCCCGCAACGCTTCAAGCAGTCGACGCCGCGGTCCCTTATGCTCGATCGCCGAATGCGTCATCGACGACGCCCTAGAGTGGCCGCCACCACGACGCCGAGGCATCGAGCGCGTCGACGTGGGTCAGGTCCAGATGGAGCGGGGTGACGGACACATACCCATCGTGAATGGCCCGGAAGTCCGAGTCGGCGCTGCTGCCTTGCCAGTTCACCGTCCCGCCGCCGATCCAATAGATCTCCCGACCCCAGGGATCGCGCATCTCCTGCAACGACTGCGAGAACACCCGACGCCCGAGCCGCGTCAGGCGCGTGCCGCGGACGAGGCCCCCGGGCATCGGTGGCAGATTCACGTTCAGCAGCGTGTCGCGCGGGAACTCCGGCAACGTGGTGAAGTGGCGCAGCAATTCCGTGAGCAACCCGACCTGTTCATCGAGCAAGCGCGTGTCCGCGCGCAGATCGCCGCCGGCGAACGAGAACGCGATCGCCGGGATGCCGAGCGCCAGGCCTTCCATCGCGGCGGCGACCGTCCCGGAGTAGAGGACGTCCTCGCCCATGTTCTGCCCGTGATTGATGCCGCTGAGCACGAAGTCGGGACGCTCGGGCAACAGCGCCTCGACCGCGAGCATGACGCAATCGGTGGGGGTCCCATCGACCTGCCAGCGCCGGGGGCCGCGTTGGACCGGACGCAGCGGGTGATGCAAGGTGAGCGAGTGGCTCGTCGCGCTCTGCTCCCGGTCGGGCGCGACGACCCAGATCTCGCCCAGCGGCTCGGCGGCGCGGATGAGCACCTCGAGGCCGTGTGCCAGGATACCATCGTCGTTCGAGATCAGGAAGCGCATCAGCGGCTGGACCCATGGGTCGTGAGAGGGGCGGTGAGCAACGACGCGACCTCGTCCAGTTCCTGCTCCAACTGGAGCAGGGTCTCGGACTCCAGCGCGCTGCGCGCCGCGCGCTTCAGCGCTCCGCCCTTGCGCAGCTCATCCAGTTGCTGGCGCGCGCCGTCGATGGTGTAGCGCTCGGTGTAGAGCAAACGCTTCACCAGCAGGATCAGTTCGATCTCGCGCCGCGAGTAGGCCCGGTTCCCCGCGCGGGTCTTGGCCGGTGCGAGGAAGCGGAACTGACTCTCCCAATAGCGCAGCACATGCGGCTTCAGCTCGGTCAGGGCACAGACCTCGCCGATCGAGAAGAACTCCTGCACCGGCTCGCTGCGACGTGGCATCAGTCGCGCTCCCCACGCAGATCGCGCGTCATGAGCCGCTCGATCGCGTCCCGCGGGGACTCATCGTCGAACAGGATGCGATACACGGCCCCGACGATCGGCATCTCCACGCCGCGCGCCAGCGCCAGCGCGTGAGCGCTGCGCGCCGTGGGGACGCCCTCCGCGACGGTGACCCGTCCCGCCTGCGCCGAGGCCAAGGTCTCGCCCTGTCCGAGCGCGTACCCGAGCGAGCGGTTGCGGCTGAGCGGTCCCGTGCACGTGAGCACCAGGTCACCGACCCCGGCGAGTCCTGCGAAGGTGAGCGGGTCGGCCCCCAACGCCGCGCCGAGCCGCGCGATCTCTGCGAGTCCACGGGTCATCAGCGCGGCGCGGGTGTTGTAGCCGAGGCCGAGGCCGTCGGCGATCCCCACCGCGATCGCCATCACATTCTTCAGTGCGCCGCCCAGCTCCACACCCGTGACATCGTGATGGGTGTAGACCCGGAACACCGGACTGCTGCACAATCGCTGGACCAGCGCGGCCGCATCGGCGTCGTGGCTCGCGGCGACCACCGCGGTCGGCTGCCGGGCCGCGACCTCCGCAGCGAAGCTGGGCCCCGAGAACGCGACGACGGGCCGACCCGGCAGCTCCTCAGCGACGACATCCGTCATCAGCGCGAAGCTCCCGTCTTCGATGCCCTTGCTCGCCACGACCAGCACCGCGTCCGGCGGCACCGCAGCGGCACAGCGCTTCGCCACGGCGCGCAGCACTGACGACGGCGCGACGAACAGCACCACGGAGGCGGCGGCCACCGCCGTCGTGATCTCCGACGTCGCCCTCAGCGAAGGCGCGAGCGCGACGCCTGGCAGGAACACCGGATTCTCGTGCGTCTGCGTGATGGCCGACGCCACCTCCGGCTCGTGCGCCCAGATCACGACGTCGTGTCCGAGCCGCGCCAGCGCATCGGCCAGCGCGGTCCCCCACGCGCCGGCGCCCAGCACCGCGATCCTGGTCATACGCTGCTCCTCGGGCGCGTCACGCGCGGTTCCTCACCGCGGCGGAGCCGCGCGATGTTGGCGCGATGCGTCCACACGATGAAACACGCCAGCAGGACGCTGACGGTCAAGACAGGCGGATGGGCGTCACCCAGCACGGCGATGAACACCGGCAAGCACAAGGCCGCGGCGATGGAGCCGATCGAGACGATCTTCGTGAGGGCGACGAGACCGGTGAACACCGCGACGGCGCATAGGAGCGCGAACGGCGACAGCGCGGCGAACACACCTGCCGCCGTCGCGACCCCCTTCCCGCCCCCGCGCCCGAGGAACATGACCGGACGCGCATGGCCCGCGATCGCCGCCGCCCCGAAGGCGACCGCCCACCACCCGCTCGAAGGGACCTGCGCGACGGGGGGCAACCAGTGCACCGGCGCGAATCCCTTCGCCGTATCCACCACCAGCACGATCAGCGCCGGCCACGCACCCAGCTCCCGATACACATTGGTCGCCCCGAGATTCCCCGACCCAACGGTGCGGAGATCGACGCCACGCCACACGCGACCCGCCAGATACGCCGACGGGAACGACCCGAGCAGGTACGACACCAGGAGCGCGAGCCACGGGCTCATCAGTCGTTGTTCTTGCGCTTGAACGTGAGGCGGAGCGGCGCCCCGAGGAATCCATGCGCGGCCCGGAACCCATTGTGCAGATAGCGCGTGTAATGCTCGACCACGAGGTCCGGTGCATTGCCGAAGATGGCGATCGTCGGTGGCTCCGTCTCGACCTGCGTCGCGTACTTCAAGGTCACCTCGCGCCCCGCGGCCTGAGGCGGCTGACGGCGGGCGAGGAGTCCCTGCAGTGTATCGTTGATCTGGGACGTCGGGATGCGCTTCTGCCGCTCCGCCTCGACGGTCAGCAGCACATCCAGCAAGCGCGTGACCCGCTGGCCGGTGAGCGCCGAGACGAACAGGAACGGGACCCACTGCAGGAACGGCGCCTTCTCCCGGCAGGTCTTCTCGAACTTCGCCGTGGACTTGTCATCCTTCTCGTACAGGTCCCACTTGTTCACGACGAGTACCAGCGAACGCCCGGCGTCCCAGGCCAACGTCGCGATCTTCAGGTCCTGATTGTGCAATCCTTCGACCGCATCGAGGACGAGCACGACGATGTCCGAACGCTCGATCGCCCGTCGCGTACGCAATGTCGAATAGAACTCGACCCCATCGTCGACGCGCGCCTGACGTCGCAGGCCAGCCGTGTCGACGAACGTGAACACGCGCCCGTGGTAGGTCAGTGGCGTATCGATCGAATCGCGCGTCGTGCCCGCCTGATCCGAGACGACCAAGCGCTCCTCGCCGAGCAGCGTGTTGACCAGCGAGGACTTGCCCACGTTCGGTCTCCCGACGACGGCGATCCGGATGGACCCCGCCTCGGGCTCCGCGCCGTCGGGCAGATGCTCGACGATGGCATCGAGCAAGTCACCCGTCTGCTTCCCGTTCACGGCGGAAACGGGATACGGTTCACCGGCGCCGAGCCGGTACAGGTCGTAGAAATCCGTCCGCTGCGGGTCATCGACCTTGTTCGCCACCAGCAGCCACGGCTTGCCGCTCTGCCGGAGCAACTCGGAGAGGCGCTCATCCTGTGGGTGGGCTCCGGCCTGAGCGTCCGCGACGAACAACAGCAGATCGGCCTCGCTGATCGCCTGCTCGACCTGCAAGCGGATCGCGGCGTTGATCCCGCGGTCGTCCTCGGGAAGGCCACCGGTGTCGACCAGCCAGAAGGCGCGGCCATTCCATTCCGCGCGGGCGAAATTGCGGTCCCGCGTCGTCCCCGCCTCCTCGCTGACGATCGCGTCCTCATCGCCCGTGAGGCGATTGAAGAGCGAAGACTTCCCGACGTTCGGGCGCCCGACCAATGCTACGACAGGAACGGTCATGCAGTCACCACGCCGGTCCCCTCGTAGGCGAGGACATCGACGAAATCGTAAGAGGGGAACACCGGCATCGGGAGCGACTCGCGCACCTCGATGAACGTCCGGTCGTCCAGGAATCGCCCGTCATCGTTGAGCGTCTCGGCTGGGATCAAGGCGAGGTCGAGATCGTGCCGGTCCGTCAGGGCGCGATGGATGTCGGCGCCCACCAGCAACCCCGCGGTCGTCACCGTGGGCCCGAAGAGCGAGTTGACGATCGGGATCACCTCGAAGTGCGCCCCGGTCTGCGCGTGCAGCTGAGCCACCAAGTCCGGCATCATGGACGCCATCGCCGAGCCGGTCACGATGCCGATCCGACGACCGTCCAGCCGCGGCAGCTCGGCGACCCCCTCGCGGACCCGGCGGCGCAGGTAGGTCACCGCCCCCACCCCGTTCTCGATCTGCGGGAAGTCGCCGTACATCTCGTCGCCGGGCAGCGGAACGTTGGCCAGCAAATAGAGCTCGTCGCTGCCGAGCACCCATCGCTCACCCCGTTCGGCCAGCGCGCGCGCTTGCCAGCGCTCCGTCTGAGCCAGCAGGAGCCGGGCGGTCGGCTCGTCCATCGGCTTGCCCGTGTACAGGTGCGAGAACTGCGTCGTCCCGACCGGCACGATGGCGACGGTGAGGACCGCATCGCCGAGGGCCCAGAGGTCCTGGAAGGTCTGCTCCAGCACGTCGCCGTCGTTGAGACCAGGCACCACGACCATCTGGGCGTGGAACTGGATCCCGCCGGCCGCCAGCTCCTGCAACTGGGCGAGGATATCGGGTGCACGCGGATTGTTGAGCAGCACCTTGCGGGCTTCCCACGGGGTCGCGTGCACCGAGACGTAGAGCGGCGACAGGCGATACTCCAAGATCCTCGCCACGTCCCGCGGCTTGAGGTTCGAGAGCGTGGCGAAGTTGCCGTAGGCGAACGACAAGCGGTAGTCGTCGTCCCGGATGTACAAGTTGCGCCGGAGCCCCTGCGGCAGGCCTTCGACGAAACAGAACTCGCACTTGTTGGCGCAGCGACGCACCGTCGGCGGTTCGAGCTCGATCCCCATCTGCATCCCTTCGGGACGCTCGATGTCGAACTCGACGACATCGCCGTCGGGCAGGCGCACGGTCACGACGAAGGTGTCCTCGGCGGTGAGGAACTCCCAGTCGAGGAAGTCGCCCACCTCGCGCCCGTTGACGGACAGGATCTCAGACCCAGGCACGATCCCGAGCTCGGCGGCAATGCTCTCGTCGGCTACTCGTCGAACGCGGACCATGGATCACGAAGGAGAGGACGCACAACGGGGGAAGGACCCTCTGCGGCCTTCCCCCGTTCCGAATCGTGTGCGGCACACACTCATTCAATATGTCACATCATGCGACGGAAATCAAGCTGTGACAGCGACTTCGGCCGTCAGGACCCCAGTGAATATCGGTACGCGACGATGCCGTCGCCTTTGACCTCGACGCGCACCTGCTTCGCGAACTTGGCCGCCACGTCGGCGACCGCGGCCTTGCCCGTCGCGACCACGGCACCCTTGGCGTCGAGGAACTCGACGTTGACCTCGTAGCTCTTCGGGGCATCTGAGCGGTTCTCGACCACGACGTCCACCACCCCCGCCCCGCGCGTCGGCACCCAGCTGAGCTTCACATGCACCGGGAGGGTCTGCGACTTCTCGAGATAGAACAGGAGCGAATCCTGGGTGGCCTTCACCTCCGCCGGCACCGTCTTCGTCTTGCCGACGGCTTGCCATGCGCCAGCCATGAGGCGGAAGTTGTCTGAGTTCGAGGGATCGACGGCCACGAGCCGCTGCAGAGTGGACAGCATCTTCGCCGCCGAGTCCGACAAGAAATACGCATTCGCCAAGTTGAACAGCGCGTCGCGGAAGTACGGATTCCGCTCGAGACCGGACTCGAAGAGCCGGATCGCGATCGCATACTCCTCGCCCTGCATGGTCCCGACGCCGGCCTCGAAGAGCTGCGCGGGCGTGTACTTCGTCGGTTCGTTCAGCATGGAGGAGTAGATCCCCTCCATCCCCGACTCATCGCCCTGCAGTCGCAATGCGCGCGCCAGCGCGGTCGCCGCCTCACCACCACCGGGCGCCAGGGCGAGATAGTCCCGGAACATCTGCTCCGCTTCCTTCGCCCGCGCCATCTGGGCGGCCCCCTCGAGCGCGGTGGCCTCGTTGAGCTTGATCACCCCGATGTTGAACATCGCCGTCTTCGCGAGCTCCAACCCATCCGGGTCCGCCTTGCCGAGCTCGATGACCTTCGCGAGCGCCGCGAAGTAGCCCTCGCGGTCCTTCTTGCCGTCCCGCACCGAGGCGATGATGTTCCAGGAGCCCGTGGACTTCGCATTGAGGACCAAGGCACGACGCGCGAGGAACTCGGCCGAGTCGAGCTGACCGCCGTTGCGCAACTCGAGCGCCTCGTTGTACAGCGCCCCATAGAGCGACATCCGGTACGGTCGCGTGGAGTCCACGCAGGCGGGGTTCATGGCCTCGACCTTGTCGAACGCCGACGCGATCTGCTCGTACAGGTCGACCTCGGCCTTCTGATCACCCGCGAGCGTCAGCCAGCCGCGCGTCGTGATCGGGGTCGCCTCAGGATGCTCGGACCGGAGCCAGAGGGTATAGACCTTCCCAAGGAGATACCAGCGCCCCATCTGGTTCTCGAGCTTGTCCGACTGCTCGAGCAATACGCGCGATGCCGCCCGGACGTGTCCGGGCTTCTCCCCCTGCCGCTCGCCTCCGCCGATAAGGGTCGCATAGCGCCGCGCCCCGACCAGCAGGGCCGGCTTGCCGGTCTCGATGACGCAGGCCTGCGCCCACGCGGACTCGGCCGACAGAGAGAGCGCGACGAGCATCAGCAACGCACGAGTGGTCATGGCTAGGATCACGAACAGGTGGGAGGATGAGGAATGCCGCACAGAAAGTATACCGCGACCGGGCGCATTGGGTCCAGCGGACGGGCGCCGCGCACCGCGCTACTCTCTGTACGAAGCACCCGCGCCAGTGTTGAACAGCACCACATCGGCGTCTCGTGGAATCGTCCCGTCGCGGACCAGGTCAGCGAGCACCGCGAGCGCGGCGCCGCCCTCGGGGGCCGCGTCGACCCCGGTGGCGTTCGCGAGGGTCCGCGTCGCCCGCTGGATGGTCGCCTCGTCGACGGCAGCGGCGGCCCCGCGGGTGGCACGCAGTGCGCGCAGGACCAGCCGATCCCCAAGGGGGCCAGGCACGCGAAGCCCGGCCGCCTTCGTGACGGGGTCCTGCCAAGGCTCGGCGTGGTCGGCGCCGGCGGCGAACGCGCGCACGAGCGGGGCACAGCCGGCCGCCTGCGCGACGATCAGCCGAGGGAGGACGGTGTCGGCTGGCAGCCACCCGGCACCGATGAGCTCCTGGAAGGCCTTCCACATCCCGATGATGCCCTCGCCGCCGCCGGTCGGATAGACGATCACGTCGGGCACGCGCCAACCCAGCTGTTCCGCCAACTCGATCCCGAGCGTCTTGTTCCCTTCGGTGCGGTAGGGTTCCCGACAGGTCGAGACGTCGAACCACCCGTGCTCGGCCGCGTATGCCCGTGCGGCCTTGCCGGCATCCCCGATATGGCCGTCCACCAGCTCCAGCGTCACGTCGTAGGCACGGACCGTGTCGAGGATGGGCCGCGGGGTCGTGGCCGGGGCGAAGATCCGCGCTGGCATGCCCGCCGCCGTAGCATAGGCCGCCAGCGCCGCACCAGCATTCCCGGCGGTGGGCACCACGATCCCGGGCGCCCCGCGCGCGTGGGTGACGGCCGCGCTCAGTCCGCGCGCCTTGAACGATGCCGTCGGGTTGACCCCCTCGTCCTTGATGCGCAGCCGTGCGACTCCGATGGTCCCCGCCAGCGCCTCCGCCTCGATCAAGGGCGTGCCGCCCTCGCCGAGCGTGACCGGCGCGGCGCCCGGCGCCAATGGCAACAGCGCTCGATAGCGCCACATGTCCCACCGCGCATGATCGATCGCGTCACGCGAGGGCAGCGGGGCCGTGGCGGTGGCCCAGAGCGGTTGCTGGCACGTCGGGCACAAATTCGCGCGGGTCGTACCCGGCAGGGTCACTTCGCAGCCGGTACAGCGCAGCATCCATTCGTTCATGTCGGGTCAGAGGCGGAGGCCTCGGTCGGGGTGGACGGGTCGGGGTCGGTCCGCGCGGTCGCGGCGTCCCCGCGCAAGTGCGCAAGTAACCGCGTGGCGGCCAGATGGGAGAATCCCGGCACAGCAGCGATCGCGTCGGGCGAGGCCTCACGAATGCCCTGCAGCGAGCCGAATGCGCGCAGCAGCGCCCGGCGCTTCACCGGCCCGATGCCCGGGATGTCGAGCAGTGCCGAGGTGACGGTGCGCGCGGTGCGCCGCTTTCGATTATACCCGACAGCGCGCCGGTGCGCCTCGTCGCGCGCCTGCTGCACGAGACGCAACGCCGGCGAGCGCCGCGACAGCCGCAGCGGCTCGGCCCGTCCTCGGCGGAACAGTTCCTCCTCCCGCTTCGCGATCGAGATCAGCGGCAGGTCGGACAGGGCCAACGCATCGAGCGCATCGGCCGCCGCACTGAGCTGCCCGCGGCCCCCATCGACGACGACCAGATCCGGGAGTGCCTGTTCCTCCGCGATCCGGCGCGCGAAGTAGCGCGTGACGGCCTCCCGCATCGACGCGAAGTCATCCGTACCCTCCACCGTCGTGATGCGCATGGTCCGGTACTCGGCGCGGCGCGGACGACCGTTCTCGAACCACACCACCGAGGCGACGGTGTCCGTGCCCTGCGACGTGGAGATGTCGAAGCAGACCAGGGACCGCGGGATCCGCTGCAGCTCCAGCGCCTGGGCCAGCTCGTACACGGGGTCGGCGGCGCGCTCATCCGTCTCGTCGGTGGCGAGCTTGCTCTCCTCCAGGAGGTGTCGCGCGTTCTGCTCTGCGAGCTCCAGGAGCTCGCGTCGAACGCCGCGATGCGGCACCCGCAGCTTGGTCGCGCCGAGCGCCTGCTGGAGTGCGGCGTGCTCACCGACATCGAAGGGCAGCAGGACCTCGGGCGCGCGCTCCGCCGACGGCACGTAGGAGCCGGCGAGATACGCGACGAGGATGTCCGCATCGGCCTCATCGGCGACGTTGTCGAGGAAGCGGTGTTGGCGCGCCACCAGATGCCCCTGCCGGACGCGGAGGAGCGTGACGCAGGCCTCGGCGCCGTCGCGTGCGTAGCCGAGCACATCGCGATCCCCGCCACCGACATCGAGGACGACGGAGGGTTCTTCGAGCTGCTCCAAGTGCCGCAGGGCATCGCGGAACTGTGCGGCGCGCTCGAAATCCAGCTGGGCGCTGGCCTCGTCCATGCGGGCACGGATGCGCTGGATCAGGAGGTCATCGCGTCCGCTGAGGAAGTGGAGGATCTCATCGATCATCGCGCGATACGCCTCGCGCGACTGCAAGCCCACGCAGGGTGCGAGGCAGCGCTTGATGTGGTAGTCGAGGCAGGGGCGCTCCGGCCGCTCCCGCAGCAGCTCGTAATGGCACGACCGCACGGTGTACAAGCGCCGGACCACCTGCATCGCTTGCCGGAGCCGCCGGACGTCGGTGTACGGGCCGAAATAGCGCGCGCCGTCGTCGACGACCTTGCGCGTCACGACCACGCGCGGGTAGTCCTGCTGGACCGTGACCTTGATGTACGGGAACGACTTATCGTCACGCAGCAGGATGTTGAAGCGCGGCGCGTGCTCCTTGATGAGGGTCGCCTCGAGCACCAAGGCATGCTCCTCGGTCGGCACCACGATGGTCTCCACATCGGTCGCCGCGCGCATGAGCGCCCGCGTCTTGGGTGCCAGGGTGTGCTCGGGCGCGACATAGCTGCGCACCCGGCTGCGCAGGCGTTTGGCCTTGCCGACGTACAGCACCGTGCCACCGGCGTCGCGCCAGAGGTACACCCCCGGCGTCTCTGGCAGGTGTGACAACTTCGCCTCGATCGCCTCCGGGATCCGCCGGCTCATCGACGGCGCAGCAGTCGGCGCCGGAGTGCCCGCGCTTCGTCGAGCCCGAGCCCCTCGGCCACCGGCAGGAACGTCACGGAGAACAGCGCGAGCAAGAGGACGGCATCGACGCGCGGGGCGATCGCGGGCAACAGCGTCCGCGCCGCCATCGTCGTCGCGACCGCCACCGCGGCCGCCGCCGTGATGCGCAGGACCCGCCCTCCCACCTCGCGCCACGGCACGCCCCCCAACCTTCGCTCGAGTTCCCGCCCCAGGAACACCACATTCACGAGCGCGCCGAGCCCGCTCCCCAGTGCGATGGCCGCCACGCCCTCGACCCGGTCGCGCATGGGCCAGACCAAGCACAGTGCACCGGCCACACTGCATGGTAACGCCAGCGCGGCGCCGCGCAGCGGCGTCCGGTAGTCCTGCAACGCGTGGAACGTGGAGGCGAAGAGCCGAACGGTCGCGAAGGCCGCGAGTCCCACCGCGTACGCCGCCAGCACGATCCAGACGCGGCGGACCTGCTCGTCCCCGAACGCACCGCCCCGGTAGAGCAAGGTGACCACGGCGTCCCCCACCGCGATGAGTGCGATGGCCGATGGGAGGACATAGAACAGGACGCGTCCCCACGCGGACGCGAGGCCGGCCGCGATCCGGCGCCGGCCTGCATCGTCCACGGCGCCGCCTGCGAACTCCGGCAGCGCGGCCATCGCACCCGCGACGCCGAACATGGACAAGGGCAGGAGGTACACGGGCACCGCGTAATTCCACACCGCAAGTGCGCCGGCGGGGAGCTCGGAGGCGATGCGCAAGTCGACCAGCCCGGACAGCTGCGCGAAGCCCAGCGAGCCGACGACCGGTACGAAATTCGTGATCACCTGCCGGAGCCCGCTCGCGTGCGTGTCGAGGGCGGGCCGCACCGTACGGAGCAACCGCCAGACTTGGGGCGCCTGCACGAGCACCTGCAGCGCGGCCCCGACCAGCGTGGCCCAGCTGAGCCACCACACCAGCTCGATGCGCGAGGGCATGCGCGGTCCCGCGATCAACAGGAACGCCACCTGCACGAGCGCCCATGCGGCCGCCGCCGCATAGGCCACGAAGAACCGGCGGTGGGCATTCTGGACGCCCAGACACCAGCCCGACAGGACCATCACGCCCGTCATGGGGAACAACACGCGCAAGAGGCGCGTGGTCAGTGCGGCCGTCTCCGCGTCGAGCCCGCCCGCAAAGATCGCCGTCAACCACGGGGCGGCCGCGATGCCGACCAGCGTCATCACGGCCACGACCGCGAGCAGGACGCCCAGCAGCGCATTGGCGAGTGCCCGCGCCCCGTCGTGATCGCCGCGCGCGAGGGCCGCCGCATACACCGGCACGAAGGAGGCGCTGATCGTCCCATCACCCAGGAGGTTGCGCACCGTGTTGGGGATGCGCAGCGCCGCGTTATACGCGTCGGCCGCGAGTCCGTCGCCGAAGTAGCGCGCGAAGAGCAGGCCACGCGCCAAGCCCGCGACGCGACTCACCAAGATGCCCGCCCCGACGGCACGGGCGCCGCGCGCTACGCGCTCGTCACTGCGCGCATCGAGCGTCACGGCCCGACGGGCCACCAGCGCTCGGCATGCCCACGGGCGGCCTGCAGTTGCGCCGCGATCAACGCCTCACCGTATCGCGATACGAAGGGCACGAAGCTCAACGTCCGCTCCTGGGGGGTGCCGTTCGGATGCACGACCGCGCGCACCCGCGCGATCCGCTGCAGCAGCGCCCGCTCCCGATGCTTGACCACGCCGCGCACGCGCCGTTCGATGCGGTCGAGTCGGCGCGCCAGATCCGATCGCGCGCCGGCCACGGCCGGTTCGGGCAGGATCGCATCGAGGGCCGCGAGCTCGCTGGCCACCGACGTGCGCAGGCGCGCGAACATCGCGATGATCTCGGCCGGGACGGCCGCCGCCGCGATGGCATTCTCCGCCGCATGCGGATCACGCAGGTGCTCGAGTGACCAGCCACGGGACGCGAGCTCGTCCTCCACATCGGCCGGGACGATGAGCCCCGACCAGCGCGGGAGGGCGAGGGGTCGCGGGAGCGCCAGCGCGTCGGCGACCGCGCTGACCTGCGAGAAATACGCCAACTCACCGGGGCCCGCCACATACGCGACGGTCGGCAACATCCACGCCTCCATCACCGGTCGCAACAGCACGTTCGGGCTGAGCCGCTGCGCGGGATCACCTGCCGCCAACGCCTCGTCGATGGTCAGCCGGCGCTTGCGCGGCGCATCCGCGGACCCCTCCCACGCGAACACCAGCGAGAGCGCGCGGTCCACCGCGACCGGCGGCTCGAATCCTGCCGCCGACAGCGCCGCGCCCCGTGCCACCAGCGCCTCCTGCACGCCGGGCGCGGCCGCCAGTGCGGCTCGCATGAGGGGCCGCGTGGCAGCACCGACCGCAGGGTGCGCCGCGTCGAGCACGGCGATCCCCAGCGGTTCGAGCAGTGCCCGCATGAGCGCGAGATACGCCGCACCGACGGTCGCGCCGGCGCGGAATGCCGCGGCCGCCCGCATGACACGCTCGTCGGCGAGCGACCCGCAGGCGGCCGCCAACCGCGCGCGCAGCGCGTCGACATCGTGGCCGAGCGCCCGGAACGCGAGTGGCACTGCATCCAGCGCCTCCGTCGCCGAGAGCGTCAACGTGTCCAGCCCGCGAGGGCCGACGACGGCGATGGACGCGGCCTCAGCGAAGTCTGCATCATCCGTCGCGGCCCAGAACACCGGCCGCGTCGGCACGCCGGTCGCGCGCTCATGCGCCTCGCTCATGGCGAGGGCGGACAGCGCCTTGGCCAGCGTGTAGATGGGTCCGCCAAAGAGTCCGGGCTGCTGACCCGTCGTGATGACCACGCCGCCTTCGGCCACCGGGCCCAGCAGTGCCGCGCCGGTGCCGAATGCCGGGGCAAGCCGCTCCAACCACCCCGTGTGGCCGGCCGCCGTCGCTGTCGCGCGCGCTCGCCATGCACGGTCGTCCGCCGGCACGATGCTGCTCCAGTCCGCCGGGGCCTCTCGCGCGCGCAGGGCGCGACTGAGCGCACTGCCTCCGAGGTCCGCGGTCAGGACGCGAAAACCGTCAGCGCGGGCGCTCACTTGTGGTACGGCTCCCCGCGCACCAGCGTCCCGGCGCGATAGAGTTGCTCCGCCAACACCAAGCGCGCGAGCTCATGCGGGAGGGTGAAGGGCGCGAGTGCGAGCCGACCGGACGCCCGCGCCAGCAGCGCCGGCGCCAGCCCGAACGCGCCGCCGATGCAGATCGCCACGTCCCGCGCGGACTCACGCAAGGTCTGCATCCAGTCGGCGAAGGCCGCCGACGTCATCGCGCGGCCGCCCTCCGTACAGCACCACAGCGTGGCGTCTTCCACCACCGCATCGAGCCGCGTCGCCTCGAGCGCGCGCACCTCGTCCACCGAGCGCCCGCGCGCCGCCACATCGCGGACCTCGACGACCTGCAGTGGCCAATACCGGGCGGCCCGTCGTTCGTACTCGTGGATCGCCGTGGCCAGCGCCGAGTCGCGCAGCGTCCCGACGACCGCGACGGTGAAGCGCATCAGGCGTAGCTGCCGCGCAGTCGGTGCACCGCGGCCACCCGACTGATCGCCAGCATGTAGGCCGCCGTGCGCATGTTGACCTGATGGTCGAGCGACAGCTTCAACACGTCGTGGAAACAGCGGACCATGATGTCGCGAAGCCGCTCATTGACCACGTCCTCGGACCAGAAGTACGCCGCCCGATTCTGCACCCACTCGAAATACGAGACCGTCACGCCCCCGGCGTTGGCCAGGATGTCGGGGACCACGAAGATGCCTTTCTCGTCGAGGATCCGATCGGCGCCCGCCGTCGTGGGACCGTTCGCCCCTTCGCAGATGATCTTCGCCTGGATGGCTCCGGCATTCTTGGTCGTGATCACGTTCTCCAGCGCGGCCGGCACGAGCACATCCACGGGCAACGTCAGCAGTTCCTCATTGGTGCAGGTCGTGCCGCGGGGGTACCCCGCCAGCGAGCCATACTCGCGCACCCACGCGATGGCCGCATCGACGTCGATGCCCTGCGGATCGTGGACACCGCCGAAGCGATCCGTGATCGCGACGACCTTGCAGCCCTCCTGGGCCAGCAGCCGCGCGGCCACAGAGCCCACGTTGCCGAAGCCCTGGACCGCGACCGTCGCGCCGACGATCGGCATGCCCAGGTGGGTCAGCGCTTCGCGCGCGACCATCATCACACCGCGACCCGTCGCCTCGCGGCGTCCGAGCGAGCCACCCATCTCGACCGGCTTCCCCGTCACGACGGCGGTGGTCGTGTGGCCGACATGGATCGAGTACTCATCCATCACCCACGCCATCACCCGCTCGTTCGTGTTGACGTCGGGCGCAGGCACGTCGCTGTCGGGACCCAGCGTATTGATGATGCCCTGCGTGTAGCGCCGAGTGAGTCGCTCCAACTCGCCGACGCTCATGGTGCTGGGGTCGCAGACCACGCCGCCCTTCGCGCCACCGAACGGCAGATTGACCACGGCACACTTCCACGCCATCCAGGCCGCCAGCGCCGTGACCTCGTCGAGCGACACCTGCATGTCAAAGCGCACGCCACCTTTGCCTGGGCCCCGCGCGGTGTTGTACAACACCCGGTGCCCGGTGAATACCTCGATCTCCCCGTTGTCCATCAACACGGGCACCGAGACCGTGATGATCTTTTCCGGATGACGCAGGATCTTGTACAGCCCGGGCTCCAGATCGAGCAATTCGGCCGCCCGGTCGAAGCGGGACATCATGGCTTCGAACGGATTCTCCTCGTGCAGGAAGGTGTCCTTGTCGGGGCGGACCAAGCTGTCAGCAGAACGGGACGGGTCGTGGCTCATAAAAGGGGTGGCGAGCGATCACTGGGGGCCGCGCGGGGGGGGCGACCCCGCCGGCCGGACAGATGCCAACATCGTGGCGAGCGACTCCGCCCCCTGCTCCACCGTCACGCGCTGGGAAAGATACCACAGCGACGGAGCGGAGGCAGGCCACAGCGGCGCGAGTTTCACGGCGTCCTTGAGGGTGCAGAGGATCACACCGTCCGCGGGTGCACGGGCCAGCAGGTCCGCGATGTCCGCCGACCCATATGCATGATGGTCGCCGAAGCGCAGAGCCGTGACCCTCGCGCCCGAGGTCCGCACCTGCCGCTCGAAGGCCTCCGGATCACCCACCCCGGACACCGCGAGGACCGGTGTGTGGGCGAGGCTCGCCAGCGCACGACGCGCGCCGCTGTGCGCGTCGACCAACGCCTCTGCCTCGAGGCGGACCACGACGATCGGACGCCCGGGTGCCACGGCCGACAGGACGCCACGGCACGCGGCGACGTCCGCGTCCGATGCCGCCTTGCGCGTGATGACGACGAGGTCGGCCCGCAACAGCCCCTGCAGGGGCTCGCGCAGAGGGCCGGCGGGCAACACGAGCGACACCTCGTCTGCCGCGTCGGCACTCCACACCACGATATCCAGCAGGCGGCCCGCGCGGCGATGCTGGAACGCATCATCGAGCACCACGATCGTCGCACCGGCGGCCGCCGCTCGGTCCACACCGGCGACCCGGTCCGGCGTCACCTCGACGATCGCCTCGGGGACCAACTGCCCGAGGACCAGCGGCTCGTCACCGCCGACCCCGCGCAGCACGATGCCGGGCCGTGCCCCGATGCGCACGAAGTGCTGCGCGACCCACGCGGTCAGCGGCGTCTTGCCGGTTCCTCCGACCGTCAGATTCCCGATCGCGATCACGGGCACCGGCGGCGGGATCACGGCGAGCCAGCCACGGTCGTAGCACAGGTTGCGGAGCCGCATCACGGCCCCGTACAGCCCGCTCAGCGGCCGAAGCATCGCGCGCACCACCGCGGCCCCCGGAGCGTCGGACCGCCAGAAGCGCGGCCGCTCAGCCATGTCGGATCGCGCGCTGCGCGGCGGCGGACGACCGATCCAGGGCCTCCGCGACGGCGCGCGTCCCCGCGTCGAGGTCGGCCGGCATCAGGATGGGCTCTGTGTACGAGAGGACGATGCGAGCGAATGGCATCGGGATGCGGAACCGGTCCCAACTGCCGAGGCTCCACGCCCGCGAGCAGGCGACCCCGATCGCAACGACCGGGGCGCCGGCGCGCTGCGCGGCCGCGACCACGCCCGCCTGCACCTCGTGCCGAGGGCCCCGCGGACCATCGGGCGTGATGGCGATCGTCTCGCCAGCCTGCAAGGCGCGGACGAGCCCGAGCAGTGCCCGCGCGCCGCCGCGCGTCGTGGACCCGCGCACCGTCCGTTGCCCCAGCCGCGCGCCGATCTGCGCGATGATCTCGCCGTCCGAGTGCTCCGACACGAGCATGACCACCCCCTCACCGCGGTGCGCCCAGACCGCCGGGAGCAGGTCACCGTGCCAGATCGCGAGGACGAGGGGGCGGCGCTGCGCCCCTCGATGTCGCCAGGCCTCGTCCCCGATCTGCCGCACGCGCCACGTCACCCCGAGGCATCGCACGAGCAGCGCCCCGAGCCGGGCGCTCCACCACACCCGTCGCGCCCGACGGCGCTGCCGGCGCACCTGCGCCGCACTCGGGGCGTCGGGGCTCCTCACGTCGCCGACAACATCGCATCGGCCATGGCCGCCACCCGCGCGGATGCGCCGGGACTCCCCAGTCTCGCGCGCACGTGGGCCAGGCCGGCCAGCATCGTCGCTCTTGCCGCAGAGCCCGCATCCAGGAGTGGGAGCAGCGCCGCGGCCACGGCGGGCGGCGCGAAGTCCCGTTGCACGAACTCCGGGGCGACGGCCTCGTCCGCGACGACATTCACCAGGCCGATCCGCGGGATCCGCACCACCCGCCGCGCCAGCGCATACGTGATGCGGTGCGTGCGATAGACCACCACCAACGGGCAATCGGCAACGGCCGCCTCCAATGTGGTCGTCCCGCTCTTGCAGAGCGCGGCGTCCGCCGCGCGCAACACCGGGAACGACGACGCGCGCACGATGCGGAAGGGGACATCGTCGTCGCGCAACGTGACCGTGGGCGCGCCGGCGACGACGACCGTCACGTCCGGCCGGGCCGCGCGCACCTGCTGCGCGGTGGCGATCGCATCCGGCAGGTGCCGGGCCAGCTCTTGCGCCCGGGACCCTGGGAACACGGCCAACACCGGTCCCTCGGGAGGCAGCTGCAGCTGCACGCGGGCCTCCGCGCGCGTCGGTAAGGCATGCGCGCGATCGAGCAGGGGGTGACCGACGAACGTGGCGTCGATCCCGTGCGCCCGGAGCAACGACTCCTCGAAGGGCAGGATGCAGGCGGCTTTGGTGACGATGCGCGCCAGCTCCGGCAGGCGCGTGCTCCCCCACGCCCAGACCTGCGGCGTGATGTAATAGAGCACCGGGACCCCCGCCGCGCGTGCGAGACTCGCGACCTTCATGTTGAACCCCGGATAGTCCAGCAGCACGACGAGATCGATCGTGCCGCTGCGGAGCCGTGCGTCGATCCGTCGCAAGAGCTGCCAGTGCTTGGGCACATGACGCAGCACCTCGACGAACCCCATCACTGCGAGGTGCTCGTTGTGCTCGAGCATCGTCATGCCCAGGGCGCGCAGCCGTGCCCCACCGATCCCACTGACGCGCACCTCGGGCCGACGTGCCTGCAGGGCCTCGACCAAGGCCGCCGCATGCAGGTCGGCGGAGGCCTCGGCCGCCACCACGAACAGTTCAGGCGCCCGGTCGGAGTCCCTGCGCACCGATCGCATCCATGATCCGCAGTGCCGTCGCGAGCGCTGCCCGTCCATCCTCGCCCGTGACCACGACGGGGGCTCGACCACGGATGGCGTCCACGAACGCCTGCAACTCGAGGCGCAGCGGCTCGCCTTCGGGCGCCGACAACGGGATCATCTCGACCAGTGCCTCCATCGTCGGCGGCGCGGCCGCCGCCGCCAGCGCCATCGGGTCGAGATCCTCGCGAAGCCGATAGAACTCGCCCACGCCTGCGGCGAGGTCCAGCGACAGGTACCCACTGCGCTGGAAGAGCCGGATCTTCCGCATGCGCTCGCGTGAGACGCGACTGGCGGTGATGGTCGCCACCGCCCCATCGGCGAAGCCCAGGCGTGCGTTGGCGATGTCGACGTTGGGCGTCAGCACGGGCACACCGACGGCGTGGACCTCGGTCACCGGCGCCCCCACGAGCGTGGCCACCAAGTCGATGTCATGGATCATCAGGTCGAGCACGACGGCCACGTCGGTGCCCCGCGGATTGAACGGCGCCAAACGCTCCGACGACAAGAAGCGCGGATGCTCCACATAGGGCATCGCGGCGCGCAGCGCACGATTGAAGCGCTCGATGTGTCCGGTCTGCACCAGCACCCCGGCGGCACGGGCCGCGGCCAACAGACCATCCGCCTCCTCGAGCGTCACACAGATGGGCTTCTCGACGAGGAGATGCTTCCCGCGCGCGATCGCCGCTTGGGCGACCGCCGCATGCGCGGAGGTCGGGACCACGATGCACAGCGCATCGCAGGCGTCCAGCAGGCCATCCAGGCTGGCGTAGGCCGAGACCTCGAGCTCGCCCGCCACCCGGGCGGCCCGCGCCGGATCGGCATCGTAGAACCCCGCGCACACCGCACCGTCGAGGTCCCGCAGCAATCGGATGTGGTGGTACCCGAGCGCCCCCGCCCCCGCGACGCCGACGCGGACCGGCCCGCTCACGTGACCACTCCGCGGGCGCTCTGCTCAAGGAAGCCGAGGAAGAACCCGACCTCGGCGCCCTCGGGGAGTTCCTCGCGGGCACGCGTCATGGCTTGCGACAGATTCAGGTCCGAGTTGAAGCAGAGGCGATACGCGCGCTTGAGATCGCGCAACGTCGCGTCGTCGAAGCCGCTCCGCTGCAGCCCGACGCTGTTCAGCCCGTAGAGCTTGACCGGATTGCCGACCGCCTTCACATACGGCGGCACGTCCTTCGCCACCCGCGAACAGCCCCCCACGAAGGCGTGCCGCCCGACCCGCACGAACTGATGGAACGCACAGAGTCCCGAGATGATGGCCCGGTCCTCCACCACGACGTGCCCGGCGAGCTGCGTCGCATTCGAGATCAGGACCCCGTCGCCGAGGACGCAGTCATGCGCCAAATGCACGTAGGACATGATGAAACAGTCGGCACCGACCCGCGTCACCCACGAATGCGAAGTGGCGCGGTTGATGGTCGCGTACTCTCGCACCACGCTCCGAGGGCCGATCTCCACCCAGGTCTCCTCTCCGCGCCACTTGAGATCCTGTGGGTCGCCGCCGATCACCGAACCGATGCCGATCCGCACGCCCTCGGCCAGGCGCACGTTCCGCTCGAGCACGGCACGTGGGCCGAGCACCACGCCGTCGCCCAGGGTGCACTGCGGCCCGACGATCGCGCCGGGACCGATCGAGACCTCCTGCCCCAGCGTCGCGCTGGGATCGACGATCGCCGTCGGATGGATGGATGCGCTCACCGCTCGCGCACCATGGCCGCCATGTCCGCTTCCGCGACCACCGTGCCATCGACCGTCGCGACGCCGCGCATCTTGCACACCATCCCGCGCACCTGCACCAATTCGAGCTCGCAGCGCAACTGATCACCGGGCTTCACGGGCCGGCGGAACTTGACGTTGTCCAGCGACATGAAGTACACGACCTTGCTCTCGGGATCATCGACGGTGCCCATCAGCAGCATGCCACCGATCTGCGCCATCGATTCGATGATCAGCACACCGGGCATGATCGGATGCCCGGGGAAATGCCCTTGGAAGAACGGCTCGTTGATCGTCACGTTCTTCACGCCGACGATCCGCTTCTTCTCCTCGATCTCGACGATCCGATCGACGAGCAGGAACGGATAGCGGTGCGGCAGCACCTGCATGATCTCTTCGATTCCCATCATCGGCCCCTCCAGCGCGAAGCGCTGCACCAGTTCTCTCACGAATCGGACGGTCCCGCGGTGACTCGGCCGGACGGCGCGGATCCGGCCGCGCACGCGACGCCCCGCCAGCGCCAGATCACCCAGCAGGTCGAGCGCCTTGTGGCGCACGAACTCGTCAGGCCAGCGCACCGCCCCATCGACTACCCCATCGGCCCCGAGGACCACCGCGTTGTCGGTGGTCGCTCCTTGGATCAAGCCCATCGCCCGCAGGGACTCCACCTCGTGCACGAAGCCGAACGTCCGCGCGGACGCCAGTTCGGACTCGAAGCATTCCGGCGTCACCTGCCACACCCCGGCCTGCGTCCCGATCAGCGGATGCGCAAAGTTAATGCACACGTCGAGGGTCAGCCCGCTCCCAGGCGTGGCTTCGTACTCGGACTCGCCGTCGACCATGCGGAACGGCGACCGGATGACCAGCTCGGCGGGCTGCCCCTGCTGGAGCACCACCCCACAGGCCTGCAGCGCCGTGACGAACGCCGACGCGCTTCCATCCATGATGGGCGGCTCGGGACCGGTCATCTCGATGTCCAGGTCATCGAGCTGCAGCCCCGACACCGCCGCGAGCACGTGCTCGACCGTGTGCAGCGCCTCGTCACCCTGACCGAGCTGTGTCCGGCGCTGGACTTCCTGCGCGACCCGCACCGACGCCGGGATCCGCTCCCGCGCGGGCGTATCGGTCCGCACGAAATGGACCCCCGCGCCCGCCGGTGCTGGGGCGAAGGTCAGGGCACACGGACGCCCCAGATGCAGCCCGATGCCCTCGACGGTGGCGCGCCCGGCGATGGTGCGTCGGCGCCAGCTCATGGTGGCGTCGGCTCGCGATCGACGGCGGACGCCGGACCCACGACGCCGGGCAATCGTCGGACCGCCGCGTAGCCCCGCAGGGTCTCCTTGTGCGGACGCGCCGGGAATCCCGACCACGTTTCGCCCGCCGGCACGTTCGTCAGCACCCCGGACTGTGCACCGATGCGCGCGGCGCGGCCGATCCGGACGTGCCCCACGACACCGGACTGGCCCGCCAAGATGACGCCATCGTCGATGATCGCCGACCCCGCAACGCCGACCTGCGCCATGAGCAGGCAGCCGCGACCGATGCGCACATTGTGGGCGACATGGACCAGATTGTCCAGCTTAGTGCCCGCGCCGATCTCGGTGTCCCCGACGCTGCCGCGGTCGATGGTGCAGTTGGCCCCGATCTCGACATCGTCCCCGATCACGCACCCGCCGACATGCGCGATCTTGCGATGCATCCCGTCCGCGAACACGAAGCCGAACCCATCACTGCCGATGCGCGCCCCCGCATGGACCAGGACGCGGTCGCCGAGGCGCGTCCCAGGATAGCAGACGACGTGGGCGACCAACTTCGACTGCCCCCCCACCTTCACCCCGTCCCCCAGCACGACATGCGGCCCGATCCACGCCCCGTCGCCGAGGCGACACCCATCTCCGACCACGGCGAAGGCCTCGATGCTCACGCCGTCCCCCAAGACGACATCGGCGCCGATCACGGCGGTCGGGTGGATGGACCGCGAGGGCGCCGCAGGCGGATACAGCGCGGGCAGCACGGCCGCCAAGGCCTGATGCGGTGCGGCGACGATCACCCGGGCTGGCACGTGCCCCACGTGCTCGGCGAGCCGCTCCGTGACGAGCACGATCGAGGCACCCGTGGCCGCCGCAGCGGCGCTGTACCGCGACTCCGCCAGGAACGACAAAGTCCCGGATGTCGCACGATCCAGCGGCGCCACACCCGAGACCTCATGCGCCGCGTCCCCCTCGACGCGACCGCCGACCAGGTCGGCGATCTGCGATGCCGTCAGACGGACCGCGCCCTTGCCGACCGCGTCGACCAAGCTCAGCGCGGCGGGGGAACGCGACGAACGCCGGCACCCGCTGCGCTGGTCGGACCAGCCGGGGGCGGCGTCTGCGCGGCCGCCGGCTTCGCGGCGGCTTCCTTGACCGGCGGCGCGGGCTGCTGGCGCACCTTGGCGAGCACGCGCGGCGTGATGTCGAGATTGCGGTCGAACGCGACGAGCGGGTTGTCGTCCGAGGCCAGGTCGAAGATCAACGTGTAGTTGTCCTCGTTGCGCACGTCCTGGATCACCTTGTTGACCAGCTCGATCATCGGTTGGAGGAGCTCGGCCTGGCGCGTCGATGCTCGGTCCTCCAACTCCTGCGTGCGGCGCCGGAACTCCGTTTCCTTGTCGCGGAGGGCCTTTTGGCGCTCCTCCCGCTGGGCCGGCGAGAGGGTCGCCTCGACCTTTTGATACTCCTGGATCATGACGTTGAGCGAGTCGCCCATGCGCCCCGCCTCCGCCTGCATCTGCCGGAACTCGCGATCCCAAGCGGCGGAGGCCTCCGCCTTCCCGGGTGCGCCGTCGAGGAGGACGCGCGAATCGAGCACCGCGACCTTGAAGGCCGGCGTCTGCGCGGCGACGGGTGCGGCCAAGGTGACCGCCGCAAGCGCGACGAGCGCCGCGCGAAAGGTACCGCTCACGACGAATACTCCCGATCGGATTGACATTAGAACAACTGGCCCAGCCTGAAATGTAGCTGGAATTGCGGGTCGCGGCGGCCGAGCGCGTCGAGGCGGTCGAACCCGTAGGCCCAGTCGAGACCGAGCGGACCCAAGGGCGTCACGGTGCTCAGACCGATGCCCGCGCCACGGAACAGGCGGGTCGGGTCGAACTCCTGCGGACGCTCCCACACATTGCCCGCGTCGTAGAAGGCATTCAGGTAGAACTGCGAGTTGAACCGGATCCCGACCTCGACGGTCGAGACGAAGAATGCACTCCCGAAAGACTCCCGCTGGGCATTGAAAGTTCCCGTGCCGGCGAGGAAGCCACGCGGGGTGATGGAGAACTCAGGATAGCCGCGCAGCGGCTCACCGAACTGCACGCCGCCCAGTGCGAACCGCTGGGAGAAGAAGAACGGACCGGTGTTGCCCATCGTGGCCCCCGCTCTCGTCGACAAGCCCATGGTCAGCTCGATGGGCTGCGACCCAGGGCGCGTCCCGCCGAACGCCCGCAAGGGCACGAACGCCCGCGTCTCCGCCGTGTAGCGCTGGAAGTTCGCCGTGCCGCCCAAGGGGCCACCGTTGAACTGTGCGGAGAACTGCTGGAGCGAGCCGCTGGTGGGAAACGGCAACCCGACTCGCAGATCCCTGGTGAGGTCGACCGCGATCGACGACCGGGTGCAGTTCCGGCAGTCCTCGGCCGACTGGACGGTGCCGAGGAGGCCGCCACTGCCGAACTGCACGGCCTCGCCCGTGTAGCCCACGAACACGCGCGTGTAGTACGACCCCGGCACCGGGAACCCGACGCGCGCGGACCCGCCGATACGGGTCGATTGCCCGAGATCCGCGATCTGGAACCGGGCCTGCGACCGGTACACGCTCACCGTGCCCGAGTACGGCGACATGCGGATCGACGGGTCCGTGTAGGCCAGATTGAAGTCGTTGATGAAGCGCCCGTACTGCCAGTTCAGGGTACCACGCTTGCACCGGCCGAACAGGTTCGGTTGCTCGAGGCCGATGAATCCGCCGATGCCGACGCCCTGCCCCATGGACGCACCGAAATTGATGTTCCCGGTCTGCTTCTCCTTGAGCTCGAACGTGACGTCCAGGTCGCCGTTGTCATCGGGGTCCGTCCGCGGTTCACGGAGCGGCTCGAAGAACCCCATGTTGTTGAGGTTCTGGAAGCTCCGGATGAGCCGGTCCCGGCTGAAGACCCCGCCGGGGATGAGCTGGATCGCGCTGCGGATGCAATCGTCGACCGTGTAGTCGTTCCCGACCACATCCACCCGATTGACGATCGCCGGCGTCCGCTCGGTGATCTCCAGGCGCATATTCACCACGGGCGTCGAGTCGGACCGCATGCTCCGCTCGATGACGGGATCGATCTGCGCGTAGATATAACCGTCGTTCTGGTAAGCACCGCGGATGTTATCTACGGCCGCCTCCCAGCGCGATCGATCGAAGCGGTCCGGGTCGTAGGTCTTGCCCCGCACCAGGTTCAGCGCGCGCTCGGTGAGCGTGGGTCCGGCATCGCCGAACGGGAAGAAGCGACGCAGATCCTCGTCGCGGAAATGGCGGTTCCCGTTCAGCGTGAACGTGCCGACCGCGTACGCAGGTCCCTCGTCGAGGTCGACCGAGATGACCCCCTTCCCGAGGTCGCGGTCGACGCGCAAGGAATCCTGACGGATCTGGAAGTCAATGAAGCCCCGCTCGGCGTACCACTGCGGGAGCCGTTCCCCGAGGTCGGCGATGTACTGATCCTCATCGTACTCACCCTTGCGGAACCACCAGAAGCCCTCCGGCTTGGTCTTCATCGCCTTGGCAAGCTCGCGCGGGCTCGCGACCCGATTGCCCGTGAACAGGACTTGACTGATCGCGAGGCGACGGCCTTCGTCCACGCGGAACGTCAGCCCGATGGCCGATGTGTCGACCCAGGTGGTCTCGGGAACGATCCGCGTCAGGTAGTAGCCGTTCGCCTCGTAGAGGGAATCGATGCGCGTGACCGCGCGGGCGACCAGCGACGGATCGACCGGCCGCCGCAGGAACAACTCCACCCGGTCATTCACCGCGCGCGCCGACACTCGCTCCGGCCCGACGACCTCGAGACTCGCGAGGATCGGGTGTTCGACGAGGGCGAAGACCAGCCGCGCGGAACTCCCGCTGAGCACCTCGCAGGTCACCGCGACATTCGAGAAGTGTCCGCTCTCGTACAGCGCCTTGACCGCCCGCTGGACGACCGGCACGCTCAGTTCCTGCCCACGGACCAGTCCCGTTTGCGAGACGGCCTCGGCCGCCGTGACCCGCCGCAATCCACGCACGACCACGGAGTCCGGCCGCAGGCAGGGGTCGTCGCCACCGGCCTGCGCCCTCACGGTCCCGGCGGGCAAGAGCACCAGCACTCCGACGAGTGCACGAAAAATCCAAGACATCCCGTAATTATACACGCCGGAGGGGTGCCAAGGTTGCCCCCGGTCACCCCTCGCAGCCCACGTGTCGGCCCGCCTCAGGGCTCCACGCTGCGGGCCAGCGCCCGGAAGGCCAAGCGCTCGCCGCCCTCCGCGAGATCGATCTCGATCTCGTCGCCCTTCTGGAATTCGCCCATCAGGATCTTCTCGGACAGCGGGTCCTCGATCCACCGCTGCACCGCGCGCTTCAGCGGACGCGCCCCGTAGGCCTCGTCGTAGCCATGGGAGACCAAGAAGTCCACGGCCGCATCCGTGAGACGCACGTGGAGCTCTTCCTCGGACAGCCGCGTCTGCACGTCCTTGAGGACGATGCTCACGATGCTCGCGATGTGCTCGCGCTGCAGCGGGTGGAAGACGATCACATCGTCCACGCGGTTGAGGAACTCCGGGTTGAACGCATGCCCCAACTCCTCCTTGACCTTCTCGGCGATGCGGTCGAAGTTCGCGCGGATCCCGTCGCTCGTGAACCCCATCGTGCGGTTCTTGGTGATGTCCTTGGCCCCGACGTTCGACGTCATGATCACCACCGTGTTCTTGAAGTCGATGACCCGCCCGTAGTTGTCGGTCAGGTGCCCTTCGTCGAGCACCTGGAGGAGGACGTTGAACACGTCCGGATGGGCCTTCTCGATCTCATCGAGCAAGACGACCGAATACGGCTTCCGCCGCACGGCCTTCGTCAAGGTGCCCGAGTCCTCGTACCCCACGTAACCCGGGGGCGCTCCGATCAATCGCGAGACGGAGAACTTCTCCATGTACTCGCTCATGTCGACCCGGACCAGCGCACTCGCGTCGGCGAACAGGAACTTGGCCAGCGACCGGGCCAGCTCCGTCTTCCCCACACCCGTGGGGCCCGAGAAGATGAACGAGCCGATCGGTCGCTTGGGATCCTTGAGCCCGGCCCGGCTCCGACGGATGGCCCGCGCGATGGCGCGGATCGCCTCGTCCTGCCCAACGACCGACTCGTGCAGCTCGTCCTCCATGCGCAGCAGCCGCGAGCTCTCGGCCTCCTGCAGCCGGGTGATGGGGATCCCCGTCCACCGGCTGACGATGAACGCGATCTCCTCCTCCCCCAGCGCCGGACGGAATGACTGCCGACGCTTCTCGAACTCCTCCTGCCGCTGCCGGATCGCCCCCTGCACCTCGCGCTCGCGATCGCGCAGCGCAGCCGCCTTCTCGAAGTTCTGGTCCCGGACCGCGGATTCCTTGTCGGCGCTGATCTGCTCGAGCTCCTGCTTGAGCTCGGCGACCTCGGCCGGTGGCACCTGGGCCGCCAGCCGCGCCCGCGCACCGGCCTCGTCGATCACGTCGATCGCCTTGTCGGGCAGGAAGCGGTCGGTGATATACCGCTCCGAGTACTTCGCGGCGAGCGCCAGCGTCGAATCGGGGATCGTGACGCGGTGATGCTCCTCGTACTTCGGCCGCAGCCCCTTCAGGATCTCCACCGTCTCGTCGATCGAGGGTGGATCGACCACCACGGTCTGGAAGCGGCGCTCGAGCGCGCCGTCCTTCTCGATGTACTTGCGGTACTCGT
>CAZCZO010000005.1:0-165482 GCA_964503275.1 uncultured Gemmatimonadaceae bacterium | reverse complement strand
TCCGGGCGGTGGTCGCCGACGTCCCCTTCGTCGATGTGCTCACGACGATGCTCGACGCGAGCATCCCCCTGACGGCCCAGGAGTGGGAGCAGTGGGGCGATCCGCACGACCCGGCAGCGTATGCCTACATCCGGACGTACTCCCCTTACGACAACGTGCGCGCGCAGGCCTACCCGTGGATGCTCGTGATGAGCGGGATCAACGACTCCCGCGTAGCGTATTGGGAGCCGACCAAGTGGGTGGCGCGCCTGCGGGCGACGAAGACCGATGACCGGCCGCTGTTGTTGCAGATGCAACTCAGTGCCGGGCACGGCGGCGCGTCGGGGCGTTACGACCAGATCCGCGAGACGGCGTTCCGCTATGCCTTCATCCTCGACGCGCTGTCGCTTGGAGACTCGGTACCCGCCCAGTAGTGTACAACCACGGAGGCGCGACACATGGAGCGGATCGAACGGTTTCGTGGGGCATTGCTCGGACTCGCGGTCGGCGATGCGCTCGGCGCGCCCGCCGAGTTCCGCTTGCCGGGTACCTTCGCGCGCATCACCACGATGCAAGGCGGCGGGATGTTCGACTTGGCCCCCGGCACCTGGACCGACGATACCGCCATGGCGCTGTGCCTCGCCGACTCGCTCGTGGCCGCGGGGGGCTTCGATGCGATCGATCAGCTGCAACGCTACGTCCGGTGGTATCGGGAGGGGTATCTGTCGTCCACCGGGAGTTGCTTCGACATCGGGATGAACGTGCAGGCCGCCCTGCTGCGCTTCGAGGCGACGGGCGAGCCGCATTGCGGCTCCGTGGACCCGCAATCGGCCGGCAACGGCTGCCTGATGCGGTTGGCGCCGGTGCCGCTCGTGTACGCCGACGACCCCGCGCTGGCCATCGAGCTCAGTGCCGAGAGCGCGCGCACGACCCACGGCGCGACCGAGGCCCTCGATGCCACGCGTCTGCTCGCCTCGCTCATCGTCGGCGCGTTGCAAGGCGTGAGCAAGGATGTGCTGCTGTCGCCCGGATTCGAGCCCCTGCCCGGGCTCTGGGCGGCGCAGCCCCTCGGCCCCGCGATCGACGCCGTGCGACTCGGCTCCTACCGGCGCAAGATGCCGCCGCTGATCCAAGGGTCCGGCTATGCCGTGCGCTCGCTGGAGGCCGCGCTCTGGGCCTTCGCACGGACCTCCGACTTTCGCGAGGGCGTGCTCGCAGCCATCAATCTTGGCGACGATGCGGACACCACCGGCGCCATCTTCGGGCAATTGGCTGGCGCGTACTACGGCGCGCGGGCGATCCCGCACGAGTGGCGCATGACGCTGGTCCAACGGGATCTGATCGTCGGGCTTGCCGATGGCCTCGCCGCGCTGGCACAGGCGCGCAGCGCGCGTCGGGCACCGCGAGACCGCGAGGCCGACAGCGCATAGCGGCGCGATGCGGGTCGTGGGTAGGCGCCGGTCGTGTGCCTGACTACACTTCTCGCGTGCGCTTCGGTGAGTGGGGACTCGTGATCATGCAGGCTGGTGCGACGCTGGTGCTGCTCGCGCGCCTTGCACGCGGCCGTACGCGGCGGCCGCCGGTGGAGCCGTTGCTCGCGGACGAGCCCACGACGCCGGTCAGCGTGCTGGTCGCGACGCTCAATGAAGGACACCGGATCGCCCCGTTGCTGACGGGCGTGTCGGCGCAACGTGCGCCGGTGCGGGAGATCCTCGTGATCGACTCGAACTCGACCGACGGGACGCGCGGCTTGGTCGAGGCCGCAGCCGCGCAGGATCCGCGCATCCGCCTGCTGACCGATCCACCACTCCCGCGGGGATGGATCGGCAAGGCCTGGGCGCTGCAGTTCGGCGCGCAGCAGGCGGCGGGGCCCTGGTTGCTCGGGCTGGACGCGGACACGGCGCCGAGACCGGGTCTGGCCGCGGCCGTCGTCGCGGCCGCCGAGCGGGAGGGCTACGACGCGGTGAGCTTCTCGCCGCGTTTCGCCGATCAAACGGCGCTGGAGCGATGGATCCAACCCGCGATCCTCGCGACCTTGGTCTATCGCTTCGGACCCGCCGGCGACGACACGCCGCCCGATCGGGTGATGGCCAACGGTCAGTGCTTCCTCATCAAGCGCGACGTGTTGTTGCAGCACGGCGGCTACGAGACCGTGAAGGCCAGCTTCGCCGAGGATGTGAGCATGGCGCGCCACCTGGCGCGGCGCGGGGCCCGCGTCGGCTTCCTGGACGGAAGTCGCCTGTACGATGTGCGCAGCTATGAGTCGGCGGGGCAGATGTGGCGCGAGTGGGGACGCAGCGTCGACCTCAAGGACGCCACCACGCCCGCCCGGCAGGCCGCCGATGTCGCGTTCCTCGTGCTCGCGCAGGGTCTGCCCGTTCCGCTGCTGCTCGCGGCCGCCGCCGGCGTCGCGATGGCCACGCCAGTGCTGGCGGTGAACGGGACCCTGCTCGCGCTGCGGCTGCTCGTCACCGTAGCGCTCGCGGGCAGCTACGCCGCGCGCGGCCTGCCGTTCTGGATGAGCGCGGCCGCCGATCCCATCGCCGTCGTCCGCGTGCTGATGAGTTCGCTGCGCCGCCCCAAGCAGTGGCGCACGCGCGCCTACGAGTCCTGAGCCGATCCGCGCGGACGGGGTGTACCGCCCGCGCAGACCCGCCGTCGCCTACAGCGACTTCACCTCGGCGATCAGCTTCGACAGACTCCCCTTCGCGTCGCCGAAGAGCATCGCCGTGCGCTCCTTGTAGAACAGGTCGTTCTCGATGCCTGCGAAGCCGGCGCTCATGCCGCGCTTCATCACGATGCAGCTCTTCGCCTGGTCGGCGTTGAGGATCGGCATCCCGTAGATCGGCGAGGCGGTGTCGGTGCGCGCGGCCGGGTTCACGACGTCGTTCGCCCCGATGACCAAGGCGACATCGGCGCGCGCGAACTCGTCGTTGATCTGCTCCATCTCGTAGAGCTTGTCGTACGCGATGTTCGCCTCGGCCAGGAGCACGTTCATGTGCCCGGGCATCCGGCCGGCGACCGGGTGGATCGCGTAGCGCACCTCGCCCCCGCGCTTCTCGATGAGCTCGGCCAGCTCGCGCACCTGATGTTGCGCCTGCGCGACCGCGAGTCCGTAGCCCGGCACCACGATCACGAGCTGCGCGTAGGCCAGCTGCATCGCGGCATCCTCGGCGCTCACCGACTTCACGGTGAGGCCCTCCGCGCTGCGCCCGCTGGCCGTGCTCACGCTGCCGAACGCCCCGAAGAGCACGTTGCTCAGCGAGCGGTTCATCGCGCGGCACATGATCTGCGAGAGGATGATGCCGCTGGACCCGACCAGCGCGCCGGCGACGATGAGGATCGGGCTCTGGATCACGAAGCCCGTCATCGCGGCGGCGATGCCGGAATACGAATTGAGCAGCGAGATCACCACCGGCATGTCGGCGCCGCCGATCGGGAGCACGAGGCCGATGCCGATCAGCAGGGCCGCGACGACCACGATCCAGAACGGGCCGATCAAGGGTGAGGGCACCACGATCTGCCAGATGGCGAAGACCACGATGGCGAGCGCGAACAGCCCGTTCACGACCTTCTGCCCCGCGAAGGTGATCGGTCGTCCCGTCATCCACTCCTGCAACTTGGCGAAGGCGATCAGGCTGCCGGTCACCGTCACGGCGCCGATGATGATCGACAACTGCGTCGCGAGGCCCGCCGGCACCGACTGCGCGTCGCCGAGCTGGTACGCGCGGAGGAACTCGGCGCTGCCGACGAGCAGCGATGCCGCGCCGCCGCAGCCGTTGAGCAGGGCGACCATCTGCGGCATCGAGGTCATCTGCACGGCGGCGGCCATCCAGTAGCCGAGCGCACTCCCGACCACGAGCCCGGCGAAGATCACCGGGAAGGTGACGATCTGTTCACTCAGCAGAGTGACGACGATCGCCAGCAACATCCCGATGCCCGAGACCATGTTGCCTTTGCGGGCGGTGGCCGGCGAGCCGAGGAGCCGCAGGCCCCAGATGAAGAGGACGGCGGCGAGTGTGTACACCAGCGAGATGAGCGTGCTCATACCTTGGGCGTCTCGTCCTTGCGGAACATCTGGAGCATGCGGTTGGTCACCGCATAACCGCCGACGACGTTGATCATCGCGAACACGATGGCCAGGAAGCCGAGGATCTGCGCGAGGCGATCGTCGAGCCCGCCGACGAGGATCGCGCCCGCCACCGCGATGCCCGAGACGGCATTCGCGCCGGACATGAGCGGCGTGTGCAGGGTGGGCGGCACCCGGCCGATGAGCACGACCCCCAGGAAGGTCGCAAGCACGAACAGGGTCAGCCCTGTGAGGTACGGGTCGGTCATCGCAGTCAGCGGCGTGCGCCGTCGTGGGTGAGCGCCATCGCGCCGGTGATCTCGTCGGTGAGATCGACCCGGAGGGCGCCGTCGTGCGCGATATGTTGGATGAAGGTCAGGACGTTGCGACTGAGCATCTGGGACGCGTGGGCCGGCAACAGGGCGGGCACATTCGCCGGTCCGATGATCTGCACATCGCGGTGGACCACCGTCTCGCCGGCGCGTGAGAGCTCGCAGTTGCCACCGGACTCGGCCGCGAGATCCACGATGACCGCCCCCGGCTTCATCCCGTCCACCATGGCCGTGGTGATGAGGCGCGGCGCGGGCCGCCCGGGGATCTGCGCGGTGGTGATGACGAGGTCCTGCGTGGCGAGGTGCTCGGCGAGCATCTGCTGCGTCGCCGCGCGCTCCTCCTCGGTCTGCTCCCGGGCGTAGCCGCCCGCGACCTCGGCCGAGGCTGACACGGCCTGGGCCGCGACGAAGCTCGCGCCCAACGACAGCACCTGTTCCTTGGCCGCGGGCCGCACGTCGAAGGCCGAGACGACGGCCCCAAGGCGGCGCGCCGTGGCGATCGCCTGGAGGCCCGCGACGCCAGCGCCGAGGACGAAGGCCTTGGCCGGCGGGATCGATCCGGCGGCGGTGGTGAGCATCGGCAGGAACTTGCCCATCGCGTTCGCGCCGATGAGCACGGCCTTGTAGCCGGCGACCGTCGCCTGCGAGGAGAGTGCGTCCATGGACTGGGCGCGCGTGATGCGCGGGACCTTTTCGAGGGCGAAGCCCGTCACCCGGCGCGCGGTCAGCGCGTCGATGGTCGGTCCGGCCGAGGCCATGTTGAAGAAGGAGAGCACCGCGCAGCCCTCGGGGAGCGCGGCGATCTCGTCAGCGTCCGGGCGCTGCACCTTGACGACGAGCGCGGCGTTCGCGACGGTGGAGGGCAGGGCATCGGCGAGGGTGGCGCCGGCCCGCTCGTACTGGTCGTCGAGCGCCGCGCTGGCCGCGCCGGCGCCGCGCTCCACGACGATGGTGTGGCCGGCTTTGACGAGCTTGGCCACGCTCTCAGGGACGAGCGCCACGCGGGTCTCGCCGGCCGCGCGTTCTCGGAGTACTGCGATCTGCATATGTTTGGGAGGAGGGCTCGCGACGGGCGATGGCACCGGATCCGGCCACGGATCGCTGGGACAGAAGTTATCGACCGCCCGCGCCGAGCGACAGCGACCCTGCCCGAACGGGGGGTCGAGCGCGCCGCTCCGGCAGGCCCCGCACAGACGGACCGGTGACGCGCGGCGCAGGGGCATTGTGATGTCCGTCGTTGCGTTCCGGTGCCGCGCGCCGCATCATATTTGAATATCCCCTCGTCCGGATGATCCTCTCGTGACCCTTCGATCCGCATTCGCAGCGTTGGCGCTCCTCGCAGCGGCCGCCTGCACCCCAGACGCGACGCGCTCCAGCGACCCTGGCCGTGTGTCGCTCGACCTCAGTGATCTCGGTGTCACCCCGGCGATGCTCTCCGGGCAGACCGGGGTCAGCGATGGCACCCTGCGCGTGACGGGCGGGACCGTCCGCATCTTCTTCGCCGGGGAGACCCAGCCGCTGTTCGAGCGGGTGCTGGACCTCGTCGAGCTCAGCGCGCAGGGCGAGGGGCAGGTGGACATCACCTTCCCTCTGCCAGCCGGTCGCGAGCAGGGCCCGTTCGACGCGGTCATTGAACTCCGGAACGCGGCGGGTGCCTCGCTCTTCACGGTGGGCCCCGTCCGCTTCACGTTCTCGAGCAGCGGCGAGCCGGCGGTGGTCACGGGTAGCCCGACGTATGTCGGTCCGGGCTCCGACGTCGTCTCGCTGCGCTTCGACGTCGCATCGCTCCGCCTCGTCGGTGGCGACCCCACCACGATCCGCTGTATCGGGAGCCGAGGCGCCAACGGGGAGACCGAGGTCTTCCCGCGTGAACTGATCAGTCTCAATCCCTCGGTCATTACGGTGGACGGCGAGGGGCGGGTGCAGTCGATCCTGCCCGGTTCGACCGTGCTGCGGTGCCGGCAGCTCTTTGGCGCGCAGGCCGTGGTCGACCTGCCGGTGACCGTGCTCGACAAGCCGCTGGGGGTCGTGGTGGTATCGCGCCCGCCGCAGAGCGCCGACATCAATACGGTGATCGGTACGGTGACCGTCCGGGTGACGGGTCTGCTGGGCGAGAATGTTGGCGTGGCCGGTCAGAATGTCCGATTCCTTGTGCAGGCTGGTGGTGGGTTCGCCACGCCGGTCGATGTGGTCTCGGACGCCAATGGGCTGGCATCGACGACGTGGACGCTGGGAAGCCTGATCGGCACACAGACGATCCTGGCGACGGTCGAAGGCACGGCAGTGACGGCGTCGGTGTCGGCGCAGGGTGTGGCGCCGGTCAATGGGACCATCAGTGGCGTGGTGCGCTCGGCGACGACCGGCAACCCGATCGGCATCCCGGCCACCGTGTCGGTGCGGGCGGGTACGAATGTCACCACGGGGACCCCGGTGGCCTCGGTCACGACCGGCGCCAATGGCGTGTTCTCGTTCCCGGCCTTGCCGGCCGGCCCCTACACGGTGAGTGTCACGGCGACGGGGTATGTGGCCGGCTTGGTGAATGTGGCCGTGATCGCCGGACAGACCGTGAACGCGAACGTGCAGCTCTCGGCGGTGTTGCCGCCCGGCCAGGTGCGGATCGTGCTGCGCTGGGGGGCCGAGCCGCCCGATCTCGACGCGCGGCTGACGTTGCCCAATGGGCAGGTGATCGCGTACGACAACACCGGCAACTGCTTGGTGGCCCCCTTCGCCTGCCTGGACATCGACGTCGTGGACGGCAACGGGCCCGAGACGATCACCATCACTGAGGTGCAGGCGGGCGTCTATACCTTCGCGGTGGAGAACTTCTCGGCGCGAGGCCTGCCCTCGAACAATGACGGGCTGGCGCGGTCCGGCGCCGTGGTCGAGGTCTATCGCGGGAATGACCGTATCGCGACCTACGCGGTCCCGAACATCGCCGGCCGGGTCTGGACCGTGTTCTCGCTCAACGGCCAGACGCTGACGCCCATCAACACCATCAGCTCACCGGCGTTCGACCCGGCGGCGAACGGCGACCCGGCGAGCGCGAAGTCGAAGTAGCCGGATCGGCGCGCGGGCCGGGCGGGGGGGGATACCCGGCGGCCCGACCCGCCCGACAATACGGAACACGCGTGACGAGCGCCCTGCCTCCCAAGTTTGGGGGGCAGGGCGCTCTGCTCTGTTGGCCTGCAGTGCGTCGTTTTCTCAACCGAAGAGGGTCCAGCGGGCGCTTGAGCGGAGCGCGACCGTCCCCGAATCAACGATCGCGAAGCCAGTCCACCATCGCCTCGCCGAAGGCTGGGAGGTCGCTGGGGACGCGGGCGCTGATGATGTTCCCGTCCACGACCACGGGCGCGTCGACCCAGTCCGCCCCGGCATTCTGGATGTCGTCCCGGATGCCCACGGTCGAGGTCAGGCGACGTCCCTTGACGATGCCCGCCGAGATCAGGATCCACGGTCCGTGGCAGATGGTGGCGACGAGACCGCCTTCCGTATGGACCCTGCGCACGATGTCGAGCGCCGCTTGTGAGCGCCTGATCTTGTCTGGCGCCCAGCCGCCGGGCGCGAACACACCAGCCAATTTGGCTGTGGAAAAATCCTCTACACGTTTTGACGTCTTGCAGGGGTACCCGTGCTTTCCGAGGTAGAGGTTGTCACCTAGCCCGGCCAACGGGACGTCATACCCGGCGGCCTCAAGGCGCAGCTTGGGGTACCAGACCTCCAGATCCTCATATTCCGGGCCGACGAGCATGAGCACCGTGCCCTTCGAGGCGATCGAGGTGTCGTTATGCGATTCCTGCATATGTTTTCAACTCGTTGGATGAATGTGATTGCCTTATGATGTTATAAAATGGTAGTTTACAACAATACAGCTAAGTTGCATTGTACGCGCATTTCATCGGCAATTTGACTGCATATGGCCTGAGTACGGCGTGGACATCTTCCTGTAGACACGAGTCGCGTAATTCAAGTCTGAGCTTATCAACACTGCTTGCCGCGAATGTTGAAAACTTAACGCATCGCGCAGTAGCCGGTATTGTGGAAAACCGGGTGTGTGGATAACTGGTCGAGGTTGATCAGTCGCCGGCACTTATCAATGTGAATAGTAACCGAAGGACACGTATATATGACATTTCGTCACGACTCGGATGGCCCGACGAAACGTGCTCTACCCCACTCCATCTGACAGGGTCTGGCCCCCACTCTGGACATCTCCGGGGTGCAGGCACAGATTGACCCATCCTGAACCGGCCATCTGCGTCGGGGGGTGCCATCGTGGGATCATCCGCTGTGCCGTCCGTTGCGGTGCCGTCTGTGCCCGATCGCGAGTTGCAAGCCTCGCGGCGGCTCCTGCGCGTCAGTGAGTGGGAGCTGCAGCAGCTCTTGCTGGACATCCATGACGGGCCGGTCCAGGCGATGTATGCGGCGCTGTCGCAGCTCGACCTGCTGACCCGCGCCCTCGACCTGCCCGAGGGGCAGGGGCGCCACGATGCGCTCGCGCGGGCCGACCGCATCCGCTTGCTCCTTGAGAATGGGCTGCGCGAGATCCGTTCGTTCATCGGCGCGATCCGGCCCCCGCACTTCGAGACCCAGTCCCTCGAGGACCTGATCGAGTCCTTCGCGGTCCAGCACGAAACGACCACCGACACCTCGGTGCATCTCCATATCGCGCGCGGTCTGCCTGATATAGAAGTGTCGACGAAGATCGCGCTGTATCGGGTCGTCCAGGAGGCCCTCTCCAACGCCTACCGGCACGGTGGGGCCCGGCGCGTCGACATCCGCATCGGGCTCCGGCATACCATTGCGGGACCCGAGCTGCGACTCTCGATCACCGACAACGGGGCGGGCTTCGAGATCGGCGAGCCGACGAACGACGGGCACTTCGGGCTCCGGGGCATGCAGGACCGGGTCGAGATGATCGGCGGCCAGTTCTCGCTCGTCAGTACGGTAGGGCGCGGCACCAGCATCATGCTCGACGTCCCGCTCGCCCCACGAACCACCACGTCACCCAGTCTATGAAACATCCCATCCGCGTGGTCCTCGCCGACGACCATGAGCTGGTCCTTGAAGGTCTTCGGACCATGCTTGACGCCGAGTCCGACATCAAGGTGCTGGGCACCGCGCACACGGGTGAGGCGGCGTTGGAGATGGTCAGGCGCCTGCAGCCCGACGTCGCCGTGCTGGATCTGGAGTTGGGTGGGCTTTCGGGTCTGGCGACACTGGAGAAGATCCGCGGCGAGAAGCTTCCGGTGCGTGTCCTCGTCCTCACGGCGTATTCCGACGGCGGGTCCATGCGGCAGGCCTTGGAGCTCGGGGCCGATGGATATGCCCTCAAGACCGAGCCACCGCAGCAGACCGTCGCCTCGATCCGGCAGGTGCATCGGGGGCAGTTGGTGTTCCCGCTGGCGGCAAAGCGCTGGTTGCTCGGTCGGTCAGGACTGCCCGACCCGGGCAAATTGACCGACCGCGAACAGGCCGTCTTGGCCTTGGTCGCCGAAGGGGAGACCAACGCGGCCATCGCCACCAAGCTCCGCGTGAGCGAGAACACGGTGAAGTTCCACCTGCAGAATCTCTATCTGAAGCTCGGTGTGTCGAACCGCACCGAAGCCGCGGCCCGCTATCTCAAGGAGCGCTCCGCGCGGCGCTGAGGGCGGGTCGGCCCGCCGTCGCGGGGTGGGCGAATACCCCCCGTCGAGGACCCTGCTCAGCTCGCCGTCGCGGGAAAGACGCCGTCGCGCTTCTGCTGCTGGAAGCCCATCGCCCGAAGCCGAGAGATGCGGACCGCCATGGGAGGGTGCGTGGCGAAGAGGTCGGCGAAGGCCCCTTCGCGTTCATCGAGGCGCCGACCCAGCGGGTCCGTGATGCACAAGTGCGCGACGCCCGCCTTGATGCTCGTGGTCGGGGTGTGGGCCTGATGCACCTTCGACAGCGCTGAGGCCAGGGCCAGCGGGTTGCGGGTGAACTGGGCGGCCATGGCGTCGGCGAGGTACTCCCGTTGCCGGCTCACCCACATCGACAGGAGCTGGAGCACCAGCGGTGCCAGCATCCACGAGAGCACCCAGATCACGCCGAGCACGATGAGGACGGGGCCAGCCCCCTTGCCGCCCCGGCCCGAGCTGCGGCCCGCGCCGCCGCCGCCGCGCGAACCGAAGCGGAGCCCGCTCCGCAGCATCCGCCCGATCCCGTCTCGCATCAACAGGACGGCGCCGACGAGCGCGGCGAGCAGGGTCATGAGCTGCGTGTCGAGACTCTTGATGTGGCCCAGCTCGTGCGCGATCACGCCCTGGAGTTCGTCGCGGTCGAGCGTGCGCAGGAGCCCGGTGGTCACCGCGACATGTGAGCGCTCGGGGGTCAGGCCAGTGGCGAAGGCATTGGGGTCGGGATCCTCGATGATCCACAGCGTCGGCATGGGCAGGGACGCCGCGATCACCATCTCTTCGACGACGTTGACGTAGCGCACCTGGTCCTCACCCTCAGGGTGCAGCAGCTGCCAAGCGCCCGCCGACCAGAGCACGCGCTCGGCCCCGTTGCGACGGACGAAGATCACCATGCCGGCGGCGATCAGGGTGAGCGCGATCCCCAGCAGCGGAAC
This sequence comes from uncultured Gemmatimonadaceae bacterium, assembly GCA_964503275.1. GTDB lineage: Bacteria > Gemmatimonadota > Gemmatimonadetes > Gemmatimonadales > Gemmatimonadaceae > DASRAP01. Next base: position 154,513 of record CAZCZO010000005.1, on the reverse strand, counting down.
GCGCGGGGTCCAGGCCAGCGCCGCGTCGGGGCGTTCGCTGGCCATCCACAGCAGCAGGTCCGCGCCGAAGCCGAGCCAGAAGAAGAAGGCCATGAACAGCGTGACCACCCAGCGCGAGCGTCGCCGGTTGGCGTCCTGCTGCGCGAAGAGGTTGGTCTGCTCGAAGTCCGACACGGTGCCGCGGCGTGGACTGCGGCCGGCGTCAGGCGCTACCCGAGCCGAAATCGACCTTCGGCACGGCGCGCTCGGTCGGGTCCTCGATCTCCCACAGCTCTGCGGGCTGGGCCTTGGCCCATGGCGCCACCAGGTTGGTGGGGAACTGCTGCTGCTTGGTGTTGTAGTGTGTCGCCGTGTCGTTGTAGGCCTGCCGCGAGAACGCGATCTTGTTCTCGGTCGAGGCGAGCTCTTCCTGGAGTGCGCGCAGATTCCCGGTGGCCTTGAGGTCGGGGTAGGCCTCGACGACCGCCATCAGGCGACCGAGGGCCCCGCTCAATTGTCCCTCGGCGGCGGCCGCGGCGGCGACGTGCTGCGGATCGGCGCCCGCGATGGCGCGAATGGCGCTGTTCCGCGCCGCGATCACGGCCTCGAGCGTCTCGCGCTCGAAGGTCATGGCCCCCTTCGCCGTCTCGATGAGGTTGGGGATCAGGTCGTGCCGCCGTTTGAGCTGCACGTCGATCTGCTTCCAGGCGTTGAGGGTCTGGTTCTTGAGGGCGATGAGCGCGTTGTACGCGCCGATGAACCAGAAGAGGATTGCCGCAGCGACTACGAGGAGCAGCACAAGGGCGGGCATCGGCGGGTCCGGTGGAAGGAGGAGTGCCCTACAATATGGAACGGGGCGGCCTCGTTGGAGAGGCCGCCCCGTCGCGCCGCGCCGCGCCGGGTGGCGCCGCGCTACTGCTGGTACTCGATGGTCTCGGTGCGCTTGCCCTTGTCCATCAGCCAGGTCGCCGGCAGGGCGAACAGCGGCGTCAGGAAGATGCCCAGCAGGATGTTGATCCACGTGAGGGCCGCGTAGTAGCCGCCAAGACCGAGACTGGCCCAGAGGGTGCCGAGCACGCCGTTCGCTTCCATGACTGAGTTCGGGCGAAAGTGCAGAGGAGAGGCCGGACGCGATGCTCGCATTCCAGCGGACTGCCCTGTAACGTAGCGACCATGGGGGATCGTGCCAAGTCTGCGTCGGCCCTGCGCACGGCCGTGCGCGCGTCGATCGTGCGGGGGGACCGGGTGGTACTGGCCGTCTCGGGCGGCCGCGACTCGATGGTCCTGCTCGACGCCGTCGCCCGGTGGCGCCGACCCGAGCTCTGTGCGGTCGCGACCTTCGACCACGGGACCGGGGCGGCCGCGCGTGCGGCGGTCGAGCTGGTGGAAGTGTCCGCTCAGTCGCTGGGGATCCCGCTCGAGGTCGGCTACGGGCAGGGCTTGCGGCGCACCGAGGCCGTGTGGCGCGCCGCCCGATGGGATTTCCTCCACGCCGTCGCCGAGCAGCACGACGCTCGCGTCGCGACCGCGCACACGCAGGACGATCAGGTCGAGACCGTGTTCATGCGCCTGCTGCGTGGCAGTGGCGTCCGCGGCCTGGCGGGCCTCTACGCCGTGAGCGATGTCGCGCGTCCGCTGCTGGGGCTCACGCGCGCGGCCGTGGCGGAGTACGCCGCGTTGCACGGGGTCCCGTTCCTGGAGGACCCGAGTAATCGCTCGCGGCAGCCCCTGCGGAACCGCGTCCGTCTCGATCATCTGCCGGCGTTCGAGCGACAGCACCCAGGCTTCGCGGCGGAACTCCTGGCGCTGGCCCGGCGCTCAGCGTTATGGCGGGAGGATGTGGAGGAGTTGGCGTCGACCGCGCGCCCACGCGTGGAGGGGCGCGAGGTCTTCGCCGACGCCAGCGTGCTGCGGGCGATGCCCCTGGAGGCGTTGCGGCACGTCTGGCCGGCGCTGGCGGCTCGCGTGGGTGTGGTGCTCGACCGGCGGGGAACCGAACGCGCCGCCGCGTTTACACTCCAGGGGATGGTCGGGGCGTGGGTGCCGTTGGCGGGTGGGCACGAGCTGCGGCGGTATGCAGCGGCGTTCGCGCTGCGTGCCGGACCACGCGTGGTGTCGCTGACGGCGCCGCCGGCCGATGATGAGTGATCGTGCCCCGGCGACCTGCCGGAGCACCTGACGAGGGGGTATCTTTCACGAATGGCTCCAAACGCACCGAAGAACGGGTCGGACTGGCGGCGGATGTCGAAGTCGCTGTCGCTCTGGATCCTGCTGTTGATGATCCCGGTCGCCCTGTACCAGCTCAGCGGCGGTCGCGCTGAGCAGGCGGTCGAGATCTCCTACTCCGAGTACGCGCAGCAGTTGGAGCGCGACAACCTCGCCACGGCCGTCATCGAAGGCGGGCGCTCGGTGATGGGGGAGTTCCGCGAGCCGATCACCGTGGGGCAGCGGCAGGTGAAGAAGTTCACCACCAAGCTGCTGGTGGCCAATTCGGACGACGAGGTCGCACGGCTCCGGGCGGCGAACGTGCTGCTCGAGGCGCGGGAGGAGCGGGTGTCGTTCGGGGCCATCCTCCTGCAGCTGCTGCCTTGGATCCTGATCATCGGATTCTGGATCTTCTTCATGCGCCAGATGCAGTCGGGCGGGAACAAGGCGTTCTCGTTCGGCAAGTCGAAGGCGAAGCTGCTGTCCGGCGACACGCCCAAGATCACCTTCGCCGATGTGGCGGGGGCCGATGAGGCGAAGGTCGAGTTGCAGGAGATCATCGAGTTCCTCAAGGACCCGCAGAAGTTCACCAAGTTGGGTGGCCGGCTGCCCAAGGGCGCGCTGCTGGTGGGGCCACCGGGCACGGGCAAGACGCTGCTGGCCAAGGCGGTCGCCGGGGAGGCGGGGCGTCCCTTCTTCTCGATGTCGGGCTCTGACTTCGTCGAGATGTTCGTGGGCGTCGGCGCGAGCCGGGTGCGCGACCTCTTCGAGCAGGGCAAGGCGCAGGCCCCGTGCATCATCTTCATCGACGAGATCGACGCCGTGGGTCGGCACCGCGGGGCGGGCCTCGGCGGTGGGCACGATGAGCGCGAGCAGACGCTGAACCAGTTGCTGGTCGAGATGGATGGCTTCGAGTCGAACGAAGGCGTCATCCTCATCGCGGCGACGAACCGGCCGGACGTGCTGGATCCGGCCTTGCTGCGCCCGGGACGCTTCGACCGGCAGATCGTGGTCGATGCCCCGGACCTGCGCGGGCGCGAGGGCATCCTCAAGGTGCACTTGCGTGGCAAGCCGATCGCGGACGATGTGAATGTCACGACGATCGCCCGCGGCACGCCAGGCATGTCGGGGGCTGATCTGGCGAATCTCGTGAATGAGGCCGCGTTGCTCGCGGCGCGTCGCGGGCAGGACAAGCTCTACATGCCCGACTTCGAGGACGCCAAGGACCGGGTGCTGCTCGGGGCCGAGCGCAAGTCCTTGGTGATGCGCGAGGAGGAGCGCCGCCTGACGGCGTATCACGAGGCCGGGCATGCGGTGTGCGCGCTCAAGGTCACGGGCAACGACCCCCTGCACAAGGTGACGATCGTGCCCCGCGGGCGTGCGCTCGGTGTCGCCTTCACGATGCCCGAGGAGGACCGGGTGTCGGTGACGCGGCAGCAGATCGAAGCCCGCCTCGCGATGGCCTACGGCGGCCGCGTGGCCGAGGAGTTGATCTTCGGCCGTGACAAGGTGACGACGGGGGCGTCGAGCGACATCCAGCAGGCGACGGGGATCGCGCGGCGGTTCGTGTCGCAGTGGGGCTTCTCAGATGCCGTGGGGCCGATCCTCGTGGGCGACAACGAACAGGAGATGTTCCTGGGCCGCGAGCTGACGAGCCGCCGCGAGGTGTCCGAGCGGACCTCGCAGCTGGTGGACACCGAGGTGGCGCGCGTGATCAACGAGGCGTACCAGAAGGCCCGGCAGGTGCTCACGGAGCACGCGGATCTGCTGCACGCGTTGGCGAACGCGCTCTTGGAGCGCGAGACGCTGAGTCGCGACGAGATCGATACAATCGTGCGTGGGGAGCCACTCCCGCCGCGGTTCGTGCCGCGTTCGCACAGCCCGCCGTCAGCGGTGCGACGCGGGCCGGCCGCCGACGGGCGTCGCGTTCGGCCGCCGCTGCTGGGTGGCCCCGAAGTCGCGCCCGCCTAGGGCGAGGGCGTCACCGTCCGACCGGCGCCGCTTGTTCGCGACAGGCGGCGCCGGTTATTTTTTGACGCTATGCCTTTTCCCGACCTCGCGGACCGCGTGACCGAGGTCCGCGAGCGGATCGCCGCGGCGGTCCGTCGTGGAGGGCATGCGCAGGTGGTCACGTTGTGCGCCGTCACGAAGACCTTCGGGGCCGACGCGGTGCGTGCCGCGTATGCCGCCGGCGTGCGGGATGTCGCGGAGAACAAGGTGCAGGAGGCCGTCGGCAAGCAGGCGGAGGTGACGGAGCCGGTGCGCTGGCATCTCATCGGGCACCTGCAGCGCAACAAGGTGAAGGCACTGGGTTCGTTCGCGGTGTTCCACGCGCTCGACAGTGGCCGACTCGCCGACGCGATCGACGCGTGGGCGCGTGGGGCGGGGCGGGTCATGCCGGTGTTGGTGCAGGTCAACGTGAGTGGTGAGGCGAGCAAGGGGGGCTGGTCGCTGCGGGAGTTGCCGGCCGAGGCGGCGCGGCTGCGTCAGCTGCCGGGACTGCGGGTGGATGGCGTGATGACGATGGCGCCGTTCGACGCGCCCGAGGCGACGCTGCGTGCCTGCTTCGGTGGTGCGCGGGCGGCGCGGACGATCCTCCGGGACGCAGGACATCCCGCGGAGGCGCTGTCGATGGGGATGTCGCAGGACTACGAGATCGCCGTCGAGGAGGGGGCCACCCTGGTCCGCCTGGGCACCACACTGTTCGGAGCGCGAGACTGATGCACGACGAGTCCTTCCATCTCACGCCGGTCGATGTGCGGCGCTTCGACTTCGGGTCGGCGCTGCGTGGCTACGACCGCGCCCGTGTGGATCAGTTCCGCGACCAGGTGGCGGAGGAGCTGGAGCGCCTCGCGCGGGTGAACCAGGAGCTGGAGGCCAAGGCGCGCAGCTTCCACGAGCAGCTCCGAGCGTTCCGGGAGCGCGACAAGGCCTTGAACGAGGCGCTGGTGTCGGCGCAGCAGCTGCGGGGCGAGATCCGGGAGCAGGCTGAGCGCGAAGCCCAGCTGCTGCTCCGCGAGGCGCGTGCCGACGCGGACCGGGTGATCGATGAGGCGCGCGCCGAGGTGCGTCGCTTGCATGCGGAGTGCGATGCACTGGAGCGCACGCGCCGCTCGTCCATCGCGCAGATGCGGGCGTTGCTGTCGCGGCAGTTGCTGGAGCTCGACGCGGCCGAGCAGGCGACGCCGGGTGTGTCGGGCGAGCGCGTGGAGCGTGAGTCGCCGGCGGTCGCGCCGGCGCCGGCGGTCGCGTCGGCGCCGCCGGCGGCCGTGGCCGCGCCGTCCGTTGCGGCCGTGCCCGTGTCGCCACCAACGCTTGGGTCCGCGGCGCCGTCGTCCGCCACCCCCGGGTCGCCCGCCGAGGTCGCCGCGCCCGCACCGTCGCCCACGCGCAGCTCGGGCCCATCGTGGCTCGATCCCTCGGTGGACGAGTGAGCATGCGCGGGGCGGCGGCGGTCGTCGAGCAGCGCGAGGCGATCGCCCTGGCGGTCGCGGCGATCCGTGCCCGGAGCCAGCTGGTGCCCGAGGCCGCCCTGATCCTCGGCACCGGGTTGGGCGCGCTGGCCGCGGAGATCACCGACGCCGTGAGCATCCCCTACGACGCGATCCCCGGGTTCCCGCTGTCCACGGTGGAGTCGCACGACGGACGCCTGCTCCTCGGCACCTTGGCGGGCCGCCGCGTCGTGGCGATGCAGGGGCGCTTCCATCGCTACGAGGGCTATTCGCTGCAGGAGGTCACGTTCCCGGTGCGCGTGATGCACGCGTTGGGTGCGCCCATCCTGATCGTGTCGAACGCCAGTGGGGGCATGCACCCGTTGTGGGCGCTCGGCGATGTGATGCTGATCGCCGACCACATCAATCTGCAGGGCGACAATCCGCTGATCGGTGCGAACGACGACGCGGCAGGACCGCGCTTCCCCGACATGTCGGACCCCTACGATGTGGCGCTGCGTGCGGCCGCGCGTGCCGTGGCGCTCGCGGCCGGGGTGACGTTGCGCGAGGGCGTGTATGTGGCGGTGACGGGTCCCTGTCTCGAGACGCGCGCCGAGTACCGCATGCTGCGGCTGCTGGGCGCGGACGTGGTCGGGATGTCGACGGTCCCGGAGGTGATCGTGGCGCGGCATGTGGGGATGCGGGTGTTGGGGCTCTCGATCATCACGGACCGCTGCCTGCCCGATGCGTTGGAGCCGGTGACCTTGGCGTCGGTGGTGGCCGTCGCGACGGCGGCGGAGCCCGCCTTGGGGATGATCGTGCGGGGGGTCCTGGAGCGTGCACTGTGAGTGAGACGATGCGATATCCGCTGCTGCCGGCCGACGCGCCGCCCGCCGCGATGGAAGAGGCACAGCTGGCGCGCTGGGACGCCGAGCGCCTGTTCGAGACGGCGCAGGCCGCGCGGGCCGGCGGGCGCCCCTTCGTGTTCTTCGAGGGCCCGCCGACGGCGAACGGGCGTCCGGGCATCCATCATGTGTTCGCGCGGACCATCAAAGACCTCGTGTGTCGTCACCGCGCGATGCAGGGGTATCACGTCCCCCGCAAGGCCGGGTGGGACACGCATGGGCTGCCGGTCGAGATCGAGGTCGAGAAGCAGCTGGGCATCAGCGGCAAGCAGGACATCGAGCGCCTCGGCGTGGCGACCTTCAACCAGCGCTGCCGCGAGAGTGTCTTCACGTATCGCGAAGAGTGGGAGCGCTTGTCGGCGCGCATGGCCTATTGGCTGGACTATGCGCAGCCCTACGTCACGTTCTCGAACGACTATGTCGAGAGCGTGTGGTGGGCGCTGCGCACGCTGTACGACAAGGACCTGCTCTTCCGCGGACACAAGATCCTGCCGTACTGTGCGCGGTGCGGCACGGCGTTGTCGAGCCACGAGGTGGCGCAGGGCTACGAGGACGTCGAGGACCCCTCGGTGTACGTCGCGCTCGATCTGGACGAGCATCCGGCGGGCGTGCGGCGGCGCATCCTGGTGTGGACGACCACGCCGTGGACGTTGGTGTCGAACACTGCGCTCGCGGTGCACCCGGAGCTCGAGTACCTCGAGGTGCACAAGGTCGGTCGTCCCGAGTGGACGCTGCTGCTGGCGGAGGCCCGCTGTGCGGCGGTGCTCGGCGAGGGCTGGACGGAGCGCTGGACGGTGGTCGCACGCCGGCGCGGCAGCGAGTTGGTCGGGGCACGGTATCAGCGGCCGCTGGACTGGGTGACATTCCCCGACGCCGGTGAGCGGCAGGTGATCGTCGGCGAGGAGTTCGTCTCAGCGGACGACGGCTCGGGGATCGTGCACCTCTCGCCGGCCTTCGGCGCCGACGACTACGCGGCGGGGCAGCGCCATGGATTGGCCTTCGTGCAACCGGTGGATGCGCAGGGACGCTTCCCCGAATCGTTGCCGGTGGTCGGTGGGCGCTTCGTGAAGGCGGCCGATGACGACATCATCGCCGAGCTGCAACGGCGCGACGTGCTGTGGAAGGCCACGCGCTTCACGCATGCCTATCCGCACTGCTGGCGCTGCGGCACGCCGCTGCTGTACTACGCGCGCACGTCGTGGTTCATCCGCACGACGGCGCTCAAGGAGCGCATGCTGGCGCGCAACGCGCAGGTGGACTGGCATCCGCCCGAGATCGGGGCGGGGCGCTTCGGCGAGTGGCTGGTGAACAACGTCGACTGGGCGATCTCGCGCGACCGGTACTGGGGCACGCCGTTGCCCGTGTGGGTGAACGATCGGGACCCCGACGAGATCGAGGTGATCGGGTCGTACGCCGAACTCGCCGCGAAGTCGGGGGTGACGTTCGACGCGGCGTTCGATCCGCACAAACCGGGGATCGACGCGTTCACGTGGCCCGCGCCCTCGGGGACCGGGACCATGCGCCGCGTGAGCGAGGTCATCGACACCTGGTTCGACTCCGGGTCGATGCCCTTCGCGCAGTGGCATTATCCGTTCGAGCATCGCGACACCGTGGCGGCGCAGTTCCCCGGCGACTTCATCGCCGAAGGGGTGGACCAGACGCGCGGGTGGTTCTACTCGTTGCTGGCGATCGCCACGGGCCTCGGCGATGCGTTGCCGAACAACGGCGACACCGGCGCAGCGCCGTATCGCTCGGTGATCGTGAACGATCTGGTGCGCGATGCCCAGGGGCTCAAGATGTCGAAGAGCCGCGGCAACGCGGTGGATCCGTGGCAGGTGATGGCGCGACACGGCGCCGATGCCGTGCGGCTGTTCCTGGTGTCGTCGGCGCAGGTGCACCTGCCGCGCAACTTCGATGAGCAGCAGATCCGCGATGGCGCGGGGCGCTTCCTCGTCACGCTGAAGAACACCTACAGCGGGATCTTCGCGCAGTATGCGAACTTCGGATGGGCCCCATCGGCGGACGACCCGGCCGTGCCCGAGCGGCCGGCCATCGACCGCTGGGTGCTCTCGCGGCTCTCGGCGGTGGAGGCCGAGGCGGATCGCTTGTTGACCGCGCTGGACCCGACGGCGGCGGCCCGCGTGGTGATGGGCTTCGTGACCGACGACCTGTCGAACTGGTATGTGCGCGTGAATCGCGCGCGGTTCTACGATGTCGCGACCCCCGACAGCCGTGCCGCCTTCGCGACGCTGCACGAGTGTCTCGCGGTGACGAGCCGGCTGCTCGCGCCCTTCGCGCCGTTCCTCAGCGACGTGATCCACCGGGCGCTGACGGGGACGTCGGTGCACCTTGCGGCGTATGTGCGCGCGGAGCCGACCCCGCGCGAGGTGGTGCTCGAGGCGGCGATGCAGGAGATCCGCACGTTGGCGCGTCTCGGGCGTGCGGCGCGTGAGACGGCGGGGATCAAGGTGCGGCAGCCGCTGGGTCGCCTGGTGGGTGTCGCGATCGGGGTCGACGCGGGCGCGCTCGAGGCCCTCGTGCCGCTGCTGGCGTCGGAGCTGAACGTGAAGACGGTGGAGTTCGCGACGTCGGGCGACGCGTTGGTGACGCTCACCGGCAAGGCGAACTTCCGCACGCTGGGCAAGAAGTTCGGGAGTGCGACGAAGGACGCGGCGGCCGCAGTGGCGGCGCTCGACAGCGCCGCCCTGCTGGCCATCGAGTCGGGGGGAGCGATCGCGGTGACCGTCGGTGGCGTCACGGCCGACGTGCTCCTCGAGGACGTGCTCATCGAACGCCGCGCTGCCGGGACGCTCGTGGTGGCGCAGGACGGCGCACGCTTCGCCGCCATCGATCCCACCGTGACGCCGCAGCTCCGCGCGGAGGGGCTCGCGCGCGAGTTCGTCAGCAAGGTGCAGCGCACCCGGAAGGAGCGTGGGCTGGCGGTCAGCGACCGCATCGCGCTGGTGGTCTCGGGGGATCCCGAGGTGGAGGGGGCGGTCACGCAGCAGCAGGCGTGGATCGCGAACGAAGTGTTGGCCGAAGTGGTACTCGTAGGCGGCGACGTTGCGGCGTCGGATGCTGTGGCGACGGACCTGGATGGCCTCGCGGTCCGTTTCACTCTCAGGAAGGTGGAAGCACGATGACCTCCGCGAAGAAGAAGACGCCGTCGAAGCCGGCGGAGCCCACGACCAAGCCGAGCACGGCGACCGAGCGCCGGACGGCCAAGGGGGTGGTCGTGAAGGATCCCCCCTGGGGGCCTGACGAATTGAAGCACTTCGAGGCGCGCCTGATGGAGGAGCGCCGCCGGGCGATGAAGCAGCTCGGACAATGGGACGAGAGCATGCGCTCGACCATCCAGAACGCGGACGGGGACCTGTCGAGCTATTCGTTCCACATGGCGGACCAGGGGACCGACGCCATGGAGCGCGAGAAGGCGTTCCTGTTCGCGAGCAAGGAGGGGCGCTACCTGTGGCACATCGACCAAGCGCTGCGCCGACTGTACAAGCAGCCCGACATCTTCGGCATCTGCGAGGTGTCCGGCGAACGCATCGAATACGACCGACTCGACGCGTTGCCGCATGCGCGGTTGTCGTTCAAGGCGAAGATCCAGGAAGAGGGGGCCGGTGAGCACGAGTGACCGGGCGCGACACGGCCCGCTGTTCTGGGCGATCGTCCTGCCCTGGGTCGTGGCCGACGTCGTGACGAAGTACTGGGCGGTGGCCGCGTTGTCGCCGCCGCACGTGCGGTCGCACGCGGTCATCGGCGAGTGGTTGCGCTTCACGCTGGTGTACAACCGCGGGGCGGCGTTCGGGATCCACGTGGGCGACTGGTCGCGATGGATCTTCACCATCCTCACCCTCGGGGCGCTGCTGATGCTCTGGCGGCTGTTCACCGAGACCGCGGCGGGTGACCGGCTGCGGGTGGTCGCGCTGGCGCTGGTGACGGCGGGCGCGCTGGGCAACCTGATCGATCGGCTGCGCTGGACGCGCGGCGTGGTGGACTTCATCGATGTCGGGGTGGCGGGCTGGCGCTTCTGGACCTTCAACATCGCCGACGTCGGGGTGACCTGTGGCGCCGTGTTGCTGGCCATCGTGTTGTGGCGCGAGGATGCCGCCGCGCGTACCAACGATGCGGGCGCCTCACCGGTGGCCTCGTGACCGCGTCGCCGGACGGTCCCGCGGCCCCGGGCACGCATCACTTCACCGTCGGTGACGATGCGGGGGAGCGACTGGACCTGTTGGTCGCGCGACGGTTGGGCCTGTCGCGGACGCAGGCCGCGACGCTGATCGCCACGGGCGGCGTCACGGTCGACGGCACGCAGGAGAAGGCCAGCTTCCGCGCCGAGGCCGGCGCGGCGGTGTCGGTCGATGTGCCGCCGCCCGAGGGCCGCGCGGTGCTGCCCGAGGAGATCCCGCTGCGGATCGTGTACGAGGACGACGACCTGCTGGTCGTGGACAAGGCGGCGGGCATGGTGGTGCACCCGGCGCCCGGGAATTGGTCGGGCACGCTGGTGAACGCGTTGCTGGGCCGCGGTGGCGCGCTGGCGGCGCCGCAGGGGACGGAGCGTGCAGGGCTGGTGCATCGCTTGGACAAGGAGACCTCGGGCCTGTTGCTCGTCGCGCGGACCGACCGCGCGCATCGCACCTTGTCGGCGGATCTCGCGGCCCGGCGGATCACGCGGCGGTATGCCGCCGTGTCCTGGGGGCACCTGAGCGAGGACACGGTGCGTGTGGATGCCCCGCTGGGGCGCGATGGCAAGGACCGGCGGAAGATCGCGGTGATGCCTGCGGGGCGCCGCGCCGTCACGGACTTCGTGCGCCTCGCGCGCTTCGCGTCGGTGGATCTGCTGCGATGCCATCTGCACACGGGGCGTACGCACCAGATCCGCGTTCATCTGGCGAGTCTGGGACATCCCGTGGTCGGTGATGATACCTACGGCGGTGGCGGTGGGCGCCGGTTGGTGGGCCTGCCGCCGAATCGGCACTTCCTCCATGCGGCGTGGCTGCGGTTCAAGCATCCGGTGAGCGGGGCCATCCACGACATCCGCAGTCCGTTGCCGGCCGACCTGCACCGTTCGCTCGCGATGGTCGCGGAGGACGAGGCGGTGCTGCAGGATCCCGATCCGCTGACCACGTATGGATTCTTCCGCGAGCACAGCTGAGGCGGGTGGCGAGCGCGTGCTCGCGTTCGCCGTCGGGGGCGCGCCGTTCGCGTGCCGCCTGGGCTCGGTCCGCGAGATCCTCCCGCTCCCGGCCCTGACGCCGCTGCCGGGCGCTCCGCGGGGGATCCTCGGGGTGGTCGCAGTGCGGGGCCGGGTGCTCCCGGTGCTCGACGGGGCCGGTCGTTGGGGCGGGGATGGTGGCGATGACGCCATGCTGCTCGTCCTAGAGCATCGGGGACAGTGGCTGGGCCTCCGCTGTGGCGAGGTGGACCGCGTGCTCGTGGTGCCGAACGTCGGCGCTGCGGTGGGCGGGGGGGAGTGTTTCGAACTCGGGGGACCGCTGACGCCGCCGCGCCGGTTGGTGGACGCGGCGATCCTCCTGCATTCGGTCCTCGAGGACCGTGGAGATGTGAGCCGTGAGCCAGACCGTTCTGATCTGTGATGACGCGATCTTCATGCGGACGATGCTCGCCGATATCCTCACCCAAGCCGGGTACGAGGTGATCGGCGAGGCCGAGACCGGCGTGCAGGCCGTCGAGAAGTACGCGCAGCTGCGTCCCGACCTCGTCACCATGGACATCGTGATGCCCGACCTGGGCGGTATCGACGCGGTGCGCACGATCACGCAGCAGTATCCCGACGCGAAGGTGCTGATGTGTTCCGCCATGGGCCAGCAGGCGCTGGTCGTCGAGGCGATCGCGGCGGGAGCCAAGGACTTCGTCGTGAAGCCCTTCCAGCCGAGTCGTGTCTTGGAGGCGGTCCAGCGCGTCCTGGGGTAGCGCGACGTGGATGTCGCGCGCTACGCCGAGCTGTTCCGGACCGAGAGCCATGAGCAGCTCGCGGCGATGGACGCGGCCTTGCTGGCGCTCGAGCGTGGGACGGATGGTGCCGCGCCCCTGCGCGAATTCTTCCGGGCGGCCCATACGCTGAAAGGGATGAGCGCGACGATGGGCTTCGAGGCACTCGGTGCGCTGGCCCACGATGTGGAAGCGGCCGTCGAGCCGTGGCGGGATCGCGGACGGCCGCCCGACGCTGTGCTGGATCTGCTGTTCCAGTCCACCGACGCGCTCCGGTCGGCCGTCGCTGCGGCGGTGACCGCGCAGGCCGTGCCCGCCGGGATCGACGGACTGCGCGTCCGCCTGCGAAGCGGGGTCGCCGCCGCAGCGGCCGACCTGGGGAGGCCGGCCGCGATCACGCCCAGCGCCGAGCCGCTCGCCGCAGCGCGCCGACGCTCGCAGGTCGGCGTTGCGGTGCGGGTCACCTTGGTCGCCGACTGCGCGATGCCTGGCGTGCGCGCGCTGTTGGTGCTGCGCGCCGCGGAGGCGCTGGGGCGCGTGCTGACGGTGACGCCGGCGCGCGACGCGCTGGTCGCGCTGACGGTTCCCGAGCCGCTGGAGTTCGAGCTGCTCTCGGACGCGCCGCCGGGGGTGATCGCGGAGCGCCTCCGCCGTGTGGGCGACGTCGCCGCCGTGGAGGTGCTGCCCCCCGCCGACGGCGATGCCGCCCGCGGTCCCCGCACGGTGCGGGTCGATGTCGCCCGCCTCGATCGCTTGCTGGATGTCGCAGCGGCGCTGACGCTGGTGCGCGGCCAGCTGGAGCGGGCGGTGGCCGCGCGCACGGCTGACCCCGCGCTCACGGACGCGGTCCACAGCACCGGGCGCCTCGTCGAGGCGATGCAGCAGGAGGTGCTGTCGGCGCGGCTCATCCCGGTGGGGCAGGCCTTCGACCGCTTTCCGCGCTTGGTGCGCGATGCCGCGCGGGCCACCGGGAAGGCCGTGCGCCTCGAGGTCGAGGGCAGTGAGATCGAGGTGGATCGCGCCCTCGTCGATGCGCTGGGCGAACCGCTGGTGCACTTGCTCCGGAACGCGGTGGACCACGGGATCGAACCCGCCGACGTCCGCGCCGCGCGGGCCAAGCCGGCTGAGGGGACCATTCGCTTGACGGCGACCCGGGACCGGAATGCCGTGCTGCTGCATATCCGAGACGATGGCGGGGGGATCGACCGGGAGCAGGTGGCGGCGAAGGCCGTCGCGCGGGGCCTCCTGCCCGCCGGGGTCGGACCGCTGGACGACGCGGCGCTGCTGCAGCTGCTGGCGACCCCGGGGTTCTCGACCGCGGCCGAGGTCTCGGCGCTGTCCGGCCGCGGTGTGGGGCTCGATGCCGTGCTCGCGGGCGTACGGCAGGTCGGTGGGACGGTCCAGGTGGAGACGGCACCGGGCGAGGGCACGCTCTGGACGCTGCGGTTACCCATCAGCGTGGCGATCGTCCCCGCTTTGCTGGTCCGCGTGGCAGGATACTGCTACGCGTTCCCGTTGGCGTACGTCCGTGAGACCCTCGATGTGAGTGAGCCGGCGGCCGTCGCCGGTGGCGTGCTCCAGGTCCGCGGGACCGCGGTGCCCCTCGTGTCGGCGCGCGCGCTGATGCAACTTGAACCACACGAGGACGCGCGTCCGCCGGTGGTCCTCGTGGAGGGTCGCGGGACGACCGTCGGCGTGGTGGTCGATGCCGTGCTCGGCCAGCAGGAGGTCGTCGTCGAGCCGCTCGCGGCGCTCCGCGGCGCCCGTTCGCTGTTCAACGGGGCGACGATCCTGGCAGACGGGACCGTCGCCCTCATCTTCGACGCCGGGAGCTTGTTGTGAAGGAGCACACCTCGACCGACCCGCTGGCCCTGACCCCGGTGCAGCTCGATGCACTGCGTGAGGTCGCGAACATCGGGGCCGGTCATGCGGCGACGGCGCTGTCCGAGATGACCGGCGCACGCATCATGATCTCGGTCCCGCGGCTGCAGGTCGTGGCGGCCGAGCGTCTGACCGACGAGATCGGCGCGCCGGAGACGCCCGTGGCGGCGGTCCTGATGGCGATGGTCGGCGACCTGACCGGGCGGACGCTGCTGCTCTTTCCCGAGGACTCGGCGCGCGAGCTCGCGACGGTCCTGACCCGGCGCGTCATGCCGGAGGGGCCGTTGAGTGCGTTGGCCGAGAGTGCACTCAAGGAAACGGGGAACATCCTCAGCGGCGCGTATCTCAACGCCCTCAGCGACTTCCTGGGCATGGTGTTGCTGAACTCGCCGCCGGCCTTGGCGTTGGACATGTTCGGCGCGATCCTTACGTCGGAGATCGCCGAGTTCGGGGCGCCGGACCAACCGGCGTTCCTCGCCGAGAGTGCCTTCGCCATCGAAGGCGCGGCGGCGGGGACCCGCGGCTATTTCCTGCTGTTGCCGGATCCGCAGTCGCTGCGGGCGATCCTGCACGCGATCCGGTTGATGTGAGGGACTGGTGATCGCGGCCGGGGTCTCCGAGCGTGATCGTGCGATCCTGCGGACGTTCGCGCGTCGGATCGATGCGTCGGACGCGGGGGCGCACAACAATCTCGGCGTCCTGTACTTCAAGAAGGGGATGATCGAGGAGTCGGTCGCCGCGCTGACCCGGGCGCTCGAGATCGACCCCAAGATGAGCGTGGCCCAGCGCAACCTCGAGGTCGCGTATCTCAACACGGGCTACTTCGATACCCGCGTGGCGGCGCTGACCGAGCGACTGCGGGTGGATCCCTCGGAGCGCGACACGCGCTGGGAGTTGGCGCGTGCGTACGCGTTGCTCGGTCAGACCGCCGAAGCGGTGGCCGAGTTCACGGCGCTCTTGCGCTATGCACCGGGCGACCTGCCCTCGCTGATCCAGCTCGGGCTCGCCGAGAAGGCGCGCGGCGATCTGGCCTCGGCGCGACACTGGTTCGACCGGGCCTTGCAGCGGGAGCCCAACAACGCGCTCGTCCACCACTACGTGGGCGAGGTGCTCTACAACATGGGTCTCTCGGACGATGCTGAGCTGTCGCTCACGCGCAGTCTCGAGCTGAACCCGGAGCAGCCGGACGCGCTGTATCTCTTGGCCTTCGTGCTGGGCGATCTGGGCCGTCACGAGGAGGCGCAAGCGGTGACCAAGCGCGCCATCGCGCTGAACCCATCGCTCTCGCGTGCACAGGCGAATCTCTCGCTGGATCAGTACAACCCGCAGCGCTACGAAGAGCTGTTGCCCGGACGCCGGGACCTGCAGTCGGCGCAGCGGGCGGCCGACGCCGAGGGCGCCGGGCTCGCCCACTACGCGCTCGGGGCGGCCTTCCGGCAGAAGGGGTACTTCGCGGAGGCCCTGCGCGAGTACCGCTTGGCGGCGGAGAAGGGCGAGCCGAACGAGCTCGTGCAACAGGCGATGGCGGAGGTCCTGCTCTTGCAGCAGGACGCCCCGGCCGCGATCGCGATCTACGATCAATTGTTGCGGTCGCAGCCGCATGCGGCCAAGCTGTGGAACGAACGGGGCGTCGCGTTGCACCAGACCGGCGATGTGGCGGGGGCCGAGGCGAGTTATCGCCGGGCGATCTCGGCCGACCCGGTGTATGCGTTCTCGCACAACAACATCGGCGTGGTGCGGGTGCAGGGTGGCGATCGCGAGGGGGCGATCGATGCGTTCCGGGCGGCCCTCGACGCGCGCCCCGATCTGGAACAGGCGCTGCTGAACCTCGCGCTGCAGCTGTTCCGCGAGCGGCGCTTCGAGGAGTCGATGGACGCGTATCGCCGGGTGCTCCGCAGCGTCCCCGAGCAGGCGGTCGCGTGGAACGGGGTGGGCTTGATCCTGGCGGAGTCGCGGCAGTTCGAGGAGGCCCGCAACGCGTACGCGCGCGCCATCCAGGCGCGACCGCAGTTCGCCGAGGCGCATTACAACCTCAGCTTCACGCTGTCGAACCTCGGCGACTTCGAGGGCGCGCTGCGCGAGACGCAGCGCGCGTTGGAGCTCGAGCCGTACTACGTCCCGCAGAAGTTCGTGCTCGCGATCGACCTGGAGTTCGACGCGTCGGCGGTGACCATCGCCCCTGAACTCAGCTCGGACGAGCGGCGCAGCGGTGAGGTGCGGGAGTTCGCCTTCGACGCGGGATCGCTGGACGAGATCTTCGGGACGTTGTCGACGGCGCCGGCGGCGGAGCCGGAGCTCCCGAGCGATGGGCGCTCGCCGTTCGCCTTGGCCAGCGACTACTTCCACTCCGGCATGTTGGACCGGGCGGCCGCCGAAGCCCGCCGGGTCATCCAGCGCGGAGTGGAGTCGCCCGAGGGCGCGCTGCTGCTCGGCGACATCTATGCGCGGCAGGGCGCGTGGGGCGAGGCGCTGGGGCAGTACAGCGCGGGACTGCGGCTCGCGCCGGGCACGCCCGCGCTGCTGCGCGGTGCGGCCACGGCGCTGATCACGCTGGGTCGCGGCTCCGAGGCGCGACCGATCGCCGAGGAGCTGGCCGCGGTGTTGCCCGACGACGTGGACGCGTGGATGGTGCTGGCCAGTGCGCGCTTCGACGCCGGGGATGCCGTGGCGGCGGTGGACGCGCTGAACACCGCGAAGCGGCTGGCCCCGACCCGCGCCGATGTGCATCGTCGCTTGGGCGACATCGCGCGGGCACAGGGGGACCGCGAGCGCGCCGTCGTGGCCTACCGCGCCGCCCTGTCGCTGGACCCGGACTTCGCCGCCGTGCGCCTCGCCGTCGCGCAGCTGCTGCTGGAGGAGGGCGACCTCGGGGCCGCTGAGCGGGAGCTGCTCGCCGCGCTGGACGCGGTCCCCACGTTCACGGACGCGGTGCTCCTGCTGGGCCGCGTCTATCGCGACTCCGGCCGGCCGGAGCCGGCCCTCACGATCCTCGTCGAACTGTTGCAGCGCGACCTGTCGAACGTGGCGGCGCTGCATGCGTTGGCGGAGACCTTGTGGGTCATGGGTCGGACGGCGGACGCCGCGGTCGCCGTCGAGCGGATCCTGCTGTTCGACCGCGAGCATGCGGGGGCGTGGTACCTCACGGGGGCGATCGCCGCAGCGCGGCGGTCCTTCACCGAGGCTGTGGCCGCGTGGGATCGTGTGCTCGAGCTGGAGCCCTCGGGTGAGTCGGCGCGGCGCGCGGCCCGTGCGCTGCAGTCGGTGCAGGAACTGCACACCGTGGGGGCCGACTGATGGCGATCGAGGGACCGCTCCGCGAACTGGGCATCCACGACGTCTTCGCGCTGCTGGACCTCAGCCGCAAGACCGGGACGCTGCGCGTGACCTCGGAGCTGCGCGGCAACGAGGGGACCGTGGTGTTCGAACAGGGCCGCGTGGTGTATGCGTGGATCCGCTCGAACCCGCATCCGCTGGGGCAGTTGTTGCTGCGGGCCGGCAAGGCGACGGAGCAGGACTTGGTGAAGGTCCGCATGCGGCAGACGCAACAGGGCGATACGCGGCGCCTGGGGGACATCCTCGTGGCGACCGGCGTGATCACGCAGCGCGAGTTGGACCGGCAGATGCGTGCGCAGATCGAGGCGGTGGTCTTCGAGCTGCTCTCGTGGCGCGAGGGCTTCTTCTCGTTCGTCGAGGAGGAGGTCTCCGGGATCGCCATGGATGCGCAGGCCTCGCTGTCGGCCGAGGCCCTGCTGATGGAGGGGGCCCGACGCATCGACGAATGGTCGCGCTTGGCGGACATCGTCCCCAACGCCGATGTGGTGCCGGCACTGGCCGATGCACCCGACGGGAGCGCGGGGCCGCTCGAGCTGCTGCCGGATGAGTGGGACGTGCTGGCGGCGATCGATGGGGTGCGGGACCTCCGCGGGGTGGCGGCGGAGGTGGCACGCAGCGAGTTCGATGTGGCGAAGGTGGTCTACGGGTTGGTCTCAACGGGGGTCGTCGCCGTGGATCGGCCGCAGGAGGACGGGGCGGATCTGTCCCTGCCGATGGCCACCGCGCACGCCTTCCTTCACGAGGCGCGCCGGGCGTTCCGGCAGGGGGAACTCGACGGGGCCTTCTTCGCGGCGCAGCGCGCGCTCGATGTGGACCCGGACGACCCCGAGGCGGCCATGTTGCTCGGCGACATCCTGCTGCGGCAGCGGCGCCCGACGGACGCGGCCCGGGCCTTCGATCGCGCCAGTCGCCTGGCCCCGACCAGCGTGAAGGTGCAGCGTGCGCGTGGCGTGGCCGCCGCGCTCGCGGGGGACTTCGCCGGCGCCGTGCGGGCCTGGGGGCGCGCGATCGAGCTCGCCCCCACCGATGCGCAGGTCGAGCGACTGCGGGCGGCCCTCGAGGCGGCGGCTCGGCTCCGGAGCACGACGGAGGAGTACGTCGGTGCGTGACCCGCTCCGGGCGCTGAGCGATGCGCTCGTCGACGATCCCGCGTCCCTGGTCTTCCTCGAGCTCGCGGACCGCTTGTTGGCCGCGGGCGACATCGCGGCCGCCTGGCGCATCGCCGTGCGGGGACGCGACCGTCACCCGCGCTTGGCCGACGCGCATGACCTCGTGGGGCGCATCGCGATCGAGGCCGACGATGCGCTGGCGGCGGCCGCGAGCTGGGCCGAGGCCCTGCGGCTCGATCCCTCGCACTTGCCGGCGCGCAAAGGGCTGGCGTTCGTCGCGTTCCGCGAAGGGCGCACGGCGGACGCCCTGGCCCAGCTCGCGATCGCGCAGTCCTACGCCCCCGAGGACATCGAGATCGCGGCGGCGCTGGCGACGGTGTCCGCCGCGCGTCCGGTGCAGGTCCCCGCGGGGTCCGGGGACGCTGCGTCGGCCGCAGTCGCCGCGGCATCCCCTGAGCCGCGCGCCTCACGGGTCGATGCCTTCGGCGAGGTCGACGCCAGCGCGGCGACCCTGCTCTTGCTCGGTGCCGATGGCGAGGTGCTGGCCGGCCGGGCGGCCGACGGCGACGTGGCGCAGGGCGTGGCCATCGGCCGTGCGCTGGGCGGGACCTCGGACGAGGCGACGCGCGTGACGCGCCTGGTGCAGCTGGGCCCGTGGCGGATGCTCACGGTCGAGGGGAGCGACGCATCGCTGATGCTGGTCCCGGCCGGCGACGGCGGGGTGTTGCTCGGCGCGGCCCCGACCACCACGCCCATGGGCGCGCTGCGCCGCGCCGTGCGCTCGGCAGCCGCGCACGTCGAGGCGGTGCGCGCCGAGGACACCTGGTGAGTGCGCACCCCTTCGCGGCCGTGCTGCAGCGCCTCACGCGCATCCGGGGCGTCCTGGCCGGCCTCATCGTGGACGCCCGCGACGGCGTGATCGTCGATGCCATCGTGCCGGTGGGATTGCGCGCGGAGGTCGTCGCGGCGTTGGTCGCGTCGCTGGTGCGCAAGGCGCGGCAGTCCGCGCGATCGGCCCATGCCGGACGCTTGGAGTTCCTGCAGCTGGACGCGGAGCAGGGCTGTGTGTGTGCGGTCGCGACGGAGGAGGTCGTGCTGGTCGCCGTCGCCGATCCGCGCACCAACCTCGCCCTGTTGCGGGTCGAGCTGCTCTCGGCGCGGGCGGCGGTGGGTGCGTGATGCAGGTCGCCGAGCCCTGGGTCGAGGCGCCCCTGCGCCGCTTCCTCGACGACGCGCAGGTGGACGCGGCCGTGCTCATGTACGCGAGTGGCCAGGTGCTGGCCCAGCTCGGATTCCGCCGCGCCGCGGACGTCATGACCGCGTGCGCGCTGACGGCGGCGATCCACGCGTCGTCGGGAGAGCTCGGGCGCTTGTTGGACGGCCGGCCCTTCCACACCCTGCACTATGCCGGCGCCGAGCGGCAGGTCTTCGTCGCCACCCTGCCGACGCCGCGCGGGGACCTGCTGTTGCTGGCGGTGTTCGGGGAGAACAGCTCGCTGGGGGTGATCCAGGTGTTCGTGCCCGATCTGCAGCAGGCGCTGGCCGCCGCGGCACCTGCGCCCGTGCCCCAAGGGGTCGCCCTCGGACTAGACTATGAGCGGGACTTGAATCGCAACCTTGCAGTGCTCTTCGGTCGGGGGGGCTGATGTCACTCGTCAACTACGCGACACGCGAGATCGTGTGCAAGATCGTCTACTACGGTCCCGGCCGGTCGGGGAAGACGACGAACCTGCAGTACATCCACGGGCAGGTGCCGCCGGATCGCAAGGGCGAGATGGTCTCGCTGGCGACGCGCACCGACCGCACGCTCTTCTTCGACTTCCTGCCCTTGGATCTGGGCAGCATCTCGGGGTTCACCACGCGCTTCCAGTTGTACACGGTGCCGGGGCAGGTGTACTACCGCACGACCCGCAAACTCGTCCTGCAGGGCGCGGATGGCGTCGTCTTCGTCGCGGACAGCCAAACGCGTCAGCTGGAGGAGAACGTGGAGAGTCTGCAGGACCTGCACGCGAATCTCGCGGAACACGGGGTCGATGCGCGCGCGGTCCCGCTGGTGTTGCAGTACAACAAGCAGGACCTGCCGCGCGAACTCATCCACACGCCCGACGAGTTGGATGAGCACCTCAACTTCCGTGGCGTGCCGGCCTTCTCGGCCGATGCGTTGCACGGCACCGGCGTGTTCGAGACGCTGCGCGGCATCTCGGAGGCCGTGCTGCGGCGTCTGGCGCCGCGGAACAGCGGGGGCGGCTGAGTGTCGTTGGACGCACGGCTCCGTTTCGACACGCTGGTCGTCGGGCATGCGAACCGGCTGGCGGCGGCCGCCGCGCGGGCGGTCGCCGAATCGCCCGGCCGGGTGTACAACCCGCTGGTGATCTACGGGGCCTCGGGGCTGGGGAAGACCCACTTGCTCGGGGCGATCGCCCATCAGGCGGCGGAGCAGCATGCCGGACTGCGCTGGGAGTATGTGTCGATGCTGACGTTCATCGACGCGTGGCACGCGGCCATCGCCGCCGGCGCGACGGAGGCCTGGGAGGCGCGCTGGCAGGCCGTGGACCTGCTCCTGCTCGACGACATCCAGTTCCTCACGGGACGTCAGGAGACGCAAGCGGAACTGATGCGGCTGTTCGAGCGCTTGCATGCGCAGGGGCGACAGGTCGTGCTCACGAGCGATCGCCCGCCGAGCGAGATCGCCGATGTCGATGAGCGCCTGCTCGCGCGCATGCAGGGGGGCTTGATCGCCGACGTGGGGCGTCCGGACTTCGAGACGCGGGCCGCCATCCTCCGTGCGATGGTCCGGGAGCGCGAGCAGACGATCGCGGTCGCGCTGCTCGATGAGCTCGCGCGGTACGAGTTCGCCAACGTCCGCGAATTGCACGGCGCGCTCAACCGGCTCACGGCGCAGCTCGCGTTGGGCGACGAGCCGGTCTCCATCGCCGAGCTGGCGGCGTCGCTGGGCGTGGCGCTGCCCCGGCGCCGGGCGACCACCGAGGACGACTTCGCGAGCTTCATCTCCGAGGTGACCAGCGCGCTGCAGCAGCACGTGGACACGTGGCGCACCCGCCTCAGCGACGCGATCGGGCACTGGGGGGGCTTGGGCTATCGCACCGAGGTCCTGGAGCGTGCGCTGCGCCTGCCCGAGGCCCCCGACACCGAGGGGCTGCTGCAGACCTTCGCGCAGGCGGTCGGGCACCTGCAGGCGCTCGAGGCGCAGGCGGTGCGGGTCGAACCCTCGCTGGCCGGCGCGTCGGTGTTCCGCGACCCCGAGCGCCTCGCCGACGCCGAGGATGCCGTGGAACGGGCGGTGAGTGCGGCGCTGGTGCTCCCGCAACCGGACGCGGCCTTCCGGCGCGAGACCTTCGAGGAGTCCGGAACGAACCAGCTCGCCGTCCGTGCTGCGGACGCGGTGATCACAGGCCTCGGTCGCACGTACAACCCGCTGCTCTTCCACGGGCCGGCGGGCGTGGGCAAGTCGCATCTCGCGCATGCGATCGCCCGGGCCGTGCTGGAGCGCAGCGAGGGGCGCCGCCGGGTGGCCGTACTGCCGATCACGGCCCTCGTGGACGACCTCATCGTGTCACTGCGGGAGGGGCGGATCGACCGCTGGCGGCGGCGATACAGCGGGGTCGACCTGCTGGTCCTCGACGACATCGAGCAGCTCGAGGGGGCGGAGCGTACGCAGGAGGAACTGTATCTCGTGGTCAACACGCTGCTCGAGGCGCAGCGGCAGCTGATCCTCACCAGCGCCGTGCCCCCGCGGCAGCTCACGACGATCGACGCGCGTTTGCGCTCGCGGTTCGAAGGCGGATTGGTCGTCCCGTTGGATGTCCCGGACCGGGCGTTGCGCGACCGGCTCGCGGCGCGCGCGTTGGCCGCGCATGGTCGCTCGGCCGATGCCGAGCTGTTGCGGGTGATCTGCGATCAACCCGCGCCGACCGCGCCGGAGATCGCCGACGTCGTGCGGCGCCTCGTCACGGCGGCCAGCGAGGCCGGGGTCGCGCTCACCGCGGCGTTCGCCGAGCGCGTCCTGCGCGATGGCCAGCGACTGAGCGATCGCGTGCGCGCGATCGATGATGTGGACCGCACCTTCCTCGACCCCGAGAAGGTCCTGTGGGAGTGGCCCGATCCCGCGGCGCGGATCATCGAGGAGCTCCGCTGATGGCGATCCGGGGATCCTTGCGCGAGGCCTCGCTGCCCGACGTGCTGCAGCTGCTGGCGATGGGCCAGAAGACCGGCTGCCTCTCGGTCGCGAACCGGAGCAGCTTCGGCTCCATCTATTTCGACAAGGGGCGGATCTGCTTCGCGTCCATCGTGAACCGTCGCGACCGGCTCGGCGACATCCTCGTGAAGAGCGGCCGGCTGCAGCCTTCGCAGCTCGCGGAGGCGATCGCCCTGCAGGAACGCGCGCCCAATGTGCGGCTCGGCGACCTGCTCGTGACGCATGGGATGATCACGCGCGAGGTGCTCGACGCGCAGATCCGGGTGCAGATCGAAGAGGCGGTGTATTTCCTGTTCACCTGGACGCAGGGCACCTTCAACTTCGAGTCCGATGTGCGCCCGGAGTCGCAGGACGTGCTCGTGTCGATCAGCCCGGATGCGCTGTTGCTCGAGGGCGCGCGCCGCATCGATGAGTGGAGCCTCATCGAGAAGAAGATCCCGACCTTCGATCTGATCTTCGCGCCGGATCACACCCGCCTGCGGGATCGCACGGCGACGCTGACGTCGGAGCAGGCGTTGCTGCTGGAGCTCATCGACGGACAACGGGACGTGCAGCAGCTCATCGACGCGTCGGGCCTCGTGGACTTCGAGGTCGGGAAGGCCCTGTACGGGCTGCTCACGGCGGGCTTCCTGCACCAGGTGGGCCGCAGTCGCGCCGAGGCGGTGACCACGGATGGCCGCATCGACGAGCACCGGAATCTTGGCATCGCGTTCTATCGCACGGCGATGTTCGACGAGGCCGCGCGCGAGTTCCGGCGCGTGCTCGAGCTGCAGGCCACGGACGAAGGGGCGCAGTACTATCTGGGGCTGATCCTGCTGCGCGAAGCCAAGTGGGCCGATGCCGCGGCGCTGTTCCGCGAGGTGGGGGTCGCGCCGGGCGCGCGGGCGGCGGTGTTCCATAATCTGGCGTATGCGCTCGAGCGCTTGGGCCGCCTCGACGAGGCCTGGCTCGCGCTCGACGAGGCGGCGCGCCGTGGGCTCGCCGACGATCCCCGGTTGCGCACCTCGCGGGGGATCATCCACATGCATCGGGGTGAGCTGGCCGAGGCGGACGCCGAGCTGGCACGGGCGCGGGAGGGCTACGGCACGACGACCCCGTCGGGGGCGTGGTTCCACGCGGCCTCGCTGGTGGCGGCGCTGCGTGGCGAGGCGGCGCGGGCGGCGAGCATCCTCGCCGATGGCATCGGCGCACACCCGCACGCCGCGCCGCTGTTCAACAACCGCGCGGTGGTCCTCGAGCGCAGCGGCGACCGGGACGGCGCGCTGGCCGTGGCGGAGCGTGGGGTGCTCGAGGACGCGACCCTGCCACAGCTCCACAAGAACGTCGGTGATGCGCACTACCGGGCCGGCCGCGCGACGGAGGCGCTGGCCGCGTACCAGCGGGCCGTGAAGCTGGCCCCCTTGCTCGGCCCCGACGTGCATCTCAAGATGGGCAACATCCGCTTCAAGGCGGGGGAACGCGCCGAGGCGATCCGCTCCTGGGAGATCGCGCAGCAGTTGGACCCCGCGAACACGATCGTGCGCGCGAACCTCGAGACCGTGCGCCGGATGTCATGAGCGACGCGCTGCCGCCCGCCGACGGGGACGAGGGGGCGTATCGCCGTCTCGTGGCGCGCATCACGACCGACGGCGGGTTCGCCTGCGCCAGCTACCGGGATGGCTGCGTGCGCCGCCGCGTGGCGGTGCGGATGCGCGCGACGCGGACCCTGAGCTACGCGGCCTACGATGCGTATCTCGCGGCGCACGCCGACGAATGGCCGCGGTTGCTCGACGCCCTCACGATCAACGTCACGCAGTTCTATCGCAATCCGGAGGTCTTCCACGCGCTGGCGACCCGCATCATCCCGCGACTGTGGGAGTCCCAGACGCCCGTGCGGGTGTGGAGCGCCGGCTGCGCGACGGGCGAAGAGGCGTGGACGCTGGCGCTGCTCGTGCACGCGCACGCCACGGCGATGGGGGCGAACGGCGCGGGCGTGGCACCGGGGATCCTGGCCACCGATCTCGATCCCATCGCGCTGCGGACGGCGGTGCGCGGGGTCTACGCGGCGTCGGCCCTGCGGGACTTGCCGGCGGCGCTGCGACATGCGTATGTGCCCGGCGATCCGCCGACCGTGGCCGCGGTCCTGCGGCCGCTGGTCGTCTTCGCCCAGCACGATCTGCACGCGGCGCAGGCCCCCGCGTCGGGGCTGTCGATGATCGTGTGCCGGAACGTGCTGATGTACTTCGAACGCGCGGCGCAGGAGGCGATCCTGCAGCGCTTCCACGCGGCGCTGGCGCCGGGCGGCCTCTTGCTGGTGGGCAAGAGCGAGGCCCTGCTCGGCGACGCCCGGCGCTGGTTCGCCCCCGAGGATCCGGCGGTGCGCCTCTTCCGGCGGCGGCCGTGAGCGCGGCCGTGACGCGCGTCGGGGTCGCGGAGTTCGCGGTGCGGCGTGCCCCGGCACAGCTCGAGTGTCTGGGCCTGGGCTCCTGTGTGGCGATCATCGTCTGGGACCGCGCCGCGCGGGCCGGCGGGCTCGCGCATGTGTTGTTGCCGGAGCCGTCCACTGGCCGTTCGGGATCGGGCCCGGCTCGCTATGCGCGGACCGCCGTGCCGGCCCTGCTGGCGGCGCTGCGCGAGGCCGGTGCGCCTGGTCCCTACGAGGCGAGTCTCGTGGGAGGAGCCTCGTTGTTCGGCGAATTGCTGAAGGTGCGCGGGGTCGCGATCGGCGCCTGGAATGTGGAGGCGGCCCGCGCCGCCCTCGCGGACGCCGGCATCCCCGTCGTCGGTGAAGATGTCGGCGCCGCGCATGCGCGGTCGGTCCGCGTCCGGCTCGAGGACGGACGCGTCGCGGTGCGGACACTGGCGCACGGCGCGCGGGTGCTCTGAGATGTCCATCCGCGTGCTCATCGTCGACGACAGCGCCCTGATGCGCCGCGTGCTCAGCGATCACGTGTCCGCGCTGCCGGGCTTCAGCGTCGTCGGCACGGCGCGGCGCGGCGACGAGGTCCTGCCGGCGATCGCGGCCGCGGCCCCCGATGTGATCACGCTCGACATCACGATGCCCGGCGGCGATGGGCTCGAGACGCTCCGCGGTCTGATGCAGGCGGCGCCGCGGCCCGTCGTGATGGTCAGCAGCGTGACGACGGTGGATGGCCGCGACGCGGCCGTCCACGCGATGGCGTTGGGCGCGATCGACCTGGTCCGCAAGCCGCAGTCGGCGGACGCCGACGAGGAGCAGCGATTTCGTCGCGCGCTCACGGACGCGCTGCACACCGCGGCCAGTGCGCTCCCGGCCGCGGTGCCACGCCAGGAGGCCCCGCGCCCGAGCCTGGCACCTCCTGCCGACCCGCGGCCGGCGCTGGCGCGTGTGCCGGCGCGCCGCGTGGTCGTGGTCGCCTGTTCGACCGGGGGCCCGCAGGCGCTCAGTGCGATCGTGCCAGGGCTCCGGCCCGGGCTCGGCGCGGCGGTGCTGGTCGTGCAGCACATGCCGGCGGGATTCACGACCTCGCTGGCGCGGCGCCTCGACGCGATCGGGCACCTGCCGGTCGTCGAGGCGGCGCATGGGGATCCGCTGTGGGAGGATGTGGTGGTCGTCGCCCCTGGTGGACGGCACCTCGGGGTGCGCCAGACCGGCGGCGGCTTCGCCTGCACCCTGAGCGACGAGGCTCCGGTCTGGGGCGTGCGTCCGGCCGCTGACCCCTGCCTGGTCCAAGTGGCCACGCAGTTCGGTGCTGCGGCCGTCGCGGTGGTGCTGACCGGGATGGGTCGCGATGGAGCGGCCGGGTTGCGGGCCGTGGTCGAGCAGGGAGGGCAGGGCATCGTCCAGGATCCGCGGACGGCCCTGCTCGCCAGCATGCCACAGGCGGCCCTCGCGACGGGCGTGCCCTGCGCGACGGTGCCCCTGCCGCAGGTGGCCGCCGCCATCCACGCGGCCGTGGCCACCGCGCCGCGGCGCTGAGGGATCGCAGGGCGCGCGGCGGCGATTATCCTTCTTGCGTCCCCCCACTCGGGACGCCCTCCCGTGGAGTCGTGTGTGACCGATCTGACCCCGTGGCACGAGCAGTACGCCGCCCTCGCGGCCCGTCTCGCGTCGCCGACCGCCGCCGCTGAGCGCGAGGAGCTCAAGCGCGACATCATCGCGCTGTTCAAGACGCTGGAGCGCCACATCACCGAGGCGACGGCGCTCAAGGACAGCATCCGGTCCCTGGTGGACCAGTGGAAGTCGCTCGAGGCGCCCTCGGTCGTGCCGGCCTTCGCGGCGGACCGCCCGGTGGTGCACGCCGATCACATCGGCGCCTCGACCTTCGTGGAGAAGGGCTGGAGCCGCCTGTCGCTCGGCGACCACGAAGGGGCGGAGCAGGCACTGATGCGGGCGCTCGAGCTCTCCCCCGGCGATCCCGAGGCGGAGTCACTGCTCGGCTGGGCGCAGATGCTCCAGGAGAACTACGAACCCGCGCTGGCCACCTTCCAGCGGGTGCTCGTGCGCGATCCGCAGCACGCGGTGGCGCGCATGAACCTCGGTTACATCTGTCTCAAGCAGGGGATCTTCGGCGAAGCCATCGAGCACTTGTCGAAGGTGATCCGCATGCAGAGCGACCCGAAGGCCACGCTGTACGCGCACTTCTACCTCGGACTGGTCTACCTGGAGCGCGAGATGTTCGAGGATGCGCAGAACTTCCTGCAGAAGGCGATCGCGCTCGGGCCTAATCTCATCGAGGCGCACTACGAGTTGGGGTGGGCCCAGTGGCTGAACGACGAGCACGAAGCGGCGGTGGCGACCTGGGCGGGCGGGCACGCCACGGGGAAATTCAATCCGTGGGGCAAGCGGTGCCGGCAACTGCTCGATCAGATCGAGCAGGGGACGCCGCCGAGCCGCGAGGCGTGACGCGCCTTCGCCGTCTGGCGCTACTGCTGGTGCAGGGTCTGCTGCTGGTCGGCGGGGTGGCCGGCCGACTCCCAGCACAGCCGGGGTTGGACTCCATGACCGCCGGCCGGTTCACGGTCGTGGCGTTCCCATCGGAACAGACGCTGGCGCGCGCGCTGCTCGAGGCCGCCCAGCGTAGCGACAGCTTTCCGGGGCTCCCGCGCCCGCGGGCGGCGGTGCGGATCGCGGTCGCGCCGACGGACGCGGTGTTCCGGGACTGGGTCGGGGGCGCGTTCCCGGAGTGGGGCGCCGCGGCGGCCTTTCCGGCCCTGCAGCAGATCGTCATGCAGGGGCCGCGGTCGGGCGGCAGCACGGCCGGGGATCCGCTGGTGGTGCTGCGGCACGAGCTGGCGCATCTCGCACTGGCCGAAGCCGTGGGCGGGCTGGCGCCACGCTGGTTCGACGAAGGCTACGCCTCGTTCGCCGCCGGGGAGTGGGGGCGCGAAGAGATCATCGCCACGAATGTCGCGCTGGCGCTCCGTGGCCCGCGCAGCTTCGACGCGCTGGAGTCGATGTTCTACCGGGGCGGGCGTGAGGCCGAGGGGGCCTACGCGCTGGCGCATCGCGCCGTGGCCGAGATGGCGGCGCTGGATCCGGCGCGCGGCCTGTCGTTGTTCTTCACGTATTGGGTGGAGACGCAGTCGCTGGAACAGGCGATGCGGCAGGCGTACGGCATGACCGTGACCGGCTTCGAGACCTACTGGGTGCGGCGGACGCAGATGCGGTACGGGGCGCTGGCGCTGGCGGGGGACCTCGCGGTGGCGGCCGGGGTAATGTTGGTGGTCCTGCTTCCCGTGTACGTGCGTCGCCGCCGCCGGGATCGTCGACGGTTGGAGGCGCTTCGGGCCGCAGAGGCAGAGCAGGAGCGCCGCGCCCGCGAGAGCGCGCTCGATGCGCTGCTGCCGCCAACGCCCCCTCCAAAGGGGGAGGGGTTGCTTGACACCCCTCCGGCCTCTCCCTAACCTACTCCGTTCCCATGACCGACACACCTTCTTCCCGATCCAAGTCCCTGCTGTGGTGGGGCGTGGCCGCTGCGACCCTCGTCGCGGGCTATGCCGACCTGTGGCGGGGTGGTGAGACGGTGGCGCCGCTGTTGCTCGTGCTCGGGTACTGCGTGTTGGTCCCGGTCGCGATCTTGCGGTAAGAGCATTCGTTCAGCATCCGGGGGCGTTCGGACGTAGAAGGGCGAATAGCTCAGTTGGTTAGAGCACCTGCCTTACACGCAGGGTGTCGGGGGTTCGAGTCCCTCTTCGCCCACTCATCGTTGGACCCTCAGCCCGGGGCGTGTCCCCGGTGCTGCAGCTTCCTGACTGGAGGAGCATCTGTGTCGCGTCGGTTCCCTGTGACTCCGCTGGCCCTTGGGGCCGCGACCGTTGGCGTTCTGCTCGGCCTCGCTCCGGTGGCGCTCGAGGCGCAGCGCACGCCGGCGCCGGGCGCGCCCTTCATGTTGGTCACGGCCTTTCGGACGGCGGACAACGACAAGACGCTGGCGGTCAAGGCCGCCGACGAGATGCGCTCGCAGCTCACGGCGCGGATCTCGTCCCGCGAACTGTGGGTGATCCCGAAGCAGCAGGTGGAGGGCTACCTCGAAGGGTCCGGCTATGCCACGGACGAGCCGCTCAACACGCTCGACGCGAAGCAGCTCGGCCAGGTGCTTCGCGCTGACGAGATCCTCGTTGGCACCGTCACCAAGACCGCGGACGGGTTCAGTGTCGGTGGCGCGATCGCGCTGACCCGCGACATGGCCCTTCGCGATGTCGTCGCGCCCGGCGAGGGCAAGACGCTCGCCGCCGCGGCGGCCGATTTCACGCGCAAGCTGCAGGTGGTCCGCAAGCAGCTGGAGCACGAGCGCAAGTGCAACAGCGCGTTGCGCGACGGCAACTCCGCGGCGGCCGAGGCGGCCGCGCGCGCCGGCATCGCGGCCTACCCCGAGGCGATGATCTCGCGGGTCTGCCTGGTCTTCGCCCTGTCGCAGGCCAAGAAGTCGCCCGACGAAGTGCTGGCCGCGGCCAAGGATGTCCTGGACCGCGACCCGCGCCAGCCGCGCGCGCTGTACGTCGCCATGGAGCAGTACCTCATCAAGGGTGACACCAACTCCATGGCGCAGACGGCCTCGCAGTTGGTGGCGGTGGAGGCCGGCGACCCGCGCTTGGTGGAGCAGATCGTCGGCAACCTCGAGGCCATGCGCCGCGCCGACGTGGCGCTGCCGATCCTCGAGACCGCGCTCAAGGAGACCCCCGAGGATCCTGACCTGCTGCGACTGCAGTTCCGCCTCCTCATCGCCTCCGCGCGCTGGAAGGACGTGATCGAGAAGGGGCAGGTCCTCGCGGTCGTCGACACCGCCTCGGCGGACGTCAAGTACTTCGAGCGCATGGCGGCGGCGTATCAGGCCGACAGCCAGCCGCAGAAGTCCGCCGAGGTCCTGGCCCGCGGCGTGGCGAAGTTCCCCGAAGACCCCAACCTGCCGCTCACGCTTGGACAGGTCCTGCAGGGCATCGGCCAGTATCCGCAGTCCATCGACGCGCTGCGCAAGGCGCTCGCCATCGAGCCCAAGATGCCGAATGCCCGGTTGCTGATGGCACGCGCCTACAACGAGATGGCGATGCCCGACTCGGTCATGTCCGTCCTCCGCGCTGCGGCGGCGAACGGCGAGGACAAGGCCACCACCTCGGGCTACGCGACGACGCTGGCCAATGGGTTCCTGAAGATCACCAACGAGCAGAAGACCCTCGCGGCGGCGCGGAAGATCATTCCGTTCGCGAAGCTGGCCGAGGAGATCGATCCGACGAACATCAACGCGAAGTTCATCCTCGGTCTCGGCCACTTCTTCGTGGCACAGTTCGCGGCCACCGACCTGCCCGAGGTCGCGAAGACGGATCGCGCGGCGGCGTGTGCGCTGGCGAAGGAGGCCCAAGAGGCCGCGACGCAAGCCCAGATCTTCATCCCGCAGGGCGGGCGCGTGGATCCGAACACGGCGGGTGCCGTCCTCGGCGTCCTGCCGAACATCTCCGGCTACGCCGAACAGCAGGTGGGTTTGCTCTGCCGCTGACCCCCGACGCCGAGCCCCTGCACGCGCCCGCTGATGCCTCGGCATCGGCGGGCGCGCTCCGTTCGGCCCCCGACGCGCCGACCGCGACCAGCTACCACGAACCGGTCCTGCTGCAAGAGGTCCTCGGCCTGCTTGCGGACGCGAGCACCGTGGTGGACGGCACGCTCGGTGGCGGCGGGCACAGCGCGGCCTTGCTGGCGCGCGGGCAGAGGGTGATCGGCGTCGACCGCGATCCCGACGCACAGGCGGCGGCGCGGCGGCGGCTCGGCGCGTACCTCGAGTCAGGAGCGCTGCGGATCATCGCGGCGACGTTCGCCGACGCCGCTGAGCATCCGGACCTCGGCGACGTCATCGTGGACGCCGTGCTCCTCGATCTCGGGATCTCGTCGCATCAGATCGACGAGACCGCGCGTGGGTTCTCGTTCCGCGAAGGCGCGCCGCTCGACATGCGCATGGGGCAGGGCGGCGAGTCGGCCGCCGACTTCCTCAACACGGCCGATCTGGCCACGCTGACGACGACCTTCCGGGAACACGCCGACGAGCCCCGTGCCCGCGCGCTCGCGCACACCATCGTGCGGAGACGGCAGCGACAGGCGCTCGCCACGGCGGACGACTTGGTCGGCGCCATTCGAGAGACGCTCGGCCCGCGCTCGGGACCCGCCGACTTCGCGCGGCTGTTCCAGGCGGTGCGGATCGTGGTCAACGATGAGCTGGGCGAGTTGCAGCGCGCGCTGCCGGCCTGGCGCGACCGCCTCGCGCCCGGCGGCATCCTCGCGGTGATCGCCTACCATTCGGGCGAGGATCGGCTGGTGAAGCGCGCCTTCCAGGCCTGGTCCACCGCCTGCACCTGCCCGCCCAAGCACCCCTACTGCACCTGCGGCGGCGTGGCGCTGGGGACCACCGTGACCCGCAAGCCCATCGAAGCGTCCCCCGAAGAGACGGCGCGGAATCCCCGCGCTCGGAGCGCAAAATTGCGTGCGTGGCGGCGCGCGGGGTGAGTCGAATGCGTGGGCGAGGGATCGTCGCGCTGCTTCTGCTGGGGTTCGTGCTGATGACGGGAAGTGTCATTTGGCGCCGCAGCGTGGGCGTGGCGCAGGTCCGCAGGATCGAACAACTCGAACAGCAGCGCGCGGACCTCGCCGCGCGCCGGGCGGTGCTGCAGAGCGAAGTCCGCGACGCCGCCAGCCGGGCGCGACTCGCGCGCGTCGCGGAGGAGCGCCTCGGCATGCGCATTCCCAGCGACAGCCATGTGATCACGATCCTCCGACCCGCCCGCCGTGACACACCCTAGCCGCCTCACGCTGGTGCACGCGTGCTTCCTGCTTTTCGCCGGGGCGATCGTCGCGCGCGCGGGGTATGTCCAAGTGGTGCAGGCCCCGTCGTGGCGCGCGCAGGCCGTGCGCCAACAGACGACCGCCGTCGAGTTGCCGGCGCCGCGCGGACCCATCCTCGACGCGGGCGGCACGGTCCTCGTCGAGAGCCGTTCGCTGATCCAGTTGGCCGTCGCGCCCCGCGAGCTCACGGCCGCAGGTCGCTCGCGACTCATCGCGGGTCTGCGCACCCTCGACATCGCCGAGCCGGTCTTGGCCAAGCTCGCGGACAGTGCGCGGAAGTGGGTGCAGGTGCCGGGCCGTTTCCTGATGTCCGACGTCCGCGAGCTCGCGGCATTGCGTGGGGTGTACCCCGAAGCCGTGCTGGAACGGACGCCGCCGCCGTTGGCGGGGCTCCGTGGCTTGGTGGGACATGCCGCGCCAGGCGGCGCAGGGGTCGATGGCATTGAGCTCACGCTCGACTCATTGCTCCGCGGGACCCCGGGGCGCGTGGGGGCGGTGCGGGACGTCGATGGACACGCGGCACGCTCGCCGCAGCTCGGCCGCGTCGAGCCACGCGAAGGCAGCGCGGTGGTGCTCACGATCCGGCTGGGCTTGCAGGACATCGCGGAGCGGGCGTTGGCGGACGCGGTCGAACGCAGTGGCGCGAGCGGGGGCGACATCGTGGTGCTCGATCCTCAGAGCGGCGATCTCCTCGCACTGGCCAGCCGCCGTCGCGATACGCTGGCCACCACCGCGACCGCGCTGACCGAGCCCATCGAGCCGGGCTCGACCCTCAAACCCTTCGTCGCGGCCGCGTTGCTGGACCGCGGGCGGGTCCCACTGGATCGCACCTTCCCGACCCACAACGGTGTCTTCACCTTCGCCGGCCGGACCGTGAAGGACGTGCACCGCGCCGCCTCGATGACCTTCACCGAGGTCATCCAGCAGTCCAGCAACATCGGGATGATCCTCGCCGCCGAGGCGCTGACGCCGCAGGAGCATTACGAGGCGCTGCGCGACTTCGGCTTCGGCGTCACCACCGGCATCCCCTTCCCGAGCGAGGCGCCAGGGACGTTCCGCAGTCCGGCGCGCTGGTCCAAGCAGTCCAAGGCCTCGCTGTCCATGGGCTACGAGATCATGGTCACGCCCGTGCAACTCGCAGCGGCCTACGGGGCGATCGCGAACGATGGGGTGCTGATGCAGCCGCAACTGATCAAGGAGATCCGGAGCGCGGACGGCCAGGTGCTGCGACGCGCGACCCCGCGGCCGGTGCGGCGGGTGATCTCGAGTGGCACGGCGAGCACGATGCGCCGTCTGCTCCGGACGGTCGTGGACAGTGGGACTGGGAGTCGCGCCGACCTGGCCACCTACGAGGTCGGCGGGAAGAGCGGCACCGCGCAGCGCACCGTGAACGGGCGCTACGTGCAGGGGGAATACAACGCGAACTTCGTCGGCCTGTTCCCGGCCGATGAACCACAGTTGGTGGTCCTGGTGAAACTGGACGCGCCGTCGGGGGGCTCGTACTACGGCGGGCAGGTCGCGGCACCGGTCCTGCGGACGGTCCTCGAGGCGGCGATCGCGTCGAGTGATGCGGCGCTCGATGCGGGTCGCCTGCGGCGCAAGCCGGCCCCGCCGCCCACGCCGCAGGTCGCGGCGCGGGCCGACAGTCTGCGGCGCATCGTCGCCGAAGCCTCGGGACGCCTGGGCAGCGACGGCGACGTGCCGATCGTACTGACGCTGCCGGCGCAGCCGATCCAACGCGCCGTGGTCGTCCGCGATCGACGCGTGCCCGACGTGCACGGCCTGTCGGCGCGCGACGCGCTGGCGCGACTGCATCAGGCCGGCTTCCGCGTGCAGGTGGTCGAGGGCGGTGCGGTGGGCCGCACCGACCCGTCGGCGGGGAGCCTCCTGCCGAGCGGTGAGCTGGTCCGATGGCACCGCGGGACATGAACGCGGGCGCACTGGGGCGCGTGGTCGACGCGCTGCGCGCGGCCGACGAACTCGCCGCGGTCCACGGCCCGCTGCCCGCCGACATCACCGCGATCACCGACGACTCACGCCGCGTGGTCGACGGCGGCCTGTTCCTCGCCGTGCGCGGCGCGGTCGCCGACGGGCATGACTACGTGGACGCCGCGCTCGCGCGCGGGGCGAGCGTCGTCGTCGTCGAGTCGACCGGCGCGCTGCGTGGCGCCGCCGTGGTCGTGCGCGACAGTCGACGCGCGGCGGCGATCGCTGCGGCGGCCGCGTACGATCAGCCCGCCGCCGCGCTGCGTTTGGTCGCCGTCACCGGCACGAACGGCAAGACGACCACCGTGGGCCTGTTGCGCCACCTGCTGCACGAGGCCGACGCTCCCGCGGCGTCCATCGGGACGCTGGGCGTGCTCCTCGGGTCGCCTGGGTCGCCGCTGCCGGGTGGGGGCGGGCTGACCACCCCCGGGCCGGTGGAGCTCCAGCGCATCCTGCGGGCACT
The DNA here is from genome assembly GCA_964503275.1 of uncultured Gemmatimonadaceae bacterium. Classification (GTDB taxonomy): domain Bacteria; phylum Gemmatimonadota; class Gemmatimonadetes; order Gemmatimonadales; family Gemmatimonadaceae; genus DASRAP01. The sequence continues at coordinate 119,761 of CAZCZO010000005.1, read as the reverse complement.
GGTCGACGCGGGTGTGCGCACCGTGGCGATGGAGACCTCCTCGCATGCCCTCGACCAGCAGCGCGTCGAGTCGCTGCGCTTCGCGGCCGCGCTGTTCACGAACTTCACCCGCGATCATCTCGACTATCACGGCACGCTCGAGGCGTACTTCGCGGCCAAGGCGCACCTCGTGTCGTTGATCGCCCCGCACGGCACCGCGGTGATCAACGCGGACGATGCCGCGTGGCAGGCGCTCCCCGCAGGCCCGCAACGGCTGCTGGTCGGCACGGTCGCGGCCGCCGAGCTCCGCGCGGTCGATGTCGAGGTGGCCGATGCGGGGACGCAGTTCACGCTCGAAGCACCGCACGGGCGCGTGCGCGTGCGACTGCCGCTGCTCGGGGCATTCAACGTCGACAACGCGATCGGGGCGGCGGGCGTGGCCGTGGCGCTGGGGCTGCCGCTCGAACGGATCGCCGCGCGCCTCGCGACCGCGCCTCAAGTTCCAGGCCGGCTGGAGCGCCTCGCCACGCGGCCGCTGGTGCTGCGCGACTATGCGCACACGCCCGACGCGCTCGCCCGCGCCCTCGACGCCGTGCGCCCCGTCGTGCCCGGGGGGCGCCTCATCGTGGTGTTCGGGTGCGGCGGCGATCGGGATCCCGGCAAACGACCCCTGATGGGGCGGGTCGCGGCCGACCGGGCGGACATCGTGATCGTCACCAGCGACAACCCGCGCACCGAGGACCCCGAGCGCATCCTCGATGACATCGTCGCGGGGATGCCGGCCGGCCGTGCGGAGCGCATCGAGGATCGTCGCGCCGCCATCGCCCGGGCGCTGGAGACCGCGGATCCCGAGCGCGACCTGGTGTTGCTGGCAGGCAAGGGGCACGAGACCTACCAGATCCGGGGCACCTCGACGTATCCCTTCGACGAAGCCGAGATCGTCGCCTCTCTCCTCGCCCCATCGCTGTGATCACCTCGTTCTGGACCCTCGCGCGCGTCGGCGCGGTCCTTGGTCACCCCGCCCTCGACGACCGCCCGCTCAGCGGGATCAGCACCGACACGCGGACCCTCGCCCCCGGGGCGCTGTTCGTCGCGCTGGTGGGCGAGCGGTTCGACGCCCACGATCATCTGGCCGACGCGGTGCGCGCTGGTGCCCCCGCGTTGGTCGTGCACGACGCGGCGCGGGGCGCCGGGTCGGGAGTCCCCGTACTCGCGGTGGACGACACGCTGGTGGCGTTGGGAGCGCTGGCACGGGCGCAGCGTCAGGCTTGGGGTGCGCCGGTCATCGCCATCGGGGGGTCCAATGGGAAGACGACCACCAAGGAGCTCGTGCGGGCCGCGCTGTCGGCCGTGTACGAGGTGCACGCCACGCGCGCGAACCACAACAATCAGGTCGGCGTCCCGCTGACGCTGCTGGAGGCGCCGGGCAGCGTCGATCTCCAGGTCGTGGAGGTGGGGACGAACCACCCCGGCGAGATCGCCCGGCTTCGCGACATCGCAGAGCCCGACCTCGCCGTGATCACGTCGGTCCAGGAGGAGCACCTCGAGGGCTTCGGCGACCTCGCCGGCGTGATGGCCGAGGAACTCTCGCTCTGCGACGGCGTCGCCATCGCGGTGGTACCGGCGACCGACCCCGCGATCGTCGCCGAGGCGACGGCGCGCGCCCGCCGCGTGCTGACCGCCGGCTTGGAGTCGGGCGACGTCCGCCCTGACGCGTGGGGCATGCGGGCCGACGGCTGCGCCTGGCTGCAGCTCGGCGAGCGGCGGATCGACGTCCCCGCGCCCGGCGTGCACAATGCCGAGAACACGATGCTCGCGCTGGCCGTGGCCCGGGTGTACGGGGTGAGCGACGCGGCCTTCGCGGAGGGACTCGCGCGCACGCGCCTCGCGCCCATGCGCTCGGCGGTGGAGGCCCTGGGCGCGGCGCTGCTGCTCGACGATGCCTACAACGCCAACCCCGCGTCGATGCGGGCGGCCTTCGCGACCCTCGCGGCCATCGCCGGGCCGCGACCGCGGGTCGCGCTGCTGGGTGGCATGCGCGAGATGGGCGTCCACGCCGACCGGCTGCATGAGGCGCTGGTCCGCGAGGCGCTGGCCTCGGGGATCGCGTGGCTGGGCCTCACCGGGGCCGCGGCCGAGGCGGCGCGCCGGGTCGCGCCCGACGATCCGCGGGTGATCGAAGGCCCCGACCCCGCCGCCGTGTGGGCGGCGATGGCCCCGAGGCTGTCGCCCGACAGTGCCATCCTGCTCAAGGGATCGCGGGGGGAGCGCATGGAGCGCGCACGTCCGGCGATCCTCGCCTGGGCGGGCGTGGCGTAAGCCGGGGTCGAACCGTCATACCTGTACGCCCCGCGCGCCGCGGTCGCCCTCTCGCGTCTTTCCTCGCTGCCCCGTGCTCTACCATCTGCTGACGCCGTTGTCGGGCTGGTTCACGCCGTTCAACCTGTTCAACTACATCACCTTCCGAGCGGTCGGCGCTGCGGTCACGGCGCTGGTGATGACGTTCCTGGTGGGCCCCTGGTTCATCCGATGGCTGCGCCGCACGGCCGTGGTGCAGGTCATCCGCGAAGGCACGCCGGACACGCATCAGTTCAAGGCGGCGACGCCGACCATGGGGGGCGTGATCATCCTCGCGGCCGGCGTGATCCCCACGCTGCTCTGGGCGCGGCTCGACAACACGTTCGTGATCCTCGCGCTGGTGGTGACCACGTGGATGGGCGCGATCGGCTTCCTCGACGACTACCTCAAGCTCAAGCAGAAGCGGGAGGGCAAGGAGAACAAGGGCTTGGTCGAGCGCTACAAGCTCGTCGGGCAGGTGACCATCGGCGTGTTGCTGGGGCTGTACCTGTGGCAGGAGCCGCTGACGCAGTGGCCGGGCGCCTCGACGACGCTGCCCTTCGTGAAGGACGTGCTGGTGGTGCCGACGAGCGCGGCCCTGGGCTGGTGCTACGTCGCCTTCGTCGCGTTCGTGCTCACGGGGACCAGCAACGCCGTCAACCTCACGGACGGGCTCGATGGCCTCGCGGCTGGGCTCACCGGCATCGCGATCGCGACCTTCGCCTTCTTCGCGTATGTCATGGGTCGGGTGGATGCCGCGGAGTATCTCGGCGTGCTGTACCTGCGGGGCTCGGCCGAGCTCACCATCTTCTGCCTGGCGTTCTTCGGCGCGTCGGTGGGCTTCCTGTGGTACAATGCGCATCCGGCGCAGGTCTTCATGGGCGACACCGGCTCACTGGCACTGGGCGGTGCCCTGGGGGTGATGGGCATCCTCCTCAAGAGTGAGTTGCTCCTGCTGATGATCGGCGGCGTGTTCGTCGTCGAGACGATCTCGGTGATCCTGCAGCGCTTGGTCTTCAAGTACCGTCGACGCCGCCACGGCGCGGTGTACGCGCAGCAGCACCGCCTGTTCCGGCGGGCACCGATCCATCACCACTTCGAATTGTCCGGCTGGTCCGAGCCGCAGGTGGTCACCCGCTTCTGGATCATCGGCATCCTCTGCGCGTTCCTCGCGCTGACCTCGCTCAAGGTGCGCTGATGTTCGCGGCATGGCGTGGGCGCGAGGCGGCGGTGATCGGGTTGGGACGCAGCGGACGCGCGGCGGCGTTGCTCTTGGCCGAGCACGGCGTGCGGGTGTACGCGTCGGATCGCAGTGACGCGCCGGCGACCGCCGACGCGGCGACCGCGATCGCAGGGGCCATGATCGATGTGCAGGTGGGCGGGCACGATCTCGCCCGCATCGCCCGCGCCGCCGTGCTGGTGGTGAGCCCGGGCGTGCCGCCCGAGGCCCCGCCGCTCGTGGCCGCCCGCGAGGCCGGCGTCGGGATCGTCAGCGAACTCGACATCGCCCTGACGGTCCTGCCGCAGGCGAACCTCATCGCGATCACGGGCACCAACGGCAAGACCACGACGACGGCGCTCATCGCACACCTGCTGCAGGCGGTGGGCTGCGACGCCGTCGCGGCCGGCAACATCGGCACACCGCTGTCCACCTTCGCGCGGCGGCCGCACCCGCCGGCGTGGTTCGCGCTCGAGGTGTCGTCGTTCCAGTTGCACGATACCCAGCGCCTCGCCCCGCGGGTCGGCGTGCTCACGACGCTGTCGCCGGATCACCTGGACCGTTACCCGTCGGTCGAGGACTACTACGCGGACAAAGCGCGGCTGTTCCGGCATGCGTCGGCCGCGTCGCAGTGGGTGAGCAACGCGGACCAGGCGGCCGTGCGCACCATGGTCGAGGGGGTCGCGGGCCATCACGCGACGTTCAGCACGAACGCTCGCGACGCCGATGCGTGGTATGACCGCGATGTCGGCGAGCTCATCCTCGACCACGAGGTGCTGCTGCACCGTGCGGAGCTGGCGTTGCTGGGAGACCACAACGTCGCCAACGCCCTCGCCGCCGCGCTCGCGGTGACCCGGGCCGATCCCGCGCACGCGCACCCGGACGCGCGGGCGCGCATCGCCGAGGGACTCCGCAGCTTCCGCGCGCTGACGCACCGGCTCGAGCCCGTGGGGGAGGTCGATGGCGTGCTCTGGATCAACGACTCCAAGGCGACCAATGTCGACTCCACCGCCGTGGCCGTGGCCGGCATGGCACGCCCCACCATCTTGTTGCTCGGTGGGCGGCACAAGGGCAGCAGCTACCGGGCGCTGGCGCCGCTGCTCACCCCGTGGGTGCGGCACATCATCGCGTTCGGCGAGGCGGCCCCGCTGATCGAGGCCGATCTCGGCAACGTGGTGCCCGTGGAGCGGTGCGACGGGGACTTCCGCTCGGTCATCGCCCGCGCCCGCGCGCGGGCGCAGCGGGGCGACGTCGTGCTCCTCTCCCCGGCCTGTTCCAGCTTCGACATGTTCGAGAACTATGAGGTGCGTGGCGCGGAGTTCCGGCGCCTCGCGGTGTCCCGATGACCGCCGCGACCCTCGTGCACGAGCGGGTGCGCCTGCGGATGGGCGTCGAGGCCCGGGCGCTTGTCATCGTCACCGCGATCCTGCTCGCCTTCGGCTTGGCCGTGCTCTACAGCGCCAGTGCCTACGAGGCGATGCGCGCCGGGCGGCCCGGGGCCTATTTCTTCCTGCGCCAACTGCTCGGAGCGGGGGCCGGGGTCCTGCTCTTCATGCTCTGCGCGAAGCTCGATCCCGAGCGCTGGCGCACCCACGGCTGGCCCGTGATGCTCGTCGCGATCGGCGCGATGATCGCGACCATCCTGCCCGGTATGAGCGAGACCTACGGTTCGCGGCGCTTCCTGTTCGGCTCGGGGCTCCAGCCGTCGGAGTTCGCCAAGCTCGCGGTGGTGATCTGGACGGCCATGCTGGTCGTGAAGAAGGGCGAAGCCGGCCTGCAGCGCATGTCGCGGGGCCTGCTGCCATTCTTGGCCGTGATCGGCGTGCTGTCGGCGGTCGCGTACGCCCAACCCGACTACTCCGTGGTCGGCCACTTCGTGTTGCTGATGGCCGTGGTGCTCTTCGCCGGTGGCGCGCGCATCGGGCACTTCATCTTCCTCGGCGTGCTGGCCGTCCCCGCGCTCTGGGCCTTCGTGGGGACCAGCGGCTACGCGCGCGACCGCATCATCGCTTTCCTCAATCCTATGGCGGCCGCCTCCGCCGACAAGCTCTACCAGCTCACGCAGTCGCTCGTCGCGGCGGGGAGCGGTGGCCTGTTCGGTGTCGGCTTCGGTGAGGGGCGGCAGCAGATGGGCTACGTGCTCTTCTCCTACACGGACTTCGTTGGCAGCATCATCGCCGAGGAGTGGGGGCTGCTCGGCATGGTCTTCGTCACCGCGCTGTATGCGGTGTACGGCGCCTTGGGTTTCCGGATCGCCGCGCAGGCGGTGTCGCCGTTCCAACGACTGGTGGCCGTCGGGCTCACGGTGAACCTGCTGGTCACCGCCTACGTGCACCTCGGTGTGGTCATCGGGCTCTTGCCCACCACCGGCCTGACCTTGCCGTTCATCTCGTACGGGCGCTCGAACCTGCTGCTCTCGCTCCTCTCGACCGGCATCCTCTGCGCCATCGGCAGTCAGCGGGAGCGGGTCCTTGGCGCGCAGGCCACCGATCCGCTCGCGGTCGCGGTGCGATGAGGATCCTGTTCGCCGGCGGCGGCACCGGCGGTCATCTGTATCCGGGCCTCGCGATCGCGCGTGCGCTGGTCGCGCAGCGTCCCGACCTGCGACCGCACTTCGTCGGCGCCCGGCGCGGCATCGAGCGCGAGGTGCTGCCGACGACGGAGTTCCCCCACACGCTCCTCGACCTGCATCCGGTGTACCGGCCGCAGCTGTGGAGGAATTGGCGCACGGTCCGCGGGGCGTGGTCCTCGTGGCGCGGCGTGTCGGCGCTGGCGCGCGAGGAGCGTCCGGCGCTGGTCGTGGGCACCGGAGGCTACGCGAGCGCGGCGGCCCTCGCGTGGGGGGTGCGGCACGGCGTCCCCGTCGTGCAGCACATCGGCGATGCCGTCCCGGGGCACGCGGCGCGGCTCTTCGCACGGTGGTCGACCGAATGCTACCTCGGCTTCGCCGACGCGGTGCGGTCGCTGCCAGGGCCCGCCTCGCGCTATCACGTGACGGGCAACCCCATCCAACCGCCCCCATCGCCCCGCCCGGACGCCGCAGCCGCGCGGCGCGAGTGGGGACTCGCGCCCGACGCCACGGTGCTGCTGATCTTCGGCGGTAGCCAGGGCTCGCTCGCGCTGAACACCGTCGTGGGCGCGTGGGTCGCCACCGGGCTGCCGCCCGGCGTGTCGCTCCTCTGGGCCACCGGGCGCGCGACCTACGATCGCTTCGCCGCACTGGCGAGCCCCACCGTGCGCATCGTGCCGTATCTGGCACCGATCGCGGCGGCGTACGCCGCCGCGGATCTCGCGCTGGTGCGCGGCGGGATGATGGGGACCGCGGAACTCTGTGCCTGGGGCCTGCCGATGATCATCGTGCCGCTGCCCAGCGCGGCGGCCGACCATCAGACCAAGAATGCCGAGGCGCTTGCGCGCGCCTGCGCTGCCATCCATCTGCCGCAACGTGGTCTCACCGCGGCGCAGGTGGCCACGGTGGTCGAGGGACTCGTGCAGGACCCGGCGCGGCGTGCGGCGCTGACGCGCGGGGCGCTGGCCCTGGCCAAGCCGAACGCGGCCGCCGAGATCGCCTCACGCATCGTGTCGTTGCTGCCGGCCACTCGCTAGTTTCCGCCGCGATGCCCCTCGTCGATCCGTCGGACCCGCGCCCCGTCCATTTCGTCGGCATCGCCGGCGCCGGCATGACCGCACTGGCGGAGTTGCTGCATCGGCGTGGGACGGCAGTCACCGGCTGCGACCAACAGGCGGGCGGCGCCGTCGATCTGCAGGCGCTGGGCATTCCCGTGCACACCGGACACGACGCTCAGCACATCGGCGGCCACCGCGCGCTGGTCGTCTCGAGTGCGGTGCCGCTGGCGCATCCCGAGCTCCAGGCCGCGCACGCGGCCGGCATCCCCGTCATCCGGCGCGCCGAGGCGTTGGCCGATGCGACCGCCGGGGGGCGGCTGGTCGGGATCGCCGGCACGCACGGCAAGACCACCACGACCGTGATGACCACCGAGGCGCTGGCGGCGGCCGGCCTCGACCCCACGGGCGTCGTCGGTGGCCGCGTGAGCGCGTGGAACGGCAACCTGCGCCGCGGCGGCGATGGCGTGTTCGTGGTCGAGGCGGACGAGTACGATCGCTCCTTCCTGGCCCTGACGCCGACCGTCGCGGTCGTGACCAACCTCGAGGCCGATCACCTCGACATCTATCGTGATCTGGCCGACCTGCGTGCGGCGTTCGAGGCCTATGTCGCGCCGGCGCGGTATCTCGTGTACTGCGCCGACGACGCGGGGGCGAATGCCTTGCCCTCGCCGCCCACCGCCGAGGTGGTCCGCTACGGCTTGCAGTCCCCCGACGCGCGCTTGGTCGCGCGTGATATGCGCCGCGAGGGCACGGGGCAGCGGTGCATCGTGCGCTACGACGGCACGGATCGCGGCGAGCTCGTGCTGCAGGTGCCCGGCGATCACAATCTGCGCAACGCGCTCGCAGCACTGGCGGTCGGACTGCTCTGGGGCGCGACCGTCGAGGCCATGGCGCCGGGCCTGGCCGCGTTCCGCGGCGTGGAACGACGCTTCCAGCGGATCGGCGCATCGCAGGGCATCGACGTCATCGACGACTACGCGCATCATCCGACCGAGGTGCGCGCGACGGTCGCCGCCGCGCGGGCCGCCTTCCCCGGCCGCCGACTCGTGCTCGCGTTCCAGCCGCACTTGTACTCGCGCACGCGCGACTTCGCCGACGAGTTCGCCGCGGCGCTCGCCACGGCCGACGCGGTGCTGCTCGCGGACCTCTACCCGGCGCGTGAGGCCCCGATCCCCGGCATCAGCAGCGCGACCATCGCGGCGCCGCTCCGGGCCCTCGGCGCGGCCCTGTGGTGGGAAGGGCCGCGCGCCGAGCTGAGCGTCGCGCTCGCGGATCGGCTGCGCGCGGGCGATGTGGTGCTCACGGTGGGGGCCGGCGACATCACCCGCTGCGCGCCGGAGCTGCTCGCCGCCCTCGAGGCGCGATGACCGCCCCCGCCGCTCCCGCGCCGGGACGCGGGCGCCGGCTCGCCCGCCGCGTCGTGCGCATCGCCGGTCTCCTGATGCTGCTGGCCGCCCCGTGGTGGCTGCAGCAACTCGACTACTTCCGGGTGCGCCGCGTCGAGATCACGGGGACCCGCTATCTGCCGCCTGCCGCGATCCTCTCCGCACTGGCGCTGGACTCCACGGCGTCGATCTGGGCGCGCCGCGGGCCCCTGGAGGCGCGCGTGCGGGCGCATCCGCAGGTCCGCGAGGCGGCCATCCGGCGACGGCTGCCCGGCACGCTGGTGATCGCGGTGACGGAGAATCTGCCGGTCGCCCTGCTCGACACCCCCGACGGCGTCGTCCCGATCGACCGCAGCGCCCGCCCGCTGCCGATCGACCCCAGTCAGACGCCGCTCGATCTGCCCCTCGTCGCACGGCAGGACAGTGCCGCCCTGCGCCTGCTGGGGGACCTGCTCGAGGCCGAGCCGGCGCTCTTCGCCCGGGTCAGCGAGCTGCGTTGGGACGCGGACGGGGGGATGCGCGTCATACTCGCAGGGGTGATCGTCCGCACCGGGCCGCAGGTCAGCGCCGACCGGTTCGCGGAGATCCTGCCCGTCGAAGCGGACCTTGTGCGACGCGGCCATCGCGTTCGCGAACTCGACCTGCGCTACCGCGACCAGATCGTCGCCCGGATTGAATGAGAGAAGACCGTCTTGTAGCAGGGCTGGACATCGGATCGGCCAAGACAACCGCCGTGGTGGCGGAGGTCGTCGGCGACTTCCCCAAGCATCCGACCATCAAGATCCTCGGGGTGGGACAGGCGCGGACCACCGGCCTGCGCCGCGGCGTGGTCGCGGACATCGAGGAGACGACGCGGTCCATCGCCAAGGCCCTGCACGATGCCGAGCAGATGGCCGGCGCGAAGGTCGGTGAGGTGTACGCGGGCATCGCCGGCGAACACGTGCAGGCGATGACCTCGAAGGGCATCGCCTCGGTGAACGGCGCCGAGATCACGCGCGCCGACATCGAACGCGCGAATCAGGTGGCCCGCGCGCAGGCGATCCCCCAGGACCGCGAACTGATCCACGCGATCCCGCAGGAGTACACCGTCGATCGCAACCTCGGCATCCGCGACCCGCTCGGGATGATCGGCACGCGGCTCGAGACCGAGATGTACCTGGTCACGATCGGCGCCTCGCCCGCCATGAACCTGCGCCGCGCCGTCGAACGCGCGGGCTACAAGGTGCGTGAGCTGGTGCTGGAACCCCTCGCGTCGGCGCTGTGCGTGCTGACCGAGGACGAAAAGGAACTCGGCGTGCTCCTGCTGGAGATGGGGGCGGGGACCACCGACATCGCGGTCTTCCACGAGGGCAAGATCCGGCACCTCGGGACGGTGCCCTTCGGGGGATCCCACGTGACCAACGATATCGTCCACGGGCTCGGTGTCACGCAGGCGGAGGCCGACCGGCTCAAGGAGCGCTTCGGCTGCGCCTACGAGCGCCTCGTGCCCGACGGCGAGACCATCCAGCTGCCGAGCACGGTCGCGCAAGGCGACCGGCAGATCCCGCGTGAGCTGCTCGCGCACATCATCCATCAGCGCACCGAAGAGGTCTTCGAGCTGGTGCTGCGCGAGATCGAATCGGCCGGCTTCCGTGGCAAGCTCAGCGCGGGCGTCGTGCTGACCGGCGGGGCGGCCGCGATGCCGGGCATGGCCGAGCTGGCGGTGGACGTCTTCGGGATCGGGGCGCGGGTGGGGTATCCCGCCGAGAACATCGGTGGCCTGACGGATTCGGTCGAGGCGCCGCGCTTCGCGACGGTCGTCGGCTTGGCGCAGTACGGCGGGGGCCGCGTGGCGCTCGGGGCCGTCAGTGCCGGCGGGCGCCGGCTGACCGGTGACGTCAGGTCGCGCAGCGCGTTGAGCGTGCCGAAGGTCGACGAGCTGGGACAGCGCGTGAAGACCTGGTTGCAGGATTTCTTCTAGGCGCGGGGGCCGTCCGCGCTCGGCGTGTGCGGGGGGCGGCGGCGGTATCACAAACGTGATCCTCCGCGGCGCGGTGTGGGCAATCGGGTGGTGTTCCCTCTGGGCCCCTCAGTCGTCTGCACCACGTAGTCCGTGTGCGAACGCGGCATTACGTTTCGTGCATCCCTCTCGGCCGGTGGAGCCCTTGTGACCATGATCTTCGAATTCGAGGAGACCGCGACGCAGAACGCCCGCATGAAGGTGGTGGGCATCGGCGGGGGTGGCGGGAACGCCGTCAATCGAATGATCGAGGAGCAGCTGGTCGGCGTCGAGTTCATCTCGGTGAACACGGACGCGCAGGCACTGCTGTCGTCGAAGTCCGACGTGAAGATCCAGATCGGCAAGAAGCTCACCCGCGGGTTGGGCGCGGGGGCGCGCCCCGAGATCGGCCGACAGGCCATCGAGGAGAACCGCGACGAGGTGCTGAAGGCGTTGCAGGGCAGCGACCTCGTGTTCGTGACCTGCGGCATGGGCGGCGGGACGGGGACGGGGGCGGCGCCGATCGTCGCCGAACTCGCGCGGGAGGTCGGCGCGCTGACGGTCGGCATCGTGACGAAGCCCTTCTTGTTCGAGGGGCGCAAGCGCATGCGGCAGGCCGAGTCGGGGATCGCCGAGATGCGCAAGTTCGTGGACACGATGATCGTCGTGCCCAACGAGCGGCTGCTCGCGGTGGTGGGCAAGGGCATCCCCTTCCAGGACGCGCTCAAGAAGGCCGACGAGGTCCTGCTGCATGCCACGCAGGGCATCTCGAGCGTGATCTCGGTGACGGGCCTCGTCAACGTGGACTTCGCGGACGTGCGCACCGTGATGCAGGACGGGGGCTCGGCGATCATGGGCACGGGCATCGGCCGCGGGGAGAACCGCGGGCTCGACGCCGCGCAGTCCGCGATCTCGTCGCCCCTGCTCGACAACGTCTCCATCGCGGGCGCCCGTGGTGTGCTGCTGAACATCACGGGGGGCAGCGACATGACCTTGGGCGAGGTCACGCTGATCTCGGACATCATCAAGGACGCGGTGGGCGATGAGTCGGAGATCATCTTCGGCGCGGTCCCCGAGCCGGCCATGCAGGGCGAGATCCGCGTGACGGTGATCGCGACCGGCTTCGACCTGCGCGACGCGGTGACCGCGCCCGTCGAGACCCCGAGTCGCGGCGCCCCGGTCATCCCGCTCCCGGTCGATCGCGCCGCCCGCAGCGCCTCGGTGGCCCCGCTGCCGCCCCGCCCGGCGCGGCCCGCCGCGGCCCCCGCCGCCGAGCGGCCATTGCGCCCGGCGCGCCCGATGTCCGATCTTAGTGACATGGAGATCCCGACCTTCATTCGGAGACAGATGGATTGAGCCCGCGCCTGATCCGTGCCGCATTCTTTGCGGGTGCGGCGTTGATCGGCTGGTACGCGGTCAATCGTGATGTCCCCGACGCCCCTCGGCCCGGCGAACTCCTTGATGAGTCCGCGCGGGCCGTCCTCGCGTGGCGGCGTCCCGACACCCTCGCGAGAGGCGAGACGCTCGACGTCCTGCTCCAGCGCGGTGGCCTGACGGCCAGCGAGACCCGCGAGATCCTCGCGGTCGCGCCCATGCTCAACCCGCGGCGTCTGCCGGCCGGCATGGCCGTCGAGTTCCATGGCGACGACGCGGCTGGCGCCGCGCATCGGATCGCCATCAAGCTCGCGATCGACCACCGCTTGCACGTGGAGCGCGACTCTACCGGCACCTGGGTCGCGCGCGAGGAGCGGCTCCCGTGGACCACCGACACGGTCGTCGTGCATGGCGCCGTCGAGCGCACGCTCTACCAGGCGATGGCCGCGGCGGCCCCGGACGCCTTCCCGGGCAATGCGAGCATCGACCTCGCGTCCAACTTCGCCGATGTCTTCGAGCACCGCGTCGATATGTCGCGCGACCTGCAGCCGGGCGACTCCGTCTATGCGCTCGTCGAGCGCTCGGTCGGACCCGAGAACACCATCAAGGTCGGGCGGGTGCTCGCGGCCTCGCTCTTCGTCGGCGGCAAGCCGATCGACGCCGTGTACTTCCCGGACGCCGAGGGCCGCCCCAAGTACTACGACGCGAACGGCCGCTCGCTGGCCACGCAGTTCCTGCAGAACCCCGTCCAGTTCCGGCGCATCTCGTCGAACTTCGGCTCGCGTCGGCATCCGATCCTCAATCGCATCCGGATGCACAACGGCACGGACTACGCCGCCAGCACCGGCACGCCGGTCCGTGCGATCGGCGACGGGCGGGTCATCCGCGCGACCTTCAACAGCGGCTACGGCAACGTCATCGACGTCGAACACGCCAACCGCATCGTCACCCGCTATGCGCACCTGAGCCGCTTCGCCAAGGGCATCCGCGCGGGCACGGCGGTGCGCATGGGCGAGGAGATCGGGTACGTCGGTTCCACCGGACTCGCCACGGGGCCACATCTGCACTTCGAGGTGCTGGTGAACGGCAAGCCGAACGACCCGCGCCGCGTGCTGCGCACGACCGACGGGACGCCGCTCCCGACCAAGTACGCCGCCGAGTTCGCGCGTCGCCGCGACGACCTCATGCTGTCGATGGGCCGGAGCACCGCTGGGATCGCGTCGGCGCTGGTCCGCGCCAACTAGCCGCCCGCCCGCGCGCCGCGCCGCCGCGCCGTGAGTCGGCTCACTCTCGCGCTGATGCTCAGCGCGATCCTCACCGGACTCAGCTACCCCGGTCTGTCCCGGGCGTGGGCCTGGCGTATCGCCGCCATCGCGCGCTTCCTGACGCTGGTGGGGGCACTGGCCTTGTTGCTCGATGTCCCCGTCGGGCCACCGCAGCGGGTCGATCCGCTCGTGGCGCTCGATGTGTCGGCGTCGTGGCAGCGGGCCCGCGCCGACACCGCCTTCGAGGCTGCCCGCAGCGCCGCGGCGCGCGCCGCCGGGCGCGACACGCTGTGGCTCTGGGGGGCATCGCTGCGCCCTGCCGTGGGAACGGTCGTGCCCAGCGACGCGCGGTCGCGGCTGGGTCCCCTCGTCGATCGCACGCTCGGGACCGGACGACCGGTGCACCTCTTCACGGACGGCGAGCTCGACGATCCCGAGCGTCTGGCCGCGCTGCCGGCGGGCTCGATCGTCGATGTGCGGCCGGCCCCGCCGCTGCCGGACCTCGCAGTGCGCGGGCTCGAGGCGCCGGCCGCAGTCGTCGCGGGCGACTCGCTCGAGATCGTGGTACGGCTCCTGGCGGGCGGCGCTGGCGCGCGCGCCGCCACGATGCAGATCACGCTCGACGGCGAGCCGCTGCGCACGCTCGATGTCCCGGCACTGGACGCATGGGGGGAGCACGAGCTGCGCGCGGTCGTGTCGCCAGCCGCTGTGGGGCCGGCCCAGCGCATCCTCCGCGCGGCCGTTCGCGCGCCAGGCGACGCCGAACCGCGCAACGACACCCTGGCGGCCGTCCTCGAGGTGTCCCGCGTTCCGCTCGGCGTCGCGGTCAGCACCGCCCCGGATCAAGACCTGCGCTATGCGCTCGCGGTCCTGCGTGGCACCGTGGGCATCCCGGTGCGCACGTATCTGCGGGTCGCGCCGGGGCAGTGGCGCGTGGAGCCCGGACTGGCGCGTATCACCGAGTCCGCCGTGCGCGAGGCGGTGGCAGCGGCACCCTTCGTGGTGTTGCACGGCGACACGGCCATCTTCGGGGCGCCGCGCGCGGTCACCCGCGGGGCCTTGACCCTGATCCCGGCGCTCCCGGCCGCAGCCAGCGATGAGTGGTATGTCGCCGCGACGCCCCGCTCGCCGCTGTCGCTCGGCGAGTCCGGCGTCGCGTGGGATTCGCTCCCTCCGCTCGAGCTCGCGGCGTCGCCGACCGGCCAATGGACCGCGCTGACCGCACGCGGAGCGCGGAGCGCCGAGATCCGCGCGGCGATCGTCGGGGACGACGCCCCGCGCCGCGTGATCACGATGGCGGCCGCGGGCACCTGGCGCTGGGCGGTGCGTGGCGCGGCCCTCGCCGACGCCCATCGCAGTCTCTGGGGCGCCGTGTTCGAGCACGCGGCAGCGCGGGGCGATGAGCGACGCGCGGTGGGGCTCGCCGCCTCGGTCGTCCGGGCGGGTGAGCCGCTGCGCTGGCGACGCGGGACCACGGCGGACTCGCTCGTGCGCGGTGTACTGCGGGCGCTCCCCGACGGCCGTGAAGATTCGCTCACCGTGCGCTTCGACGCGGGGCAGCGTGAGGCCGTGAGCGACGCGCTCGAGGCGGGCGAGTACGAGCTGCGCATCGCCGGCGAGACGCAACGCATCGTCGTCTCCCGTGCGGCGGAGTGGCTCCCGCGTCGCGCGCCGACGCTGCCCCGACCGGCGGCGGCGCTGCCACCGGCCCCCAGCGGGCACACGGCGCGCGACCTCTGGTGGCTCTATGTCAGCGTGGTGCTCACGCTCTGCGTCGAGTGGATCGCGCGGCGCCAGCACGGATTGCGCTGAGCGCATCACCGCCAGCGGCCCCGCCCCCTATCTTTCAGGGATGGCCGCACTCTTCCGGAAATCGACCGACCTCCCCAAGAAGTCGCTCTGGCAACGCATCAAGGACGTCGCGCTCCTCGACGTCGCCGTGCTGGCCAAAGGTGGCCCCGACACCGGATCGCTCGAGGCCCTCGAAGCCCTGCTCCTGGAGGCGGACTTCGGAGTGCCCACCACCCTGCGCTTGGTCGCCGAGGTCGAGACGCTGGCCAAACGGGGCCGCGTGCGGACGGGCGACGAGTTCCGCGAGGCGCTCACGGAGGGCATCCGCGCGGCGCTGCGCAGCGGACGCGCGGACCCGTCGCTCCAGCCGAGTCCTGCCCGTCCGACGGTCATCCTCGTCGTGGGCGTCAACGGGGCGGGCAAGACCACGAGCATCGGCAAGCTCGCCGCGCGTTTTCGCGCCGAGGGGCGTTCCGTCCTGGTCGCGGCGGGCGACACCTTCCGCGCCGGTGCGATCGATCAACTGCGCGTGTGGGCCGACCGCACGGGGTCGCGCTTCGTGGCGGGACAGCCGGGCGGCGATTCGGCCGCCGTGGCCTTCCAGGCGATCGAACAGGCGGAGGCGCAGGGCGTCGATGTCTGCCTCATCGACACCAGCGGGCGCCTGCACACCAACGACGGCCTGATGGACGAGCTGCGCAAGGTCGCGCGCGTCATCCAGAAGCGCTTGCCGGGCGCACCGCATGAGACCCTGTTGGTGCTCGACGGCACCATCGGTCAGAACGCGGTGCAGCAAGCCAAGGCCTTCTCGGCGGCGGTGCCCGTGACCGGAGTGGTCGTCACCAAGCTCGACGGAACGGCGCGTGGCGGCGTCGTGGTGGCGGTGCACGAAGCGATCGACGTCCCGATCAAGTTCATCGGGCGCGGTGAGCAGGCGGCGGATCTCGAAGCATTCGACGCCGCGCGCTTCGCCGAGGAACTGGTCTCCGCGTGATGGCGGGGCGGGGAACGCCGTCGCGCGTGACCCTGCACACGCCGATCACCTACCTCAAGGGTGTCGGGCCCGCCCGGGCTGAGGCGTTCCGCCGGCTCGGGATCTTCACGGCGCATGACCTGCTGTGGCACATCCCGCATCGCTACGAGGACGCCACCACGGTCACGCCCATCAGTCGGCTCGACGTCGGGGCGGAGGGCACGGTCATCGGGGTCGTGGTCTCGAAGGGCATCCTGCCCACGCGCAAGGGCCTGCGCATCTTCCAGGCCGTGTTGCGCGACGAGAGTGGGATGATCGAGGCCGCGTGGCCCGGGCAGCCGTTCCTCGACCGCGTCATCAAGGTCGGGGACACGCTGCTGCTGAACGGGTCCGTGCGCTTCTTCCACGGCCGGCAGCTGCAGCCGCGCGAGACGGTCAACCTCGGCACCGAGTCCGACGCGGCGGCCGGGCGCGTGCTCTCGGTGTACGGCGCCACGGACGGTCTGCCGGTGAAGGTCATCCGCGGGCTCATCGACAGCCAGTTGGACGCGTTGCTGCCGCTGCTCGACGAGTACCTCCCCGCCGACGTGCTC
Source organism: uncultured Gemmatimonadaceae bacterium (assembly GCA_964503275.1). Classification (GTDB taxonomy): domain Bacteria; phylum Gemmatimonadota; class Gemmatimonadetes; order Gemmatimonadales; family Gemmatimonadaceae; genus DASRAP01. Next base: position 103,240 of record CAZCZO010000005.1, on the reverse strand, counting down.
GCGGCGGCGCAGGTCCCGGCGCTGCCCGACGCGATGCGCCGCGTACACCGGCCGACCTCCGTCGCCGACGCGCACGCGGGCCGGGCGCGGCTGGCCTTCGAGGAGCTGCTCTGCGTGCAGATCCTGCATGCGCGGGCCAAGGTCCTCGCGCGGGAGTCCCGGGCGGGGATCCGCTTCGTGAATCACCGGCGGCTGACCACGCAGCTCCGCGAGCGCCTGCCCTTCGCGCTCACCGGCGCGCAGGTGCGGGCGACCCGCGAGATCGTCGCGGACATGTGCAGCGACGACCGCATGCACCGCCTGCTGCAGGGCGACGTCGGGGCCGGGAAGACCGTCGTCGCGATGTTCGCGGCCTTGCTCGCGGCCGAGAACGGGTATCAGACGGCGGTGATGGCCCCCACCGAGTTGCTCGCCGAGCAGCACCATCGCACCTTCGCGCGCCTCTTGGCCCCGTTGGACATCGAGCTGCTGCTGCTCACCGGTTCGCTCGGCGCGGCCGCGCGCCGGGCGGCCGCGACGCGGCTGGCTTCGCACGAACCGGTCATCGCGATCGGCACGCATGCGCTCGCGGTGGACGCCACCGCCTTCGCACAGCTCGGGCTCGTCGTGATCGATGAGCAGCACCGGTTCGGCGTGAACACGCGGGCCGCGCTCGGCGCCAAAGGCGAGCGGCCCGATGTCCTGCTGATGACCGCGACGCCGATCCCGCGCTCGCTGGCGCTCACGGCCTACGGGGATCTCGACATTTCCGTGCTCGACGAGCGGCCCCCGGGCCGGCAGCCGGTGGCGACCGCGCTCCGGCCCGCATCGGCCCGCGAGCGGGTGTACGCGTTCCTCGAGGATCAACTCGCGCAGGGCCGACAGGCGTACATCGTGTATCCGGTCATCGAGGCCAGCGACAAGCACGCGCTCACCGCAGCGACGGAGGACGTCGAGCGCCTGCAGCACGGCCCCTTCGCGCATCGTCGGGTGGCGCTCTTGCATGGTCGGCTCGAGACCGCGGCCCGCGATGACGTGATGCGGCGCTTCCGCGATGGCGCGATCGACGTCCTCGTGGCCACGACGGTCATCGAGGTCGGCATCGACGTCCCCAACGCCACGGTGATGCTCATCGAGCATCCGGAGCGCTTCGGGCTCGCGCAGTTGCACCAGCTGCGGGGCCGCGTGGGGCGCGGCGCCGAACGCGCGTACTGCATCCTGCTCGGCGACGTCGGGGCCGACGCGGCCGAGCGCCTCCGCGTGTTCGTCGACACGGAGGATGGCTTCGTGATCGCGCGCGCCGACCTGGCCCGGCGCGGCATGGGCGATCTGTTCGGGGAGCGGCAGAGCGGTGTGCCCACGTTCCGGATCGCCGATCCGCTGGAGCGTGACGCCGAGCTCAATGAGATCGCGCATACGAGTGCGACCGCCCTGCTCGGTCGGGATCCCGCGTTGCAGCGGCCGGAGCATGCAGGGCTCGCCCGGGTGCTCCGCGAGCGGTACAAGCGCGCGCTGGACCTGTTCCGCGTCGGATGACGCACGCCACGGCGACGGCCGGCGGTGCCGGGCGCTGGCGGCTCCGCGTGGCCCCCACTTCATTTCACGCGATCGGGACGCGGCACCCGGGAGGACGCGCGTCCCGATCTGGTCCTCCTTCGCACTCTTCTGACCGCCTGTGACGCTCGCCCCACTCGACTGGTTCATCATCGCGGTCCTCTTGACCGTCAGCTTCCTCCCGGCCGTGGTGTTGGCCCGGCGCGCGGGCACGAGCACGGCGGAGTTCTTCGCCTCGGGTCGCTCCGCTCCGTGGTGGCTGATCGGGGTGTCGATGGTCGCCACGACCTTCTCGACCGACACGCCGAACCTCGTCACCAACCTCGTGCGCGAGCAGGGGGTGGCCAGCAACTGGGTGTGGTGGGCCTTCTTGCTCACCGGCATGCTGACCGTGTTCTTCTACGCCCGGCTCTGGCGGCGCTCGGCCGTGCTGACGGACCTCGAGTTCTATGCCGTGCGCTACTCCGGCCGCGCCGCGTCGATGGTCCGCGGGTTCCGGGCCGTGTATCTGGGCGTCGTGTTCAACTGCTTCATCATGGCCTCGGTGAACCTCGCCGCGGTCAAGATCGCCAACGTGCTGCTCGGCTGGCCCATGACGCAGACGCTACTGGTCTGCGCCGCACTGAACATCGGGTTCGCCATGGTCGCGGGGCTCTGGGGCGTGCTGGTCACGGACCTGGTGCAGTTCGGCATCGCGATGACCGGCGCGATCGCGGCGGCCTACTACGCCGTGCAGCAGCCTGAGGTCGGCGGCCTCACGCAGTTGTTCGCGCGCACGGACCCCGCGACCCTCGCCCTCTTGCCGGATTTCAGCGACTGGACGTTGACGCTGACCGTCTTCATCATCCCGCTGACCATCCAGTGGTGGTCGGTGTGGTATCCCGGTGCGGAGCCCGGCGGGGGCAGCTACATCGCGCAGCGCATGCTGGCCGCCCGCAGTGAACGCGATGCGCTGGCGGGTACCTTGCTGTTCAACTTCGCGCACTACGCGATCCGGCCGTGGCCGTGGATCATCGTCGCGCTGGCGTCGCTCCTCGTGTACCCCGAGCTCAGCGACATCGCGCGCGCGCTTCCCCACGTGGACCCCGCGCTCATCGGGCACGACCTCGCCTACCCGGCCATGCTGCGCTTCCTCCCCGCGGGGGTGCTGGGGGTGATGGTCGCCGGCCTGCTCGCCGCGTACATCTCGACGATCTCCACGCATCTCAACTGGGGCACGTCGTACCTCGTCAACGACCTGTACCGTCGCTACGGCCGCGCGGACGCCACCGAGCAGCATTATGTCGCCGTGGGCCGGCTCGTGACGGCGCTCCTGATGATCGTCGCGGCCGCCCTCACCTACGTGCTCGACACGGCCCGCGAGTCGTTCGAGCTCCTGCTCTCGATCGGGGCCGGGACGGGACTGCTCTACCTGCTGCGCTGGTTCTGGTGGCGCATCAACGCGTGGAGCGAGATCGTGGCGATGGTCGCCTCGTTCGCGGTGTCGATCGGCCTGTTCGTGGCACGCAAGGGAGGCGTCGCCATCGCGGGGCATCAGGCGCTGCTCATCACGGTCGGGGTCACGACGCTCGCCTGGCTGCTGGCCACGCTCGCCACCGCCCCCACGGACCGCGCCACCTTGGTCTCGTTCTACCGGCTGGTGCGCCCCGCCGGCCCGGGCTGGCGGGCGGTGCGCGACGAGGCCGGCACGACCGCGGCCCCCGACTCCATCGCACACGCCCTGCTGGGCTGGGTGCTCGGGATCCTGGCCGTGTACAGCGCGCTGTTCGGCACAGGGGCGTTCCTCTACGGCCGCACGGGGCAGGCCGCGCTCTTCGCCGTGACCTTCGTGGGCTCGTCCGTCGCGTTGGCGCGGCTGCTCCCTCGGCTGTGGCAGGGCAGCGCACCGTCGCGACCATGATCACCAAGGCCGTGGTCTTCGCGGCCGGCGCAGGGACACGGATGCGGCGGGCGGACGCGGTCGAGTTGACCGCGGAGCAGGCACAGGCCGCGGCGGAAGGACTCAAGGCACTCATGCCGGTCGGGCGCCCCTTCCTGGACCACGTGCTGTGGGCCTACGCGCAAGCGGGGGTCGCGGCGCTGTGCCTCGTCGTCCGGCCCGGCGCGCACGCGCTGCGCGAGCGCTACGAGGCGCGCGCTGTCGGGCCGCTCCGGGTGGAGTGCGTCGAGCAGGCAAGCGCGCTGGGCACGGCCGACGCCCTCTGGGCCGCGCGGGATTTCATCGGCGACGACCTCGTCCTCACCGGCAACGGCGACAACCTCTACCCGGTCGAGGCGATCCGCACGCTCGCCAACGCGGCGGCGCCGGGCCTGGTGGGGTTCAGCCGCGATGCGCTCGTCCTTCGCGGCAATGTCGCCCCCGAGCGCCTGGCCGGATTCGCGCTGCTCGAGACCGACGCGCGGGGGTCGCTCACGGCGATCCACGAAAAGCCGTCCGCCACCCAGCTCGCCGGGGCAGGCCCCGCCGCGCGATTCAGCATGAACCTCTGGGCGCTGCCGCCAGCGGCGTGGCGTGCACGGATGCACATCCCCGCCTCGGCGCGTGGCGAATACGAGCTCCCCGACGCGGTGCGCTGGACCATGCGGCACGACGGCATCCGCTATCAGGTGCACCCCTCTGACGCGGCGGTCCTCGATCTCTCGCAGCGCGCCGACGTGCCCGTGGTGACGGAGCGCCTTCGCGCCGCGACGCTGCCGTGGTGACCGCAGGCCCGACGGTCGAGGCCCTGCGGGCGGCCGGTGTCAGCGGCCCGCGGAGTGAGGCCGTGCTCCACGCCCTGCCGGCCTTGGACCAGGCGCTCGACACGCTCGGGGCGGCGCCGGCCGCCCATACCCTCCTCGTTCCGGGCCGCATCGAGGTCTTCGGGAAGCACACCGACTACGCAGGGGGCGACTCGCTGCTCGTCGCGGTCGAGCGTGGCTTCACCGCGCGGATCGCGCCACGCGACGACGGCGCCGTACGGGTCGTGGACGTGGGTCGAGGGGTCCGCGTGGACCTGCGGCTCGGCGTCGAGGAGACGCCGCACACGCACGGCTGGACCAACTATGTCGCCACCGTGGTCCGGCGCCTCGCGACCAATTTTCCCGAGGCCACCCGCGGCTGCGACATCGCGCTGCTGAGCGACCTGCCGGCCGCGGCCGGACTCAGTTCGTCGTCGGCCCTGGTGGTGTTGGTGGCGCGCGCGCTCATCGCAGTCAACGCGCTCGACCGCACGGATCGCTGGCAGGCCGCGATCAGCGATCTCGACGACGAGGCCGCGTACCTCGGCACCATCGAGAACGGGGCGGACTTCAAAGCGCTCCGCGGCGTGTCGGGGGTCGGCACCTTCGGCGGTTCGGAGGATCACGCGGCCATCCTCGGCGCGCGCCCGCGTGCGGTGCTGCACGTGGCCTTCGCGCCGCTGCGCCTGCGCGGCGTATTCGCGCTGCCGGCGGATCACCTGTTCGCGGTCGCGGCCAGCGGCGTCGTGGCCGACAAGACCGGCCGCGCGCGCGAACGCTACAACGCCGTCTCCGGGCGGGCATCGCAACTCGTCGTGCGCTGGAACGCCCTCACCGGCGCCCGGTGCGGCACACTGGCCGAGGTGCTCCGGTCGAGGCCCGACGCGGGGGACCGGTTGCGCTGGGAACTGTCGGCGCATCCGGACCCACGGTACCCCACCGACGAGTTGCTGGACCGGCTGGCCCACTTCGAAGCGGAGTGGGGCGAGCATGTGCCGGCGGCACTCGACGCACTGGCCCAGGGCGATCTCGGGGCCTTGGCCATCGCCGCGGACGCCTCGCAGGCCAGCGCCGAGCGGTGGTTGAGAAATCAGGTGCCCGAGACCATCCTCCTTCAGCGGTTGGCACGCGAACACGGCGCCACGGCGGCATCGGCGTTCGGGGCCGGGTTCGGCGGCGCGGTGTGGGCCCTGGTCCCCCGCGCCATTGCGCGGCCCTTCGTCTCGCGGTGGATGGCGGCCTACCGCGCCTCGCCGCTCGGGCGTCGGCAACGGCGTGCGTCGGCCTTCCTCACCGAGGCCGCGCCCGCGTTGTTGCAATGGTGAGGCCGTTCTCTTTCGCACTGTGGACTGCGTGATGCGCGACATCCTCGTGACTGGTGGGGCGGGATTCATCGGATCGCATGTCGTGGAGGCCTTCCTCCGCGCCGGCGATCGCGTCTGGGTCGTCGATGATCTGTCCTCGGGGCACCGACGCAATGTGCCCGCCGACGCACAGCTCCTCGAAGCCGACGTCCGCAGCGCTGAGGTCGCGGCGCTGCTCCGCACGCAGCGCTTCGCGGTCATCGCGCATCTGGCCGCGCAGATCGATGTGCGGCGCAGCGTGGCGGACCCGCGCGCGGATCTCGACGTGAATGCGGCGGGCACCCTCAATCTGCTGGAGGCCCTGCGCGCGCTCCCCGTTGGCGAGCGCGGGCGCTTCGTGTTCGTGTCCACCGGCGGTGCGCTCTACGGCGATGCGGCGCAGATCCCGAGCCCCGAGCGGACCCCGACGAACCCCGACGCCCCCTACGGCATCTCCAAACTCGCCGCCGAGCACTACGCCGCCGCGTATGGCCGCGTCCATGGGCTCGAGACGGTCGTCCTCCGGCTGGGGAACGTGTACGGGCCGCGGCAGGATCCGCACGGCGAGGCGGGCGTGGTCGCCATCTTCTGCGGGCGGCTCCATCGCGGGGAGTCGCTGACGATCTTCGGCACAGGCGAGCAGGAGCGGGACTACGTGTACGTCGAGGACGTCGCGCGCGCGGTGCTGGCCGCCGCGGCCGCCCCCTTGCCCGCCGCCGGCGCGCTCGACGCCCGCGCCTTCAACGTCGGGACGGGGATCGGCACCTCGGTGTTGTCCCTTGCCGACACCCTGGCGCGGGTGGCCGACCGCCCGCTGCGCACGCAGCACGAGGCCAAGCGGGCAGGCGAGTTGGATCGCTCGGTCCTGGACGCGTCGAAGGCCGCGACGATGCTCGCCTGGCGCCCCGAAGTGGACCTCGTGGAGGGGCTGCGGCGCACGTACCGCTGGTTCGAGGGCCAGGAACGCGCGCTCGGCTGATCGCGCAGGGCGCGTCGCCAGGGCACGGACGGCACTTCGGCGGCCCGATTCGTGTATTTTTCAGAGAGGTACCGGTCGCTCCGCGCGTGCGGGGGGCCTCGTCGTGTCCTTCGGAGGATCCATGCTTCGCCGTTCGTTCCCGTTGTTCGCGCTGGCCGCCGTCCTGCCCGCCTGCGCCGATGCGCAGCCGACGTCACTTCGCACCGCGCAGCATGAGGCGCGCGTGGTCACCGTCGCCGAAGGGCTGCAAGTGCCCTGGGGCATGGCCTGGTTGCCCAACGGCGATATGCTCATCACCGAGCGCCCAGGGCGCCTGCGCGTCGTGCGGGGGGGACGCCTGCTGGAGACGCCCATCACCGGCGTGCCCGCCGTGCGGACGGGAGGCCAAGGAGGACTGCTCGACGTCGCGGTGCACCCGGACTTTGCGCAGAACCGGCTCGTCTATCTCAGCTTCGCCAAGCCGGGCCCTGACGATCGCGAGGGCACGACGGCCGTGATCCGCGGGCGCCTCGACGGCGATCGCCTGACGGACGTGCAAGAGATCTTCGAGGCCAAGATGTGGTCCACCGGCCGGGGCCACCACGGCTCGCGCATCGCGTTCGATGGCAAGGGGCATGTCTTCATCTCGCTCGGCGATCGGCAGGTCGCGCCGCGCGGCGATCTCGAACGGCATCCCGCGCAGGATCTCTCGACCCATCACGGGAAGATCGTCCGCCTGCACGACGACGGGCGTGTCCCGAGCGACAATCCCTTCGTGAACACGCCCGGTGCCTTGCCCGAGATCTGGTCCTACGGGCACCGCAATGTGCAGGGCATGGTGTACGACCCCGCGACGGGGCAGCTGTGGGCCAACGAGCATGGCCCCCAAGGCGGCGATGAACTCAACCTCGTCGAGGCCGGCAAGAACTACGGGTGGCCGGTCATCGGCTTCGGGGTGAACTACGGCTCCGGTTCCGCGATCCACACGGGCACGACGCGCCAGGGCATGGAACAGCCCAAGCATGTGTGGGTGCCTTCGATCGCCATCTCGGGTGCGATGGTCTACTCCGGGACGGCCTTCCCCAACTGGCGGGGCAACATCTTCGTCGGCGGGCTCGCCGGTGAGCAGCTGGTCCGCCTCACGGTCGAGGGGAGCCGCGTGCTCAGCCACGAGGTGATGCTGCAGCGGCAGGGTCGCATTCGCGATGTGCGTCAGGGCCCCGATGGGTTCGTGTACGTCGCCTTCGAGGACCGGGGCAATGCGCCGACGCGCATCGTGCGTCTGGAACCCGTGACCCGCTGACGTCGCCTGCCGCGCTGCGGCCGCACACGCCCCCGCCCGAGATCACTCCGGCGGGGGCGTCGTCGTCAGGGCCGCTGTCACCAGCATGATGAGCAACGCGAGCGCCACCTCCACGCCGAGCGTGCGGCGCAAGGCTGAATGGCGCCCCGCGTCGATGAGCGCAGCGGCGCGCCGCCAGTGATGCTGCCCCACGCCGAGGATCGCCCCGAGCACCAGCAGCTTCACCGCGAGCATCGCCCCCCATCGCGACGCGACCAGGGCGGACCACGACGGGACCAGCACCCAGACCTGCACGGCACCGCTCAGTGACACCGCGGTGGCCGCAGCGAGCGCCCAGGGGTGGAAGGCGCGGATCGCCCGCCCGGCGAACGACGACCGCGCGTCACGCCAGAGGTACACCACCGTCCCCAGCCAGATGCCCGCAGCCGCCACGTGCAGCGAGGCCGCGGCGACGCTCAGGGCCGGCCGGGCGCTGCTGACGGCGTGCCCCATGAGCCCGGGTAACAGCGTCAGGACGATCGCGCCGAGACCGGCCGCGGACCACGCGAGTGTACTATCGCCGCGCGCGACGAGCATCGCGATGCCCGCCAGCAACGCCGCGGCCCCCTGCAGCACCAGGAGTTCGCCCAGCGGCGTGTCCTGCAGCACGACGCGCACGAAGGGCAGCCAAGGCTCGCCCGGGAAGGTCATGCCCTGCGCTTGGATCACCGCCCGCGCCGGGACGCTCCACAGTACGAGCACGGCGCCCACCGCCCCGAGGGTGCCGGTGCGCGCGGCCGTCGCGTGCAGCGCCGCGCGGTCCAGTCCACAGCGCGAGACCAGCGCCCCGCGATACACCACGGCGCCGGTCACCAGGAGGATGCCGACGAACTGCGCCGCCGCGATGAGTCCGAGTGCCACCGCCTACGGTGCCTCGCGTACCCGGAACGCGAAGTGCCCCGAGACGGCATGCCCGTCCCGCGAGGCGGTCACCCAGTCCACACGGTAGCGTCCCGGCGCGAGCGGCGACCGCACGGCGGCAGTCACTGGCAGCGCGACCGAGGCACTGTCACGGCGCGGGGCGCCCAGTGCGATCACCGCGCCCGCCGCATCGGTCAGTCGGATGCGCGTGCTGGCGATCGGCACCAGCTCGTTGAACCAGAGCTGGATCGACGTGGGCGATGACGCGACGGTGGAGTCGGCCGCAGGCGCGCTGCGTTCCAGCTTGGTATGCCGCGCCGCCGCCGCACCATGCAGGGCCGTGCCCATCGCCGACAGCGCACTCAGCACCACGAGGCCAAGCACGATCGCGGCGCGGCTCCAGTGGCGCGCTGACCGCTCGGAGCTCCTCACGGCGCCTCCGGCGTCATGGCAGCGAGCACTTGGCCGAAGAAGGCATTCTGCGCGTTCTCTGACAGCCAGCGGACCACGACCACCACGTCCCGCTCGGGACAGATCCAGATCGTATTCCCCCCGGCGCCACGGGCAAAGAACGACTGCGGGGTCGCACTGCGGTACGACGGACGCGCCGGCGTGTTGAGCCACCACAGGAACCCATACTGCGCGTTCAGCGTGCTCGGGGTCGTCGCCAGCTCGATCCACCGCTCCGACAGCAACCGCCGCTCCCCCCACATGCCGCGGCGCTGCATCAGCAGCCCGAACCGCGCATGGTCCCGCGTGGTCGCCCAGAACCCGCCACCCCAATGTGAACCGCCGCTGACACTTTGGATGCGCCGACCGTTGACGTCCACGAAGGAATTCTCATACCCGTACCAATTCCAGCGCTGCGCGCCGATCGGCGTCATCACGTGCTCGGCCAGGACCTCCGGGAGCGGACGACCGAAGAGCCGCAGCAGGGCCAACGCCGTCCGGTTCACCCGCACGTCGTTGTACTCGTAGTGCGTGCCCGGCTCCTGCAATGCGCGGTCATAGCCCGTCCGGCGATCCGCGACGTCGGGCTTGTCGAACAGCGTGCCCTCCCACTCGCTCGACTGGGTCAGCAACATGCGCCACGTGATCTTCGCGTTGTGCGGCGAGTCGAACCCGCCATCGGTCACGCGCCGGCCCACCGGCTCATCGAGATCGGGGATCAATCCCTGATCGAACGCCAGCCCGGCCACGGTCGCCAGGTAGCTCTTCGCGACCGAGTACGTCATGTCGATGCGATTCGTATCGCCCCACTCCGCGACGATGCGGCCGTCGCGGAGGATGATGCCGCTCGAGACCCCGCGGTCCTTGTACGGGCCGAGGATCGCCGGGTACGGCTCACGCGCCGTGTTGCGCCGCAGTTGCTCCGCCATGTCGCGGTCCCAGGCGATCTCCCGGCTCTGCGCGAAGGCGATCGCACTGTCGAGCCGGACGGGGTCGAAGCCGGCCGCGGCGGGTGCCACGCGGGCCCAGGCCGCGTCGTCGGCGGGGGGCACGTAGCGCTGCGCCGCCGCGAGCGGGGGCAGCAGCGCGCACAACAGGGCGAGGGTGGCGCCGGACCGGGCCACCTGGCGGGAGCGGAGCGGGATTCGCATCCCTGAACGATAAGAGCTCGCACGTCGTGCGCGCGGCGGCGACGCACGACACCCCGGAGCGCCCCCGATGCGCCCGACTCGCCCGGCGGCGATATTTCCCCCGATCCCCTGTGGCACGCTCGGTGACCGCAGCCTCTGGACCCGTCCTGCCCCCCGTATGACCGCACCGTTCGCTCGCATCGATCAGCTCGCCGATTTCGTTGGCCAGACCGTCACCGTGCGGGGCTGGATCACCCACCTGCGTTCCTCGGGGAAGATCGCCTTCCCGGTGATGCGCGACGGCACGGGCATCCTGCAGACCGTGCTGGTCAAGAACCAGGTCAGCGAGGAGACCTGGGCCCGCTTCGGCGACCTCTCGCTCGAAGCCTCGGTCGCGATCACCGGCGAGGTGCGCGCCGAGGCGCGGGCGCCCGGCGGTTTCGAACTCGGCGTCGCTGAGCTCCACGTGCTCGGCGCCTCGCCCCTGGACTACCCGATCCAGCCCAAGGAGCACGGCATCGACTTCCTGCTCGACCACCGGCACTTCTGGCTGCGCGCGCCGCGGCAGGTGGCCATCCTGCGCATCCGCCATGAGATCGAGCAGGCCATCCACGACTTCTTCTACGAGCGTGGCTTCATCCATGTCGACACGCCCATCCTGACCGCAGCCATCGGCGAGCGCTCCGGTCTGTTCGCGACCGAGTACTTCGAGGAGGGCAACGCGTACCTCGCGCAGACGGGGCAGCTGTACGGCGAGGCGGCCGCGGCGGCGCTCGGACGCATCTATACCTTCGGGCCGACCTTCCGCGCCGAGAAATCCAAGACGCGGCGCCATCTGACCGAGTTCTGGATGATCGAGCCCGAGATGGCGTTCTATGACCAGAACGACAACATGCAGCTGCAGGAGGAGTTCCTCTGCTTCCTCGTGCAGCGCGTGCTCGAGCGGCGGCGCAGCGAGCTGGCGGTGCTCGAACGCGACGTGTCGAAGCTCGAGGCCATCGCGGGGCCGTTCCCGCGCATCGACTACACCGACGCGGTCGCCACGCTGCAAGCCAAGGGCTCGGGCATCACCTGGGGCGACGACCTCGGCGCCGAGGACGAGTCGCTGCTCGTGGCCGACTATCAGACGCCGATCTTCATCAAGAACTACCCCAAGGAGGCCAAGGCCTTCTACATGAAGGAGAACCCGGCCGACCCGCGCACCGTGCTCTGCTCGGACTGCCTCGCCCCGGAGGGCTACGGCGAGATCATCGGCGGGTCCCAGCGTGAGGACGACTACGACAAGCTCGTACACCGCATCCAGGAGGAAGGGCTGCCGATGGATGCCTACGGCTGGTACCTCGACTTGCGCCGCTACGGCACCTTCGTGCACTCGGGCTTCGGGCTGGGGCTCGAGCGCACCGTCGGCTGGATCTGTGGTACGCCGCACATCCGCGAGTGCATCCCGTTCCCCCGGATGATGCACCGGCTTCGCCCCTGACCGAGACTCCCATGCGACATCTGCTCCTTGGCGCCGCCGCGCTGCTGCTGGCGCCCGCCCCCGACCTCGGTGCGCAGCAGCGCACCGTGGACCCTGCGCTGCTGCAGGGCATGCAGTACCGACTGGTCGGTCCCTCGCGCGGTGGCCGCGTGACCGCCGTGACCGGCGTGCCGACGCAGCCCAGGACGTTCTACATGGGCGTCGCCAGCGGCGGGGTGTTCCGGACCACCGACGGCGGCGCGAAGTGGCAGCCGATCACCGATGGGCAGATCCCGGTGGCGTCCATCGGCGACATCGCGGTGTCGCGCGCTGACCCCAACACCATCTACGTGGGCACCGGGTCCGACGGCGTGCGGTCGAACGTCTCGACGGGGCGCGGCGTGTACAAGTCCACCGACAACGGCACGACCTGGTCCTTCGCCGGCCTCTATGACGTCGGGCAGATCGGGGCGGTGCGCGTGCATCCCACCGATCCCAACACGGTCTGGGTCGCGGCCAACGGCGACATCTTCAAGCCCAGCGCGGCGCGCGGGGTCTTCAAGACCACCGATGGTGGCAAGACCTGGCGCAAGGTGCTCTACGTCAGCGACTCCACCGGCGCGATGGATGTCGAGCTGATGCCCGGGAATCCCAACGTCGTGTTCGCGTGGATGTCGCGCCTTGAGCGGAAACCCTGGTCCATCATCTCGGGTGCGCGCGAGGGCGGATTCTACAAGAGCAGCGACGGCGGCGAGACCTGGGCCCCCATCAAGGCTGGCTTGCCGCAGGAGCTGATCGGCAAGGGCAACCTCGCCGTGACCGCGGCCGACCCGAACCGCCTGTATGCGCTCATCGAGGCGCTGCCCGGCGGCGGGTTGTATCGCTCCGACAACGCCGGCGCCTCGTGGCAGTTGGTGAATAGCACGCCGGGCCTCACGCAGCGCCCGTTCTACTACACCACCCTCGGCGCCGATCCGACCAACGCCGACGTGCTGTACGCCGGGGCCGAGACCTTCTACAAGTCCGTCGATGGGGGTCGCACGCTGACCGCGCTGCGGACACCGCACACCGACAATCACGACATCTGGGTGTCGCCGACCGACGGCAACGTGATGGTGCAGGCGAACGATGGTGGGGCCAATGTCTCCACCGACGGCGGGCGCACCTGGTCCACGCAGATGAACCAGGTCACCAGTGAGTGGTACGGGGTGTGGCTGGACAACGCCTTCCCCTACAATCTCTACGCGGCGCAGCAGGACAACTCGACGATCATCATGACGTCGCTGGCCGACCCGTTCGACGCGTCGTCGTTCCGGGAGGGGCCAGGCTGTGAGACCGGGCCGATCATCCCGCATCCGCGCGACGAGCACATCGTCTACGGCAATTGCAAAGGGCAGTTCTCGTGGACCAACCTCAATACCGGACAGCAGAAGGCGTATTGGATCGGCGGACAATCGCTCTACGGCAATGACGCGCGCGACCTGATCTGGCGCTTCCAGCGCACCACGCCGATGGCCACGTCGCCGCACGATCCCGACGTGCTGTACTACGGCTCGCAGTATCTGCACCGCACGCGCGACAAGGGCATCACGTGGGAGACCATCTCCCCCGATCTCACCGCCTTCGACCCCTGCTGCCAGGGGGCGAGCGGCGAGCCCATCACGCGCGATGTGACGGGCGAGGAGTTCTACTCCACGCTCTACGCCATCACCGAGTCGCCGCACGAGAAGGGCGTGATCTGGACCGGGGCCAACGACGGTCCCTTCTACCTCACCCGCGACGACGGCAAGACCTGGACGAACATCACGCCCAAGGACCTGCCGCCCGGTGGGCGCGTGGCCTGGATCGACGCCTCGCCGCACCGCGCCGGCTCGGCCTACTACGCCGTGTACCGCTATCTCCTCGGCGACTACGCGCCCTATCTCTACCGCACGGACGACTACGGGAAGACCTGGACGCGCCTGACCACGGGCAGCAACGGCATCCCGGCCGACTGGCCGACGCGCGTGGTGCGCGAGGACCCCGAGCGCGAGGGCCTGCTCTACGCCGGCACCGAGTTCGGCATGGTCATCTCCTTCGACAATGGCGGGCGCTGGCAGCCGTTCGCGCTCAACATGCCGCAGGTGCCGATCAACGACATCCGCGTCCACCGCGGCGATCTCGTGGTCGCCACGCAGGGCCGGGCGATGTGGATCCTCGACAACCTCAGCACCCTGCGACAACTCACGCCGCAGGCGCGTTCCACCGACTTCACGGTGTATACGCCGCGCGCCGGCTATCGCACGCGCACCGGGGCGGCCATCCTCGGTCCGCAGGTGGACTATCGGCTGCCGACCGCGCCGCGGGGGCCCGTCACCATCACCGTGCGCGATCGCCGTGGGGCCGTGGTGAACACCTACCTGAGCACCGCGCGCCCGCCGGCCCCGCCACGGGCGCGGCCCAGCGACGACGACGATGACCCGGCCGCCGGTATGGTCGGCGGTCGCGCGACCAGCCCTGCCACGGCGCCGGTCACCAGCATCCCCACGGCGGTGGCCGGTCTCAATCGTTGGACCTGGAACGTGCAGCATCAGAACGGGCTGGGCGCTCCGCCGGGCGACTACACCGTGACGATCGCGGTCGATGGGCAGGAGCGCAGCGTCCCGCTGCGCGTCCTCATCGATCCGCGGCTCGCCGACGAGGGCCTGACCGCGGCCGACCTCGAAGAGCAGTTCACCCACAACGCGCGGATGCAGGCCATGGTGGCCGAGGTCCGCGCGCTCACCCAGCGCCTGACGGCCGAGCGGCAACGGCTGGGCGAGTCGCAACCCGACAAGCGGGCCGCCATCGACGCGGTGCTCGCCAAGATCCAGACCGCGCCGGTACGCTACGGCAAGCCCGGGATCCAACAGCACATCTCGTATTTGGCGGGCATGACCACCCGCGTGGACATGAAGGTCGGTCGCGACGTGCTGACGCGGGCCAACGTGCTCCGCGCCGAGCTCGACGTGATCGCGACCGAGGCCGAGCGCGCGCTCAGCGCGCGCTAGGCCTCCTCGGCCTTCACCTCGCCCCAGAGCGCTTCGAGCTGGGGCAATCCCGCCGTCCGCAGTTCGATCCCGCGGGCGGCGGCCAGGTCCTCGACGCCCTCGAAGCGGCGCTGGAACTTCTCATTCGCCCGGTCCAGGGCCAACGACGGGTGCACGTCGCACTTGCGGCAGAGATTCACCACAGCGAAGAGCAGGTCGCCCAGCTCCGCCTCGAGCCGTTCGTGCTGCGGATCGGCGGAGGGCACGCCATAGGTCTGGAACCGGTGCCCCGTCTCGTCCAGCACCGCCTCGACCTCGGCGAGCTCCTCGGTGACCTTCTGCGCGGGGCCGGAGGGGTCGGGCCAGTCGAAGCCCACGGCCGCCGCCCGCTCCTGCAGACGGTGCGCCCGGTGCAGGGCAGGGAGACCGGCCGGCAGGCCCTCGGCGATCGAGCGCCTGGTCCGCGCCTTCATCTGCTCCCAGGGGATCTTCTCCGTCGCTGCCCCGTAGAGCTGCGGGTGCCGGGTGCGCATCTTGTGCACCAGCGAGCCGGCGACCTCCGCGATCCCGAAGGCCCCGCGTTCCTCAGCGATCACGCTGTGGAACAGCACCTGCAGCAGCACATCGCCGAGCTCGCTGCACATCGCGGCGTCGTCCTCCTCCCGCAGCGCGTCGTCCAGCTCGTGGGATTCCTCGTTCAGGTAGGGGCGCAGCGAGTCATGGGTCTGCGCGGCGTCCCAGGGGTCGCGCGCCCGAAGGTCGCGCATGATCGCGAGGGCATCGTCGAGGCTGGCTTTGGGTTGCTCGGACATTCGGCGGTCGGCTACGTTGCGGGAACGGTGATGACCTTCGAATCTACACAAGGGCCCCCGCGCGCCTGGATCGACGTCGATCTCGGCGCGCTCGTGCGCAATGCCCAGCGGCTGCAGGCGCATGCGGGTGTGCCATTGCTCCCGATGGTGAAGGCCGACGCCTACGGCCTCGGCGTCCTGCCGGTGGTCACGGCGCTGCGGGCCGTGACGCCCTGGGGCTTCGGCGTGGCGACCATCGAGGAGGGCGTGCAGCTCCGCGAGGCTGGCGTCAACGAGCGGGTCGTGCTGTGTACGCCGGTGCTGGCGGACGAACTGCCCGCCGCGCACGCGCACGCGCTGACGCCGACGCTCGGCGATCCCGCGCTCATCCGCGCCTGGGGCGCCACCGGTGCGGCCTGGCACCTGAGCATCGATACCGGGATGCAGCGCGGCGTGCCCTGGGACGCTGTCGCGCCCCTCCGCCCGCTGCTGCAGGCGCATCCCCCCGAGGGGGTGTTCACACATTACCACTCGCCCGAGTCCTCGCCGGGTTCGGTCGTCGAGCAGGATCGGCGCTTCGCGGCCGCGCTCGCCGCGCTCCCCGCGCGCCCCCCCGTGGTGCACACGGACAATTCCGCCGCCATCGCGCGCCGCGGCGCCACGGCGCACGATGTGGTGCGCCCCGGCGTGTTCCTCTACGGGGTCGGGTCGGGCGAGGTGATCCGGCCCGACCCGGTCGTCTCGCTCTCAGCCCGCGTCCTCGAGTTGCACACGGTGCCGGTCGGCGCGTCGGTGAGCTACGGGGCCACCTGGGTCGCCGCGCGCGAGAGTACCGTGGCCACCATCGGCCTCGGCTATGCCGATGGGCTGCGCCGTAGCGCGTCCAACGTGGGGCGGGTGTTGGTGGGAGACGCGCTGGCCCCGATCGTCGGCCTCATCAACATGGACCTCACGCTGGTCGACGTCACCGGGCTCGATGTGACCGTGGGCGATGTCGTCGCGGTGATCGCGGCGACGCCGGAGCTCCGCCTCGAGGCCGTGGCCGGTCGCGCCGGTGTCAGTCCCTACGAGTTCCTCACCGGCCTGCGTCTGCGGCTTCCACGGCGCTATCGCTGAACGGCACCCGCGACGGCTGGTCGCCGGTGTAACTTTCAGGGATATGCCTGCGCGGCGGGAACCGTTCGTGTCCCGTGTGGGTCCAAACCATCGAGTCCCTTTCGCCCCGACCTGCGGAGCCTGTGTCCGTCCGACGTTCTATCCTGTGCCTGCCGCTCCTGGCGGTGCTCGCCGCCTGTGCTGAGGATCTCACGGGTGGGAACACCTGCCCAGCGCTCTGTCCGGTCGAGAACATCCCACTCCAAGAGGTGGTGATCGAGCCGGTGGCCTACGCGGTCTCGGTCGGTGACTTCCCGCTCCGCGGCACCGAGAACGGGCTCTGGCTCGCCAGCCGCGGCGACTCCCTCGATGTGCGCGCGATCGTCCGCTACGACACCGTGACCAGCACGTATACGGTCGCGGGCTCACCGCGTACGATCACCACGGTCGACTCCGCGCACGTGATGGTCCGCTTCGCGCTCGCCAACATCGGCTGGACCGGCGACATCACGCTCGAGGCCTACGACGTGGACACCCCGGCCACCGACACCGCGACCGCGGTCGTGGCCGCGCTCTTCACGCCCGAGCGGCTCCTCGGGAGCACGGTGGTGAACGCCACCGCTCTGCTCCTGGACGATTCGGCGAAGGTGTATCTCCGCAACGACGTCATCCTCAACAAGATCCGCACAGGGGCCCGCATCCGGATCGGCCTGCGTCTCGCGGGCTCGGGGACGGCACTGCTGCAGTCGGTCGAGACGGGGGCGCCGGTCCGGCTCTCCTTCCAGCCCAATCGCAGTGACCCCGACGCGCGGCAACTGAACATCGGCCCGGTGTCACGCACGCCGGTCGGCGATGCGACGCTCGCGGCGGAGCTCACCGACCATTCGATCTTCGTGCGGGGCACGGATACCGGGGACTCCACCAGGCTCATCGTGGGCGGGATCCCCGCGCGGCGCACGTATCTGCGCCTGGTCGTTCCGCGCTTCTACCTCGACTCGGTGGTGCTGGTGCGCGCACAGCTGTCGCTGTATCAGAAGCCCAGTGGTGCGGTCGATCGGACGCTCCCCCTCGCCATCGCACCGGTCGCGGTCAGCGCGACCAACCGGATCGTCGACATCACCCGTGCGGCATCGCTGGTGTTCCCGGCCTTGCAGTTCGGCATCGGCGCGATCGTCGCCGCCCCCGCCGACTCGGCCGAGCGTCGGGTCGACCTCATCCAGCTGGTGCGCCAGTGGACCATCGTGAACGATCCCGAGAATGGTCCCCAGACCGCCATCGTGTTGCGCTCGCTCAACGAGGCGACCGCGGCAGGGCACCTCGAGTTCTACGGGCCGGGTGCGCCGCCGGCACTGCGACCCAAACTGCGCCTCAACTACATCCCCCGCTCCCGGTTCGGTCGGCCGTGATCCGTGCACTTCTTGTGATGGTGGCCGCCACGCTCGGCAGCGCGGCCGCACTCGGCGCGCAGGGCACCCTCGGGAGCCAGGGCTTCGGCTACCCCGTCAACGGGCAGAGCGCGCGATCGGCGGGGACCGCCGGAGCGCTCGCGCCCTTCGATGAGCTCACGCCGCTCAACCCCGCGGCGGTCGCGAACTGGCAGCGCGGCGCGCTGTTCTTCCACGCCGAGCCCGAGTCCCGGAGCACGCGCGTCGGCAGCGCGCGCGACCGCACCAGTGTCGTGCGCTTCCCGCTCAGCGGACTCTCGGGGAAGGTGTCGGAGCGCGGGTCGGTCATGGTCACCTTCGCCACCCTGCTCGACCGCACCTTCGAGACCGCCTCGCGCGTGCAGGAGCAGGTCGGCGACGAACAGGTCGATGTCGTCTCGCTCTTCTCGTCCACGGGGGCGATCAACGACGTCCGCGCCGCGCTCGGCTGGCGGTTCTCAGAGCGCCTGCGGGCCGGCGCCGGCATCCACTTCATCACCGGCCGCAATCGCCTGGCGATCGGTCGCGATTTCCCCGACACGGTCCCGCTGGCCGACGTCAGTTCGCAGGCCACGTACACCTTCTCGGGGCAAGCGCTGTCGTTCGGGGCCGACTGGCGCGTCGTGCCCACGCTGATGGTGACGGCACACACCCGACTCGGCGGTGATCTGCGTGCCCGGCTCGCCGATACGGTCGTCGGCTCGGCGAGCGTCCCGCTGCAGGTCGGTGCCGCGGTGCGCTACGACGGCATCGCGTCCACGGTCGTGGCCGCGTCGTGGAACCGAACGCGCTGGACCGATCTCGACGGACTCGGGACCGCCTCGCTCGCGATCCGCGATGCCGACGAGTTCGCGCTGGGGGCGGAATCGCGGGGCCCGACGGTCTTCGGGTCCGCCCTCACCCTGCGCCTCGGCGTCCGTCAGCGGACGTTGCCCTTCGATGTCGCCGATCGCGCGGTCACCGAGCGATCGATCGGCGCCGGGTTCGGCTATCCCTTGTCGCTGGGTCGCGCCTCGCTGAATCTGGGCGTGCAACGCGCCTCGCGGAGCGGCCGTGGCGGCCGCGAGTCGGCCTGGCTGACGAACATCGGCCTCGCGATCGTCCCCTGAGCCCGTGACCGACGCCGCGCCGCTGCTCCTGATCGCCGACGATGTCCAGGCGAACGTGGAACTGTTGCGCGATCAGCTCGAGGTCGCGGGGTATCGGGTCATCGACGCGTCCGATGCGACCACCGCCCTCACGATGGCGCTGGAGCGGGTGCCGGACCTCGTCATCCTCGATGTCGCGATGCCTGGCGCGGGACTCGCGGCCGACGATCGCGTGGCCGGCTTCGAAGTCTGCCGCCGGCTCAAGCGAGACCCGCGCACCAAGCACGTCCCGGTCATCTTCATCAGCGCCCTCAGCGACGCCCAGGATCGGGTCCGCGCGATCGAAGCCGGCGCCGACGACTATCTCACCAAGCCGCACAACCGCCACGTGCTGGGCGCGCGCATCCGCTCGTTGCTGGCCCTCCGCGCCGCGACCGACGCGCTCGAAGAGGCGGTGCGCAAGCAGCGTGAGTTGCAGATGGTGCGCGATGATCTGGTGAAGATGATCGTGCACGATCTCAAGACGCCGCTCACGACCGTGCTCGCTACGCTCGAGATGGTGCTCGATGGCGACTTCGGACCCCTCAGCGACGGCCAGCGCAACGCCCTCGGCGAGGCCGAAGGACAGGCCGAGGACCTCCTCGGGGCCATCGAGGATCTGCTGGAGGTCACGCGCATCGAATCGGGCGCGGTGACCATCACGCCCACGCCCATCGCCCCGGCGGCGTTCCTGTCCGAGATGCAGTTCGACTGGCAGCACCGCTGCGCGCAGGAGGGCGCGACCTGCAGCATCGACGTCGCCGACGATGCCCCGGTGTTCGAAGCCGACAAGACGCTGTTGCGGCGGGTGTTCGCGAACCTGCTGCAGAACGCCCTCAGTCACGCCCCCAATGGCGTGGCCATCACCATGAGCGCACGGCGCGAGGCCACCGGGATCCTCTTCACCGTGGCCGACACCGGCCCGGGCATCCCGCGCGAATACCACGAGCTCATCTTCCGCAAGTTCGAGCAGGTCCGGACCCCCAACGCCCCGAAGCTGCGCAGCTCGGGGCTCGGCCTGGCCTTCTGCCGCCTCGTCGCCGAGTCGCACGGCGGACGCATCTGGGTGACCAGCGAGCTGGGCCATGGCGCGCAGTTCCACCTGTATCTGCCCGACGCGCCACCCTCGGTCGCACCCGCCGCTGAGTAGATTACCGGGAGCCCTCGCTCCTGTCCTTGGCCCTCCGGACTTCGTCGCGTGCCCTCCATCTTCATTGAGACCTACGGCTGCCAGATGAACGTCAGCGACACCGAACTCATGTTCGGCACGCTGGCGCCCCATGGCTATACCCCGTCGGCCACCCCCGAGGGCGCGGACGTCATCCTCGTCAACACCTGCGCGATCCGCGATCACGCCGAGCAGCGGGTCATCGGCCGCCTCGGCGAACTCAAGCGGCACATGGGGCCCGACACCGTGCTCGGCGTCGTCGGCTGCATGGCGCAGCGCTTGGGCCCGGAGTTGCTCAAGACCAAGCACGTGTCCTTGGTGATCGGCCCCGACGGGTATCGCGCGCTGCCGGAGCTCATCGCGGGCGCGCGCAGTGGCGAACGCCGAGTGGCCACTGACTTCGATCTCGAAGAGCACTACGAGGACGTCACCGCCCACCGCCTCGATGGGGTCAAGGCCTGGATCCCGGTGCAGCGCGGCTGCGACTATCGCTGCACCTACTGCATCGTGCCCTACACGCGCGGCAGCGAGCGCTCGCGGCGCGTGGCCGATGTGGTGCGGGAGGCCCACCGCGTCGTCGAGCAGGGCATCAGTGAGATCATCCTCCTGGGGCAGACGGTCAACTCCTTCCACGACGACGGCGCGGACTTCGGCGACCTGTTGCGCGCGGTGGGCGCCGTCGATGGCGTCAAGCGCTTGCGCTTCACCTCGCCGCACCCCAACGACTTCTCCGACCACGTGATCGCGGCGATGGCCGAGACCCCCGCCGTCTGCGAGCATGTGCATCTGCCCATGCAGTCGGGGTCCACCGACGTGCTCAAGCGCATGCTCCGTCGCTATAGCCGTGAGGAGTACCTGCGTTGCGTCGACCGTCTCCGGGCCGCCATCCCGGGACTCGGCCTCACCACGGACATCATCGTGGGCTTCCCCGGCGAGTCGGACGCGGAGTTCGAGGAGACGCTCAGTGCGGTGCGCGAGGTCGGTTTCGACGACGCCTTCACCTTCAAGTTCTCCCCGCGCGAGGGCACGCCGGCCACGCGGATGCCGGCGGAGTGGACGGTGCCCGACGACGTGGCGAGTGCGCGCCTCGACACCTTGATCCACACCGTGCGCCGCGGCTCACGCGATCGCAACCTGGCCTTGCTGGGGGCACGCCGTGAGATCCTCATCGAGAAGGGCGCCCGCCGCGGCGAGCTGCTGCAGGGGCGCTCCCGCGACTACAAGACCATCCTCGTCGAAGGGCCGGAGTCGCTGGTCGGCACGTACATGACCGTCGAGCTCACCGGCACCACGGGTTCGACGTTCACGGGCACGCCGGTGCGTGAGCGCACGCCGCTGCCGATGGCCGGATGACACCAGCGGCAGAACGGTGATGCTCCAGGGGCGGCACGCGGCGACCTTCGCCACGTGCCGCTCATCGCTTGGGCCGTCGCGGCCTACGCCACAGGCCTGACCCTCGGCCTCGCTCGGCAGATCCCCGCGGGCATCGGGCTCGTGGGGCTCCTCGTGCTGCTGCAGCTGCGGGGCCGCTGGCACGCGGCGCTGCCCTGCCTTGGGCTGGTCGTCGCGGGGACCGCCATCGCGACGCTGCACCTCTGGCGGGTCGAGCGCTGCCGCCCGGCGATCGTCGCGGCCGGGCGGGTCACCGCCCGCATCGATCGGGCCGCGACCCCCGGCGCCTTCACGCGCGCGCAGGTCCTCGGTGCCTGCCGCGTGGGCCTCTCCGTCAGCATCCGCGACGGACACGCCGCCCCCGGCGCGGTGGTGCGCATCACGGGTACGATGTTCGCCACCGGCGACGGCATCTTGGTCCGCAAGGCATCGGTCCGCGAACTGCGACCGCCCGATGTCTTCGCCCGGGCGCGGCAGCGCGCCGCGCACGCCATCGAGCGCGACTTCGGCGTCGATGCGCCCTTGGCCAAGGCGCTGCTCATCGCGGAGACCGACGACCTCGACCCGACCATCCGCGACACCTTCGCGCGCGCCGGGTTGGTGCACATCCTCTCCATCTCGGGGCTGCACGTGACCATCGTCGCGGCGGCCGTGGTGCTGCTGCTCGAGGCCGCACGCTGGTCGCGGCGTCGCGCGCTGATCGGCGGTTGCATCGTCACGCTCGCCTATGTGCTGCTCATCGGCGCGCCGGCGCCCGCCGTGCGCTCGGCGGTGATGTTCGTGACGCTCGCGGCCTCGCGGTTGCTGCAGCGTCCGACCTCGCCGTGGGCCGCGCTGGCCCTCGGCGCGGGCTGGCCGCTGTTGTTCGACCCCACCGTGGTCCTGCGCATCGGGTGGCAGCTCACGGTCGCCGGCATGGTGGGTATCATCGTCTCGGGCACGGTCACGCGGCGGCTCATCCCGCCTCGCTGGCGCGGCTGGCGGCGCTGGGGCGGCAAGGAACTCACCACGAGCATCATCGCCTCGGTCGTCACGGCCCCACTCGTCGCGTGGTACTTCGGGCGCACCTCGCTGATCGCGCCGGTGGCCAACCTCGCGGCCGGGCCCATCGCCAATCTGCTGCAGCCCACGCTGTTCCTCTCGCTCGCGCTGAGTTGGTGGCCCGCCGCGTCAGGCTGGGTGGCCGACGCCGCGCGTCCCGGCCTGCGCGCGCTCACGGGAGTCGCCGGTGCCGCCGCCGCGCTCCCCGGTGCCGATATCGCCACGGTGCCCACGCGCACGGGGGCGCTGCTCACCCTGCTGGCCGTGGCAGCCCTCTGCGCGGCTGTGCGCGCCCAGCGTCCGTGGCGATGGACCGCTGCGGCGATCGCAGCGCTGGCCCTGGTCGCCTGGTGGCCTGTCGCCCCGCGCCCCAGCGGCGACGCCGAGCTGCATGTGCTCGACGTCGGGCAGGGCGACGCGTTGGCCCTGCGCACCCCCAAAGGGCGCTGGATCGTCGTGGACGCCGGCCGCTCGTGGACCGGTGGCGATGCCGGGCGACGGGTCGTCGTGCCCTACCTCCGCGCCCGCGGCGGCGAGGTCGCGCTCTTCGTCCTCTCGCATCCGCACGAGGATCACGTGGGCGGCGCGCGGGCCGTGGTCGAGGCGCTGCGTCCGCGCGCCTACTGGGATGCGGCCTACGTGGCGCCCAATGCCTCCTACGCCGCCTCGCTCGCGGCCGCCGAACGCCGTGGCACCGCCTGGCAGCGCGTGCGCCCCGGAGACACCCTCACGGTCGATGGGGTGCAGCTCCAGGTCCTCGCGCCGGATTCCGCGTGGACCGTGGCCCAGCACGATCCCAACGCCGCGTCGGTGGTCGTCATGGCCAGCTACGGCGCGCATCGCTTCCTGCTCACCGGCGACGCCGAGGCGGCCGAGGAACGCTGGATCGTCGAGCGCTGGGGGGCCCACGCGCTGCGCGCCGACGTGCTCAAGGCGGCGCACCACGGGAGCCGGACCTCGAGCACGGACGCGTGGCTCGACGCGGTGCGCCCGCGCCTCGCCCTGATCTCGGTCGGCGCCGGCAACACCTTCGGCCACCCACACCCCACGGTGCTGACCCGCTTCGCGGAGCGCGGCATCCTCGCCCTGCGCACCGACGAGCTGGGCAGCATGGTCATCGCCAGCGACGGCCAGCGGCTGCGTATCGCGGGCCGCGACGGCCGCTTCAGTGTGCCACCGCCGGACCGCTCGCCCCCCACGGGTGGTGGGGTTATCGTTGAGTGATGGTCACGCACTCCGACACCTCGGTCGTCACGATCGAACGCTTCATCATCGAGCAGGAGCGCCTGTTCCCTCTGGCGACGGGCGACCTCTCGGGTATCCTCTACGACTTGGCCCTCGCGGCGAAGATCATCGCCAACAAGGTGCGTCGCGCCGGCCTGGCGGACATCCTCGGCTCGGCCGGCCAGGCGAACGTCCAGGGCGAGGTCCAGCAGAAGCTCGATGTGTTCGCCAACGAGACGATCATCAAGGCCCTCGACCACGGCGGGCGCCTCTGCGCCATGGGTTCCGAGGAAGAGGAGGGCATGATCCCCATCCCTGCGAAGTTCCAGCAGGGGCGCTACGCCGTGCTCTTCGATCCGCTCGACGGCTCGTCGAACATCGACGTGAATGTGCCCGTGGGGACCATCTTCTCGATCGTCCGCAAGGTGAGTGAGGGCCCGGTCGGGACCCTGCAGGATCTGATGCAGGCCGGCACGCAGCAGGTGGCGGCCGGCTACGTCATCTACGGCTCGGCCACGATGCTCGTGTACACCACCGGTCACGGCGTCCATGGCTTCACGCTCGATCCGTCGATCGGCGAGTTCCTGTTGTCGCATCCCAACATGCGCATCCCCGAGACCGGTCGCTACCTCTCGGTGAACGACGCCTACGAGCCCTTCTGGTCCGAGCCGGTGAAGCGCGTGATGCGCCGGTTCCGCGGGCTCGACGGCGAACGCGAGGGGATGAACGTGCGCTATGTCGGCTCGCTGGTGGCGGACTTCCACCGCAATCTGTTCGGCGGCGGCATCTTCGCCTATCCGGCCAACACCAAGTCACCGCTGGGCAAGCTGCGGCTGCTGTACGAAGCCTCGCCGCTGGCGTTCATCGTCGAGCAGGCGGGCGGGGCCGCGACCGACGGCGTCACGCGCATCATGGACATCCAGCCCACATCGTTGCACCAGCGCGTGCCGTTGTACATCGGTTCCAAGGCCGACGTCGAGCTGGCCCGCACCCTGCTGCGCTCGTGAAGGCCCCCCGCGAGGTGGTGACGCCGTCGGGGATCCCGGTGGCGCCGGTGTACCGCGCCGATGCGCTGCGCTCCGACCTCATGGCCGCGCTCGGCGAACCGGGGGCCTTCCCCTTCACGCGCGGGGTGCAGCCCACGATGTACCGCGGCCGCCTCTGGACCATGCGGCAGTATGCGGGCTTCGGCACGGCGGCGGAGACCAACGCGCGATTCAAGCTCCTGCTCGCGGCGGGGCAGACGGGGCTCAGCACCGCCTTCGATCTCCCCACACAGATGGGGATCGACTCCGACTCGCCGCGGGCGGAGGGCGAGGTCGGGCGCGTCGGCGTGGCGATCGACACCGTGGAGGACCTGGCCATCCTCCTCGACGGCATCCCGCTCGACCGGGTCTCGACGTCGATGACCATCAATGCGACCGCGTCCACGCTGCTGGCGATGTACATCGTCGTGGCGGAAGAGCGGGGCATCGCGCGGTCGGCCGTGAGCGGCACCATCCAGAACGACATCCTCAAGGAGTACATCGCGCGCGGGACGTACATCTACCCGCCGACGCCCTCGCTGCACCTGACCACCGAGACCTTCCGCTTCTGCGCAGCGGAGGTGCCCAGTTGGAATGCGATCTCCGTCTCGGGCTACCACATGCGCGAGGCGGGCTGCACCGCCGTCCAGGAGCTCGGCTTCACCTTCGCGAACGCGCTCGAGTATGTGGGCCGGGCGGTCGCGGCGGGGCTCGATGTCAACGACTTCGCGCCGCGGATCTCGTTCTTCTTCGCCTGCCACAACGACCTGTTCGAGGAGGCGGCGAAGTTCCGCGCCGCGCGCCGCATCTGGGCCACGCTCATGCGCGAGCGCTTCGGGGCGGGCGACGCGGCCTGCCGCCTGCGCTTCCACACCCAGACCGGCGGTGTGACCCTGCAGGCGCAGCAACCGCTGAACAACATCGTGCGCGTGGCCGTGCAGACGCTGGCCGCGACGCTGGGTGGCACGCAGTCGCTGCATACCAACGGCTACGACGAAGCCTTGGCGCTGCCCACGGCCGAGGCGGCGACGCTCGCCCTGCGCACGCAGCAGATCGTGGCGCACGAGTCGGGCGTGGCGCTCACGGTCGATCCCCTCGCGGGGTCGTTCTACGTGGAATCGCTCACCGACGAGCTCGAGCGCGGGGCCTTGGCGCTGATCGCGGAGGTCGAGGCGAAGGGCGGGGCTGAGCGGGCGATCGCCGAGGCCTTCCCGCAACAGGAGATCGGGAACAGCGCCTACGCCTTCCAGCAACGCGTCGAGGCGGGCGTCGACGTCATCGTCGGCGTGAACAAGTACGCCGATGGTGAGCGACCGCCGGTGATCCCCGCGCCCGATTTCTCGGCACTGGCCGCCGAACAGCACGCGCAGCTCGCGGCGGTGAAGGCACGTCGCGACGCGACGGCGGTCACGGCGGCGCTCGCGGCACTGCGGGCGGCCGCACCCGCCTACGCCGAGGCCGACGCGGCGCGGGAGCCCCTGATGCCGCTGATCATCGATGCCGTCCGCGCGCGCGCGACGGTCGGCGAGATCGCCGACGTGTTCCGCGACTGCTGGGGCGAGTACCGGCCGGGATGACGGGCTAGTGTACCGGCGCTGTCTGCACTGTCGCGCCGACCTCGGCAGCAACCACGCGCTCCCGGTCACGGTGGGGCAGCAGATGGCCTTCGACAGTGCGAAAGGCCGCCTGTGGGTCATCTGCCCGCACTGCGCCCGCTGGAATCTCACGCCGCTCGAAGAACGCTGGGAGGCCATCGACGAAGCCGAGCGCCTGTACCGACGGACGCCGAAGCGGGTGGCGACCGACAACATCGGGATGGCGCAGGTCAGCGACGCGCTGCAGCTCGTGCGCATCGGCGAGCCGCTGCGGCCGGAGTTCGCGGCGTGGCGCTACGGCGCGGAGTTCCTGCGGCGGCGTGTGCGCTCGTACATCGATGCCGTCGTGGGGTCGGCTGTGTCCATCGGTCTTGCCGCGGCGCTGGCATCCACGGGGCTCACCGCACTCGCGTTCGGCCCCGTGGGCGCCGTGCGGCAGAGCGGAGAGCGTCGACGCGGCGGGACTCCCGTCCGCCTCCCCGACGGGTCCATCGTGCGCGTGTTCTCGTTCTGCGCCGGTGCCTCGTGGCTGCGCCGCGAGGAGGACGGGTCCGTGTCGCTGCAGCTCCGCGCCTGGCGCCCGCGCGGCGACCGCCCGGTGCGGCGGCGGCTCGGGTTGCCCGGGTCGTACGAGTTGGTAACCGCTCCTCGGCTGAGCGGTGACGCCATGGTCGGCGCGCTGCGCACCGTCCTGCCCTTCGCGAACCAGGACGGCGCCTCGAAGCGGCGGGTGCACGAGGCCGTCCAGCAACTGGAGGCGCAGCCCGAGTTCTCAGCGATGGTGCACGGCAGCATCCCTATGACCGGCGGCAATTGGTCCACCCCCGATCGGGCGCTGGTCCAGGTGGATCTCACGACGCGGCTCGCCCTCGAGATGGCCTTGCATGAGGCCGACGAACGCGCCGCCTTCGCGGACGACCTGACGGCGCTCGAAGCCCGCTGGCGTGAGGCCGAGGAGATCGCCGCCATCGCGGACGACCTGTTGCTGCCCGAGGACATTCGGGAGCGCGTGGAACGAGGGCGCGGGACGCCGGGCGATGCGGTTGGCTAAGTCGTTGTCCTGCGACGGCTTACCCCTTGTTGGGCCGCGTGATTCAGGGTATGTTTCAAGGTTACCCTCGAACACCTTTTCTGCCCATGCCCACCTACGAATTCCGCTGCCCTGACGGCACCATCATCGAGCGCGTGTTCAAGATGAGCGAGGTCCCCGAGTCCATCCCGACGCCCGACGGTTCGGGTGTCGCCGTGCGCATGATCTCGGGCGGCGCCGATCTGCTGTTCAAGGGCTCCGGCTTCTACATCACCGACTACGGCAAGGACGGCAAGAAGGATCAGCGCGAGAGCGCGAACAAGTCCGCCGCCGGCGAGGGATCCTCGGCCGCTGCCGCTGCGCCGGCGACGTCCGCCAAGGCGCCCGCGGCGCCCGCGTCCTCGACATCGGGCGACTCGTGACCGCCACCGCCGACGCGCAGCTGGACGCGCTGCGGGTGCAGCTGGCCGCCGCGGGCGCGACCCTCGGTGCGCCGGGTGACCTCGTCCCGCAGCTGGAGCGCCCGCGCGACCCCTCGCACGGCGACTGGGCGTCGAACTACGCCCTGATGCTCGCCCGTCCGCTCGGTCGCAAGCCGCGGGACGTCGCGCAGGACCTCGTCGCGGCGCTCGACGTCGCGCAGGCCGGAGTCGCCAGCACCGAGATCGCGGGGCCGGGGTTCATCAACTTCCGCATGGACGTCGGTGCGCTCGCCGCCGCGCTTCCGGGCATCATCGCGGCCGGCCCCGGCTACGGCCGCAGCGACGTCGGCGCGGGCCGCCCGGTGAACGTCGAGTTCGTCAGCGCGAACC
The DNA here is from genome assembly GCA_964503275.1 of uncultured Gemmatimonadaceae bacterium. Classification (GTDB taxonomy): domain Bacteria; phylum Gemmatimonadota; class Gemmatimonadetes; order Gemmatimonadales; family Gemmatimonadaceae; genus DASRAP01. Next base: position 74,711 of record CAZCZO010000005.1, on the reverse strand, counting down.
CCACGGGGCCGCTGCACGTGGGCCATGGACGCCAGGCCGCGCTCGGCGACGCCATCGCCGCCATGTTCGCGGCCACCGGCTGGCGGGTCTCGCGCGAGTTCTACTACAACGACGCGGGCGTGCAGATCGCCAACCTCGCGCTCAGCACCCAGGCGCGTCTGCGCGAACTCGCCGGCGAGCCGCTGCAGATCCCCGAGGGCGGGTATCACGGCGCGTACATCGTCGAGATCGCGCAGCGCTATGCCGCCGAGCACGCCGACGATCCGCGCGGCGATGATCTCGACCGCGTGCGTCGCTTCGCCGTGGCCGCGTTGCGCGCCGAGCAGGATCTCGACCTCAAGGCCTTCGGCGTGGCGTTCGACACGTACTTCCTCGAGTCCTCGCTGTACACCGACGGCAAGGTCGACGAGACGGTCGCGTTGCTGCAGGCCGCGGGGCACACCTTCGAGGACGACGGCGCCGTGTTCCTGCGCACCACGGCGTTCGGCGACGACAAGGACCGCGTGATGCGCAAGCGCGACGGGAGCTACACGTACTTCCTGCCCGACGTCGCGTATCACGTGGACAAGTGGCGCCGCGGCTTCTCGCGGGCGGTCAACGTGCAGGGCGCGGACCATCACAGCACCGTGACGCGGGTCCGCGCGGGGCTGCAGGCCGTCGGGCTCGGCATCCCGCCGGGCTATCCCGAGTACGTGCTCCACCAGATGGTGATGGTGATGCGGGCGGGCGAGGAGGTGAAGATCTCCAAGCGCGCCGGCAGCTACGTCACCGTGCGCGACCTCATCGACGAGGTCGGGCGCGACGCCGTGCGCTGGTTCTTCCTCATGCGCAAGGGCGACTCGCAGCTGGTGTTCGACGTCGACCTCGCCCGGTCGCAGAGCGACGAGAACCCAGTGTACTACGTGCAGATGGCGCATGCGCGCGTCAGCGGGATCTTCCGCGTCGGGGAGATCGACCCGACGACGATCGACGGCCGCGGGGTGGACGCGTCCGCCCTCGTGGAGCCTGCCGAGCGCGAGCTCATGAAGGCGCTCGCGGATTATCCGGCGCTGCTGGATGGCGCCGCCGCCGCCGCTGAGCCGCACCGCGTGACCGGCTATCTGCTCGAGACCGCGCGTCTGGTGCACACCTGGTACCACACCTGCCACGTGCTCGGCGAGCCGGAGCCCATCCGCTCCGCCCGGCTCGCCCTCGCGCGGGCGTCGCAGATCGTCCTGCGCAACGGCCTCACGCTGCTCGGCATCACTGCGCCCGAGCGCATGTAGCACGGCGCGTCCCTCACTGCCTGCTCAGACCCTGTGACCGCTTCCGCTCAGCCGCTGCTCGTCGTGGGCACCGTGGCGACCGATGACATCGAGACCCCGTTCGGCGCCGTCACGCGGGCGCCGGGTGGGTCTGCGTCCTTCTTCGCCGCCTCGGCGTCGCATTTCGCCCCGGTCCGCCTCGTGGGCGTCATCGGCGACGACTACCCCACGCCCGCCCTCGACCCGCTCGTCGCGCGCGGCGTGGACCTCGCCGGGCTCGAGCGGGCGCCGGGCCCGTCGTTCCACTGGTCCGGGCGCTACCGGCACGACCTGAACGCCGCCGAGACGCTGGACACGCGGCTCGGGGTGCTCGCCTCCTTCGAGCCCAAGCTGCCCGACGCGTGGCGCCACACCAAGTACGTGTTCCTCGCGAACATCGACCCGCGTCTGCAGCACCGCGTCCTCGATCAGATGGTCGCCCCCGCGTTCGTGGCCTGCGACACCATGAACTTCTGGATCAGCTCGCAGCCGGAGGAGCTCGTCGCGCTCCTCGCCCGCGTGGACCTGCTCACGCTCAACGATGGCGAGGCGCGCCAGCTCACAGGCCACGCCAACCTCGTGCATGCCGCGCGCTGGATCCTCGAGCGCGGGCCGCGCTATGTCGTCATCAAGAAGGGCGAGCATGGCGCGCTGCTCTTCGATCGCGACGCGATCTTCTTCGCGCCGGCGTTCCCGTTGGAGCAGGTCTTCGACCCCACGGGTGCCGGCGATTCCTTCGCGGGCGGCTTCATGGGCTGGCTCGCACGCACTGACGACCGCGCGCCGGGCACGCTGCGACGGGCCGTGGTGTACGGCTCGGCCATGGGCTCCTTCGCCGTCGAGAAGTTCTCCTTCCAACGCCTCCTCGAGGTGACGCCCGACGAGCTCGCGCGCCGCGTCGAGGATTTCCGGACCCTCGTGTCCTTCGATCGGGAGATGCCCGCGTGACCTTCGATTACCGCAGCGCCGGCGTCGACATCGACGCGGCCGAGCACGCCAAGGACCGCATCAAGGCGCACGTCGAGTCCACCTACACGGCCGGTATGCGCGGCATGTTCGGTGCCTTCGGCGGCATGTTCAAGGTGCCGACCGGGATGCGATCGCCGCTGATGGTCGCGTCGGCGGACGGCGTCGGCACGAAGATCAAGGTCGCCATCGAGGCCGACGTGCATGACACCATCGGGCACTGCCTCGTGAACCACTGCACCAACGACATCCTGGTGCAGGGCGCGATCCCGCTGTTCTTCCTCGACTACGTCGCCTTCGGCAAGCTGGTGCCCGCGGTGGTGGAGTCGATCGTCGCGGGGGTGGCCGCGGGCTGCCGCGAGAACGGCTGCGCACTCCTGGGCGGCGAGACGGCCGAGATGCCCGGCGTCTACACGCCGCCGGACTACGACCTCGCGGGCTTCATCGTCGGCGTGGTCGAGGAGGACAGCGTCCTCGGGCCCGATCGTGTGCGCGAGGGCGATGTGCTGATCGGGCTGGCGAGTACGGGCCTGCACACGAACGGCTACTCGCTGGCACGGCGCATCGTCGATGAACGCCTGCGCCTGGCCCCGCATGACCCGTTCCCTGGGCTCGACGGCGTGCGGACGGCCGACGCGCTGCTCGCCGTCCACCGCTCCTATCTGCCCATCCTGCGCGACCAGCTGCCGCGCATCCATGCGATGGCCCACATCACCGGGGGAGGGTTGCCGGGCAACCTCAACCGGGCGCTGCCCGCGACGCTGGACGCCCGCGTCGACCTGAGCGCCTGGACGGTCCCACCGCTGTTCGAGACCTTGATCGCGGCCGGCGGTGTAGCACGGGACGAGGCCTTCCGAGCCTTCAACATGGGGGTCGGGATGGTCGTGATCGCGGATCGCGAAGAGGCGAGCCCGATCATGGCTGCCTCCGCTGCGGCCGGCGTGCCCGCGTGGGTGATGGGCGACGTGGTGGCGGGTTCGGGCCGGGTGCTCCTGTGACCACTTTCCTGGGGAGGCGGCATATGCGGTGGTTCGTGCGTGGGACGCTGGCAGTCGCGCTGGTCTCGTCGGCCGGCCGGGTGGAGGCGCAGAGCGCCTCCTCGTGCGTTGGGGTGAGTGCGGATGTGTGTCAGAAGGCCGAGGATCTGTTCACCTACCTGTTCCCGCAGTTGGGCGGCGGGCTGGCCGGGGGGAACCCGACGCTGGGGGCCGGCAAGCCGCTCGGTGGGTTCGGGCACCTCTCGCTGGGTGTGCGCGCGACCGCCCTCCGCGGATCGCTGCCCGATGTCGAACGCATCAGCGTGAGCGAGACGGGGCGCCAGCAGGACGACATCCCGGTGAACGAGCAGTGGGTGCCCGTCCCCGCCGTCGACGCGGCGATCGGGCTGTACCCCGGCCTGTCGCTGGGCACGCTGCGCGTCGGCGCGATCGATGCGTTGGTGAGCGCGATGTACATCCCCGACGTGGAGCCCCAAGGGGCCGAGTTCTCGGTCGACGAGAACCTCAAGCTGGGCTTCGGCGCCCGCGTCGAGGTGCTCGGGGAGGCCCCGATGCTACCGTCGGTCACGGTCACGGTGCTGCAGCGTGGCGTCCCGGCCGTGACGTTCATCGGGGACACCGACGAAGGCGCGCGGCTCGGCGTGCGCGACCTCGCGGTCGATGTGACCTCCTGGCGCGTCATGCTCACCAAGCACTTCACGGTGCTCGGCCTCACGCTGGGCTACGGCGGCGACCAGATGGAGTCCAGCGGCACCCTGTTCGCGCGGGCCCCGTCGACGGTGCTGGGGCAATCCCTGACCCTCGATCGCAGCGAGACGCGGAGCGTGCTGTTCGCGAATGCGACGCTCGATCTGCGCTACGCCGCCGTGGCCGCCGAGGTGGGTCGCAGCAGTGGGGGCAGCCTCACGACGTACAATCGCTTCGATCCCACGGCTGACGCCGGGCGCACCTTCGCGTCCGTCGGGGTCCGCATCGGGTTCTGAGCATGGACGCGCACGCCGCCACCGATGCGCGATGGATGCGGCGTGCGCTGACCCTCGCGCGCCGGGGCTGGGGGCAGACCGCGCCGAACCCGCTCGTCGGGGCGGTCGTGGTCCGTGACGGCGTGCTGGTCGGCGAGGGCTATCATGCGGTGCTCGGGGGCGACCACGCGGAGGTGGTCGCCTTGCGCGCGGCCGGCGAACACGCGCGCGGAGCCACGCTGTACGTCACGTTGGAGCCCTGCGATCACCACGGCCGCACGCCGCCGTGCACGCAGGCCATCGTCGCCGCGGGTGTCGCGCGGGTCGTGTACGCGGTGGACGATCCGCACCCCGTGGCGGGCGGCGGCGCCGCGCGGCTGCGCGCGCAGGGGATCGCGGTCACCGCTGGGGTCGGGGCGGACGCCGCCGGCGAGCTCATCGCCCCGTTCCTGCACCGCTTTCGCAGCGACCGGCCCTTCGTCACGCTCAAGCTGGCGACGTCCATCGATGGCGCGATCGCCGATGCCTCGCGTGCCCCGGGTTGGCTGACTGGGCCGGCAGCGCGGCGCGTCGTGCATCGACTCCGCGGGGGGCACGACGCCATCGCGGTCGGAAGTGGCACCGCGCTCGCGGACGATCCCCAGCTCACCGTGCGTGAGGGCCGTCCACCACGCATCGCCCCGCGCCGCGTGGTCTTCGACCGGCGCGGGCGGCTCCCCGCGTCGCTCCGCCTGGTCCGCACGGCCGCGCAGGTGCCGACGACCGTCGTGACGTCGCCGGCCGGCGCGGCGCATCTGGCGCCGCTCGAGGCCGCTGGGGTGACGCTGCTCGCGGAACCTGTGCTCCCGGAGGCCCTGCGCCGGCTGCGTGCCGACGGCATCGACAGCCTGCTGTGCGAAGGGGGGGCAGGCCTCGCCGGCGCCCTGCTCGGGCACGGGCTCGTCGACCGACTGGTTATCTTGCAGGCACCACTGCTGCTCGGGATGTCGGCGCTCTCGGCCTTCGGGGCGGTGCCACCGCGCCCCCTGGTCGACGCCCGTCGATGGCGGCTCTGCGACGCCGAGCGCCTCGGCGACGACCTGGCGATGACCTACGCTCCCCTGGACTGACCGTCGACGCTCTGTGTTCACCGGATTGATCTCCCACGTGGGTCACGTGGTCGATGTCGAGCAGACCCCGGTCGGGCGGACGCTCACGATCGCGGCCGACTTCGACGCGCTCGTCGAGGGCGAGAGCATCGCCTGCGATGGGGTGTGCCTCACCGTGCGGGAGCATCGCGCGGGGGTCTTCGTGGTCGCGGCGGTCGCGACGACCCTCGCGCGCACGCATGTCGGGCAGTGGGAGGTCGGGCGACGGGTCAACCTCGAGCGCGCTATGCGTCTCGGCGATCGCCTCGGTGGCCACCTGGTGCAGGGGCACGTCGATGGGGTGGCGACGGTCGTGGCGCTGCGGGAGGAGGGCGATGCGTGGATCATGGAGCTGGCCCTGTGGCCGGAGGCGGAGGCGCTCTGCGTCCTCCACGGCAGCGTCACGGTCGACGGCGTCAGCCTCACGGTCAATGCGCGGCCCGGCCGTGAGCGCCTGGGGCTGTCGATCATCGACTACACACGGCGACACACCAACCTCGGTGACCGCGCGGTCGGCGACGTCGTGCACATCGAGTTGGACGTGATCGGGAAATACGTCCAGCAGCTGGCGGCCCCGTATGGGGCCGCGGCGGGGGTGACATCGTGAGCGACGGTCGCGGACCGTCAGGAGACGGGATGGCGTTCGGGACGATCACGCAGGCCATCGAGGACCTGCGCGCAGGGAAGTTCGTGGTCGTGGCCGACGACGAGGACCGCGAGAACGAAGGCGATCTGATCATCGCGGCGCAGCACATCACCGCGGAGAAGGTCAACTTCCTGATGCAGGCCAAGGGGATGATCTGCCTGGCGCTGACCAGCGAGCGCGTGGCGGCCCTCGACCTGCCGATGATGGGGGCCGAGAACACCGACGCGTTCCGCACGGCGTACACGGTGACCATCGATGCCGCGCCGCGCTTCGGCGTGACCACGGGGATCTCGGCGTCCGATCAGGCCACGACCATCAAGGTCGCCATCGACCCCGAGACGGTGCCGGCCGACCTGCGGCGTCCCGGGCATGTGCATCCGCTGCGCGCGCGCGACGGCGGCGTGTTGCAGCGGGTCGGCCACACCGAGGCCGCGGTGGATCTCTGCCGCTTGGCCGGCCTCAATCCGGCCGGCGTCATCTGTGAGATCCTGAACGACGACGGCACCACCGCGAAGCGTCCGCAGCTCGAGGCCTTCGCGGCGCGGCACGGGCTCACGTTCATCACCGTGGCGCAGCTCGTGGCGCACCGTCTGCAAACGGAGTCGCTCGTGCACCGCGTCGCGACCGCGCGGCTGCCCACCGAGTTCGGTGACTTCACGCTCGTAGGCTTCACCAACGATGTGGACGCCCGTGAGCATGTGGCCCTGGTGTACGGTGACCTCGGCGATGGCGAGGATGTCCTCGTGCGCATGCATAGCAAGTGCCTCACGGGCGACACCTTCCACTCGATGCGCTGCGACTGCCGCTGGCAGCTGCATACGGCGATGCAGATGGTCGCCGAGGCCGGGCGCGGCGTCATCGTGTACCTCGACCAGGAAGGGCGTGGGATCGGGTTGCTGAACAAGTTGAAGGCCTACGAGTTGCAGGACCGTGGGGCCGACACGGTCGAGGCGAACGAGGCGCTCGGTTTCGCGCCTGACCTGCGCAACTACGGAATCGGGGCGCAGATCCTGCGCGCCCTCGGGCTGCGCTCCATCCGGCCCATGACCAACAACCCGCGCAAGCTGGTCGGGCTCGAGGGCTACGGCCTCACGGTGCTCGAGCGGGTGCCGATCGTCGCGCCCGCGACGCAGGCCAACGCGGACTACCTCGCCACCAAGCGCGAGAAACTCGGACACCTCAAGGCCATCTGAATGCCGGAATTCACGGGATCGCCCGACGGCGCGGGGCGCCGCCTCGCGTTCGTTTGCAGTCGTTTCAACCTCGAGGTCGTGCAGCGCCTCCACGACGGGGCGTTCGTGACGGCGCGCGAGGCCGGCGTGGCCGCCGACGACATCGACGTGTTCTGGGTGCCGGGCGCGTGGGAGATCCCCGTGGTGGTGCGCCGGCTGCTCGAGCTGGGCCGCTACGATGGCATCGTCACCTTGGGTGCCGTGATCCGTGGGGACACGCCGCATTTCGACTACGTCGCGGGCGAGGCGGCGAGCGGGTTGCAGGCGCTGTCGTTGGAGTTCGGCGTGCCGGTGGCGTTCGGCATCCTGACCACGGACAACGACGAGCAGGCGGAGGCGCGTGCGGGGGGCGCGCACGGCAACAAGGGCAGCGACGCGGTGCTCGTGGCCCTCGAGATGGCGGATCTGTTCGCACGGCTCGACGCCGTTGACGCGGTGGACGGTGACGACGCGTAGGCGGGCGCAGCGGGCGCGCGCCCGCGCCTTGCAGGCGCTCTATGCGGCCGATATGCGCGGGACCGACGCGATCGGGCGCGTCGCGACCACCGTCTTCGACGACTTGGCCGTCGATCCCGATGAGCGCGCGTTCGCGGAACGCTTGCTGCGGGTCGTCATCGCGCGTCGCGCGGAGCTGGACCGTGATCTCGATGCGGTGACGGACAACTGGCGGGTCGAGCGCCTGGGGGCGATCGAGCGCTCGCTCCTGCGGCTCGGCGCGGCCGAACTCGTGCAGGCCGAGACGCCGCCGCGCGTCGTCCTGCAAGAGTGTATCCGGCTGGCCGAGCGATTCGGCGGGCTGCCGAGCGCCCGGTTCGTGAATGGCGTGCTCGACGCCTTCGCGCGGCGGTCGGGGCGCCTGTAGGTGCGCATCGTCGTCCTCAACTGGCAGGACCGCGAGAACCCGCAGGCCGGGGGCGCGGAGATCCTGCTGCATGAGGTCTTCGGACGACTCGTGGCGCGTGGGCACGACGTCACCTTGCTCTGTGGCGGATGGGCCGGTGCTCCCCCGACCGCGACGCTCGACGGGATGCGTGTCGTGCGCGTCGGGACCCGCCAGTCGTTCCCGTTCCTGGTGCGCCGGGTCTGGGAGCGCACCCTGCGTCACGAGCGCTACGACGTGCTGGTCGAGGACATCAACAAGGTCCCGCTGTACACGCCGCGCTGGACCACGCCGCCCATCGTCGCGTGGGTGCCGCACCTCTTCGGCTCCGCGGCCATCACCGAGCTCGGCCTCGTGCTCGGTGCAGCGGTGTGGCTGTCCGAACGCCCCCTCGCCCGGGTGTACCGCGACATCCCCTTCGAGGCCATCTCGCAGTCCACGGCGGACGACCTGGTGGCCCGGGGCATCCGGCGTGAGCTCGTGCATGTGAACTATCCGGGGATCGCGTTCGACCACTACACGCCCGACCCCGCCGAGCGGGCCACCGTCCCGACCTTCGCCTATCTCGGTCGACTCAAACGCTACAAGGGCGTGGACGTCGTGATCCGCGCCTTCGCGCAGGTGCGCGACCCCCGCGCCGTGCTCGAGATCGCCGGCGCGGGCGATCACCGCGCCGAGCTCGAAGCCCTCGCCCAGCGCCTTGGGCTCAGCGCGCGGGTGCGATTCCTCGGCTTCATCGACGAGACGCAGAAGCAGACGTTGCTGCGCCGCGCATGGGCGCTGGCACTCGCGTCTCCCAAGGAGGGCTGGGGACTGACGAACCTCGAGGCCGCGGCGAGCGGAACGCCGGTCGTCGCATCAGATTCCCCGGGGATCCGTGAGTCGGTGCGGCACGGTGAGACGGGATATCTCGTGCCCCACGGCGACGTCGCGGCCTTCGGCACGGCGCTCGACCGGCTGGCGTCGGACCCGGCCCTCGTGGAGACGCTGGGACGGCGGGCGCGCCTGTTCGCGGAGACCTTCACCTGGGATCGCTGCGCGAGCACCAGCGAAGCCCTCCTGCAGCACACGATCCACCACCCGCCCGCGAGACAACGCTGATGCCACTGACCGTCGGCACCTTGGTCGATCGACTCCGCGAGCCGTTGCGCCTCGAGCTGTATGGCTCGCCCGACGGACTCAGCCGCGAGATCAGCGCGGGCGAAGCCCAGAGCCCGGGCTTGCTGCTCGCGGGGTGGACCGGGCGCTTCCTCGCCCACCGCATCCAGGTCCTCGGCGAGACCGAGATCTCGTATCTCCGATCACGCCCCGAGGCCGAGCGCCGCGAGACCCTCGCGCGCCTGCTCGCGTATCCCATCCCCTGCGTGTTCATCACGAAGGGGCAGGATCTCCCCGACGGGATGGACGCCCTCGCGCGCGACGCCGGCGTCGCGGTGCTGCGCTCGCAGCTACGCACGGCCGAGTTCTACAAACAGCTGAATCCGTACCTGGAGAACGAGTTCGCCCCCGCGACCAACATGCACGGCTCGCTGGCCGACGTGTTCGGCGTCGGCCTGCTGTTCACCGGGACGAGCGGGATCGGCAAGTCCGAGTGCGTGCTCGACCTCGTGGAGCGCGGGCATCGGCTGGTGGCGGACGACCTCGTGCTCATCCGTCGTCGGGGGACGGACGTGCTGCTTGGGCGCGGCCACGAGTTGCAGCGGCACTTCATGGAGATCCGCGGGGTCGGCCTGATCGACGTGCCGGCCATCTTCGGGATCCACGCGGTCCGGCAGCAGAAGCGCATCGAGGTCGTCGTCCGGCTCGAGCCCTGGGACGCGAACGCCGCCGTCGAACGCACCGGACTCGACGAAGCCACCACGACCATCTTGGGTGTCGAGGTGCCGTTCATCAAAGTGCGCCTCAATCCGGGGAAGAACATCACGGTGATCGCCGAGGTCATCGCCATGAATCACCTGTTGAAATACAGCGGCGGGACGAACGCGGCCGAGCAGTTCAACGAGCGGCTGATCGGGCGCATGCGCCGCGCTGCCGACGTGAATCGCTATCTCCAGGACGACGATGAGTGAGGGGCCCGTGATCGTCGCGGCGCATGGTCGCCTGGCGTCGGCGCTGGTCGAGGCCGCCGTGCTCATCGGTGGCCGCGCCGACCGGTTCCTCACGCTGTCGAACGACGGCCACGACGCGGCGTCGTTGTACGACGCGCTGCGCACGGCCGTCGACCAGAGCGGCGCCACGCTGATCTGCACCGACCTGCCGGCCGGCAGCTGCACCATGGCGGCGCGGCGCGTCCAGCGCGAGCGGCCATCCGTGCAGGTGATCGCCGGCGTCAACCTGCCGCTGTTGCTCGACCTCGCCTTGGCACCCGACACGCCGGGGGCACCCGGCGCGCTCGTGGAGCGGGGCCGCGCGCACCTGCGGGCCTGGGAGGGAACGGATGTCCGTTGAACTGTTCCGGATCGACGATCGCCTGATCCACGGCCAGGTCGTGGTGGGCTGGGGGCAGCCGCTGGAGATCGGCTTCATCGTGCTGGTCGATGACCAGGTCGCCGCGAACGACTGGGAGCAGGACCTCTACCGCATGGGCGTGCCCGACGACATGGCGCTGTACTTCGAGAGCGTCGACCGCGCCGTCGCGCGGCTGGCCGACCATCTCGCCGACGAGCGGCCGGGGATCGTGCTGACCGGCGATACGGCGACGATGCGTCGGCTCGCCGAGGGCTCGGGCCGCGTGGAACGCGTGAACGTCGGCGGGGTGCATCATCGCCCGGGACGCGTGGAGCACCTGCGCTACGTGTTCCTCACGCCGAGCGAAGTCGCCGACCTGCAAGCGATGGCCGCGGGCGGGATCGATGTCACGGCGCAGGACCTGCCGTCGGCCGATCCGGTCTCGTTGGCGTCGCTGCTCGCGAACGCCTCGCCGTGATCATGGACCTGCTGCCGGCCGCGCTGCTGGGCGCGATCCTCGGGCTCGACGTGGTCGGCTTTCCGCAGGCCATGATCTCGCGCCCGCTGGTCGCGGCGACGGTGGCCGGTGCCTTCGCCGGCGATCCCGAGCGGGGTCTGATCATCGGGGTCGTGCTCGAGATGATCGCGCTGGGCACACTCCCGTTCGGGGCCTCGCGCTATCCCGAATGGGGGTCGGCGTCCGTGGTCGGGGGGGTCCTCTACGCGCAGGGCGCCAGCGCTCCCGTGGGGCAGCTGGCGCTCGCCGTGCTCGCGGCGCTGCTCACTGCGTGGGCCAGCGGCGAGTCGATGGTCCTCGTGCGCCAGTGGAACGCGCGGCTCGCGCACGGCGCCCAGACCGCATTGGCGGCGGGAGACGCGGCCGCGATCCGCCGTCTGCAACTGCTCGGCCTCACCGCCGACGCCGCACGGGGCGCGATCGTGACCTTCCTCGCGCTGTTGCTCCTGACGCCCGCCGTGGCGGCCATCGTGCCGCGCTGGTCGGGCAGCCCGATGACCGAACGCACCGTGCTCATCGGCCTGACCGCCGCGCTCGGTGCCGCGACCATCTGGATGCTGGTCCGCGGCACGTCCGCGGCCCGTGGTCTCGCGGTATTCGGCATCGCGCTGGGGGTCACATGGTTCCTGTGAGTCCGCCGGCCCTGCCATGGTCCACGCGCGTCGTGATGATGCTGCGACTCTTCGCGGTCCAAGGCGCGTGGAACTACGAGACGATGATCGGCAACGGCATCGCCTTCGCGCTAGAGCCCGCCCTGCGCTACCTGCCCGACGGTCGCGATGGCCCCGCATACCGGGCGGCGGTCGCCCGGCACAGCGGGTACTTCAACGCCCACCCGTATCTGGCCTCCCTGGCGGTGGGGGCCTTGGCCCGGGCCGAACTCGACCGGGTCGATCCCGCCCTCATCGAGCGGATGCGGTCGGCCTGCTGCGGCCCGTTGGGGAGCACGGGCGATCGGCTCATCTGGGCCGGGTGGCTGCCCCTCTGCTCCCTCATGGCCCTGTTCGCCTTCGGGCTGGGGCTCGGGCCGCTCGGTGTGGTGGTCCTGTTCCTCGGCACCTATAATCTTGGGCACGTGCTCGTGCGCTTCTGGGCGATCGATGCCGGGTGGCGCGAAGGGCTGCGCTTGGCCAGCGTGCTCGCGACCCCGGCCTTCCGCCAAGCGCCGGTGCTCATCGGACGCATCATGGCCTTGCTCGCGGGGGTGGCCGTGCCCCTGGCCGTGGCGCGTGTGGTCGGCGCGGACCGGGTCGCCCTCGTGTCCGCGCTGGGTGTGGCGCTCTGTTGGACCATCGGCACCGCGCTGGTGTCGCGTCGGCTCGACGGCTGGCGTGCGGCCTTGGCCGCCGTCGCCGCGTACGTCCTCTACTCTACCGTCCTGTGACCATCGAACGTCAGCTCCGCATCCTCAACGAGAACGGCGTGCATGCGCGCCCGGCCGCCGAGATCGTCAAGGTCGCCGCGCGGTTCCGCAGTGAGATCACCTTCTCGCGCGACGACCTGACGGTCAACGGGAAGAGCATCATGGGGGTCATGATGCTCGCCGCCGAGTGCGGGTCGACGCTCACGATGCGTGCCTCCGGCGACGATGCGCTCGAGGCCGTGGAGGCCATCGATGCGCTGGTGGCCAATCGCTTCGGCGAGCGCGCCTGACGGATGGAACGACTCCTCCGAGGCATCCCGGCGTCACCCGGCATCACCAGCGGCGTCGTGCACGTCCTCCGCTGGGAGGTGCCCGAGGTCGAGTCGCGCATGGTCGCCGACGAGGAGATCCCGGCGGAGCGGCGCCGCCTCGAGGCGGCCTTTGCGACGGCCATCGCGCGACTGCAGCGCATCCGCGAGCGGGCGGAGCGCAACGTCGGCCCCGAGGAGGCCGCCATCTTCGACGTGCAGATCTCGATCCTCGAGGATCCGGGCCTGCGTGCCGAGATCGAGGCGCTGCTCGAACAAGGCCTGGCCGCGGAGAAGGCCGTGGACCTCGTGCTGCTCGAGTGGCGGCAGCACTTCGCCCGCCACGCCCATGCGATGTTGCGAGAGCGCGAGGGCGATGTCACCGATGTGCACATTCGGGTGTTGTCCATCCTGCTGGGCCTTGGCGATCATGACCCCGTGGATGTGCAGAAGGGGGCGAACGCCATCCTGGTCACGCACGATCTCACCCCGTCCTTGACCATCCAGCTTGACCGGGAAGCGATCGTCGCGATCGCCACCGAGGAGGGCACGCGCACCTCGCATGTCGCGATCCTCGCGCGCTCGCTCGGGCTCCCGGCGATCGTCGGTGCGCGTGGCGCGCTGGCCGCCCTGACGGGTGGCGAGTATGTGATCCTCGATGGCAGCGCCGGCACCATCGTCGTGGCGCCGACGGCCGACGAGCTCGCCGAGGCCGCGCGGCGCTCCGAGGCCGAGCGCAGTGCCTACGAGGCCCTGACCACCCTGCGGGTCGCCGAGGGTACCACGCAGGACGGCACGGCGATCGTGCTCCGGGCGAACATCGATCGGCCCGAGGAGGTCGCGGGGGCCGGCACCGTCGGCGCCGACGGGGTCGGGCTCATGCGCACGGAGTTCCTCGTCGTCGGTCGCACGTCGATGCCCGACGAGGACGAGCAGTACCGGGAGTACCGGGCGGTGGTCGAGGCGTTCCCAGGGCGCGCGGTCATCATCCGGACCTACGACATCGGCGGCGACAAGCTCCCCGTGGGCGGCTTCCCCGCCGAACCGAATCCCTTCCTCGGGTGGCGCGCCATCCGCATGTGCCTCGATCAGCCGGCGCTGTTCAAGGTCCAGCTTCGTGCGCTGCTCCGGGCCGCCGTGCACGGGGACCTGCGCATCATGCTGCCCTTGATCACGTCCGTCGACGAAGTGCGGCAGACCCGTGTCCTGATCGCGGAGGCGGTCGACGAGCTCACGGCCGCCGGCCAGACCTTCCGCCGCGATGTCCCGCTCGGCGTGATGATCGAGACGCCCGCCGCGGCGATCGGGGCCGAGAGCTTCGTCGGGGCGGTGGACTTCTTCTCGATCGGCTCCAACGACCTCACGCAGTACATGCTGGCGGTGGATCGGGGCAATGCGGCGTTGGCCGACCGCTTCCAGCCGCTGCACCCCGCCGTCCTCCGGCTCATGCGCGATGTCGTTCGCGTGGCCGACCGGCACGGGATCAGCGTGGGCGTCTGCGGCGAGATGGCCTCGGATCCCCTGATGGTCTTCGCCTTGGTCGGGCTCGGCCTGCGACAGCTCAGCGTCACGGCGCGGTCGCTGTTGCCGATCAAACAGGCGGTCCGCGCGATGCACGTCTCCGCCGCCGAGGCGGCCGTCGAGCGGGCGATCGGGGCGCGCTCGGCGCCCGAGGCCGAACGGATCATCCGCGACGCCTTCACGGCCGACGCCGGGACCGCCGACTGACTGGGTTGTGCGTCGTTCGGCGCGCCGCCTACCTTGTACCATCCTGACGTCCTCGCCTCAGCGAGGGTCCGCGCTCTCCCCAGCCCCCACCCGCGTGCCGCGCCGCCTCCTCTTCACGTCGGAATCCGTCACCGAAGGCCACCCGGACAAGGTCGCCGACCAGATCTCCGACGCCGTCCTCGACGCCATCCTGGCGAGCGACCCGCATGCGCGTGTCGCCTGCGAAACGATGGTCACCACGGGCCTGGCGACGATCTTCGGGGAGATCACGACGTCGACCTATGCGCACATGCCCCGCATCGTGCGGGAGACCATCGAACGGATCGGCTACACCGACGCCTCCTTCGGCTTCGATCACAAGACCTGCGCGGTCATGACGTCCATCGATGAGCAGTCGCGCGACATCGCGCAGGGCGTCGATGTCGGTGGAGCAGGGGACCAGGGCATGATGTTCGGCTATGCCTGCGACGAGACGCCGGAGCTCATGCCCCTGCCGATCGCGCTCGCCCATGCGCTGACGCAGCGCCTGGCACAACAGCGCAAGTCCGGCGCGCTCCCCTGGCTGCGTCCCGACGGCAAGTCACAGGTCACCGTCGTCTACGAGGACGGCCGGCCGGTCGCGGTCGACACGGTGGTCATCTCGACGCAGCACGCAGAGGGCATCGACAACGACACGCTGCGGGCGGCCATCATCCGCGACGTGATCACGCCGGTCATCCCGTCCGGGATCTCGGTCGAGGGCGTCACGTACCACATCAATCCCACGGGCCGCTTCGTGGTCGGTGGCCCGCAGGGCGACGCCGGACTCACCGGCCGCAAGATCATCGTCGATACCTACGGCGGCATGGGCCGGCATGGCGGCGGTGCGTTCTCGGGCAAGGACCCCTCCAAGGTCGACCGGTCGGCGGCCTATGCGGCGCGCTGGGTCGCGAAGCATCTGGTGGCGGCCGGCTTGGCCCGACGCGTCGAGGTGCAACTCGCCTACGCGATCGGCGTCGCCGAACCGGTCTCGGTGTACGTGGACTCCTTTGGGACCGGGGTCGTGGCCGACGAAGCGCTGGAACGGGCCGTGCGTGAGGTCTTCACGTTGACCCCGGCGGCGATCATCCGCGATCTCGATCTGTGTCAGCCGATCTTCGGCCCGACGGCCTCCTACGGGCACTTCGGGCGCACCAGTGAAGTGGTCGAGCGCTTCGGGCGCGCCGTGACGCTGTTCAGCTGGGAGCGCACGGACCGCATCGACGACCTGCGTCGCGCGGCCGGGCGCGGCGCCTGATGCCGGTGCCGCGACCGCGATGATCCGCGTGACGGTCGCCCGCCTCGGGCTCGACAGCGCGTCGAATTCCTTCGTCGTGGTCCTGCACGAGGTCGAGGGCGAGCGCTTCCTGCCGATCTGGATCGGGCGGGCCGAGGCGGAGTCCATCGCGGCCCATCTGCAAGGCGTCAAGCGCGAGCGTCCCATGACGCACGATCTCTTCCGTGCCACGCTGGCGGCGCTCGCGGTCTCGCTCGAGTCGGTGGCCATCACGCGCGTCGAGGCGAGCACCTTCTTCGCGCTGCTGCACCTCCGACGTGGCGCAGAGCGGTGGGCGGTGGACGCGCGCCCCTCCGATGCCATCGCGCTCGCGGTCCGCACCGACGCGCCGCTCTTCGTGGCGGAGGAGCTGCTCCTGCTCCCCGACGCCGAGGCCGACGCCTCCGAGTTCCTGCTCGACGACACCGGGCCCCCCGCGTTCGGTCCCGAGTCACCACCGCCGACCCCGGCGGAGTCCCTGCAGCAATATCTCTCCAGTCTCCGCCCCGAAGATTTTGGCAAGTTCCGCCCGTGACCGCTGGGGCGCGCGAGCGCTCCTGACCCTCTGCCTCCTGGCGCCCGCACCGACCGACGCCCAAGACACCCGTGAGGTGCGGGGCGTCGTCGAACGCGTGGTCGACTCGGCCACCACGCGTCCGGTCGCCGGCGCCTGGGTCGTCCTGCACCGGGTCGGGCGCGATGCGCAAGGCGCGATCGATTCGTTGCGCACGGGCGGCGATGGTCGATACCGCTTCGACTATCGCATGCAGGGCGACACCGGTGCGGTCTATTTCGCCAGCACCGTCTACGCCGGGGTCGCGTATTTCACCTCGCCCCTTCGCGAACCGCGGGTCGAGGGTGATGCGGCACGACTGCTGGTCTTCGACACGGCCAGCGTGGACATTCCGGTCGTCACGCGCGGCCGGCATCTCATCATCTCGGCCTTGGACACCGTGCGCCAGCGCACGGTGATCGAGGTCTTCGAGATCGAGAACACGACATCACGCACGCGCGTCGCCAACGAGCGCGCCCCGTCGTGGAGCGCGCGCCTCCCCGCGGGCGCGACCGACGTCCGCGTCGGGGACGGCGACATCCCGCCCGACGCCATCGCGATCGCCGACGGCCTCGTGCAGGTCTTCGCCCCGATCTCGCCGGGTATGCGGCAGCTCTCGTTCTCGTACCTGTTGCCGGAGCGCGCATTCCCGTGGACCCTGCCGATCACCGAGCCGTCCGACGTGGTCGAAGTCCTGGTCGAAGAGCCCGAGGCGACCGTCAGCGGTGCGTCGCTTGAGGCGCAGGCCGCCGTGATGCTCGACGGGCGCGGATTCCAGCGCTTCCTCGCCCAGGACGTCCCAGGTGGCGCCGTCGTGACCGTCACGGTGCCCGCACAACGCATCCCGCTCCGCACCATCTATGTGGTCGGGATCGTCGGCATCATCGGGCTCGGTCTGCTGATGGGGCTCGCGCGATCGGTCCTGCGTCCGGGCGTCCCGACCTTCACCCGTCGTGGCCACTCCGTGGACCCGGCCGAAGCGATCGCCGCGCGCATCGCGGCGCTCGACGCCAAGTTCGAGCGGCTGCAGGCACCCTCGGCCGACGAGCGCGCGCAGTGGTCGGCCGATCGCGAGGCGCTGAAGCAGCAGCTCTCGGACATCCTTGCAGAACGCGACAATCAGCTGTAGGTTCCCCGTTCACAACTGAATCTGCGGGCAGGGGTAACGGAAATCCGGTGTGAGACCGGTGCGGCCCCGCCACTGTAACGGGCATCTACATGGTGCGCTCGATGTGCCACTGGTCGACTTCGACCGGGAAGGCGAGCGACACTGCCCGGAGCCAGGAGACGCCTCCTGCCCGTGCCACTGCAACAGACCCTCGGGGGAGGGTTCGTGGCGTCCCGTGCCCGCGCCGTCAACGCGTGCACGCCGACGTACCCGGGCACCCTTTCGCGAGCGAGTCGGAGAGGCGTGCCCTTCGTGCATCCGTCCCGGTTCGTTCCGCTCTCGGCGTTGGTCGCTGTCGTCGTCGCCTGCGCGACGCCGTCGGCCGATCATCGGCGCGATGCCACTGCGCTGCGCGACGACTTCGACGACCCCATCGTCGCGGGCGTCCCGACGCGCATCGTCTCACTGAATCCGGCCACCACGGAGTTGGTGGCCACCATCGTCGGCGTCGATCGCCTGGTCGGGCGCACCCGTTGGGATGCGTATCCCGCCAGCGTACTCGCGGTCCCCGACCTCGGCGACGGGATGCGTCCCAACATCGAGGCGGTACTGGCCGCGCGGCCGGACCTCGTGCTGCTCTACGCCAGCGAGGAGAACCGTGGCGCGCGCGATGCCTTCCGACGCGCCGGCATCCCCACGCTGGCCATCCGCATCGACGCCGTGGCCGACTTCGACCGCACGATGCAGGCCCTCGGCGTCGTCCTGGGGGCACCCGAGGCCGCAGCGGCCGCCCGCGACTCGGTGCGCGCCTCGATGGACCGTGCCGCGCAGCGCGTCCCCGCCGAGGCGAGGCCCCGCGTGGTCTGGCCGCTCTGGGACGCCCCGCTCATGGTCGTCGGACGCGGCAGCTTTTTGCATGAGCTCCTCGCGATCGCGGGCGCCGAGAACGTCTTCGGCGATCTCGACGCCCCATCACCGATCGTCACGATCGAGGAGCTCCTCCGTCGCGATCCCGACGTGATCCTCGCGGGACCGACGCGGGCCGGCCAGCTCGCCACCGATCCGCGCTGGGCCGCGCTCCGGGCGGTCCGCAGCGGCCGCGTGTTGATCTATGACACCCTGCGGGTCGGGCGACCCGGGATCCGACTCGGTGAGGCGGCCCACCATCTGGCCGACCTCCTGCACGGGTCCTCGCGGTGACGTCCTCGCGCTGGTTCGTCCTGGTCGGCGTGCTGCTGGTCGCCGTGACGCTCGGCGTGGCGTTCGGCGCGGTGCCGATCGGCGTGGCCGAGCTCCTCGACGCACTGCGTGGGCACGGCGACCCACGCACCGTCAGCATCGTGCAGGACGTGCGGCTGCCCCGCGTGCTGCTCGCGCTTTGCGCGGGCGCCGCACTGGCCGTCAGCGGTGCCACCCTGCAGGGGGTGCTCCGGAATCCGCTCGCCGAGCCCTATCTGCTCGGCGTCTCCGGTGGCGCGGCCGTCGGGGCGGTGCTCGCGGTGTCGGCGGGGGTCGGCGGCGCCGTCGGCGTGTCCGGGGCCGCCTTCGTCGGTGCGTCGGGTGCCACGCTGTTGGTGCTGGCGGTGGCACGCCTCGCAGGTGGCCGCTTCGATCCACGTCTGCTCGTGATGGCGGGCGTCGTCGTCGGCGCGTTCGCGAACGCCGCCATCATGATCGTGCTGTCGGGCGCCTCGCCCACCGCAGTGCGCGGCGCCCTGTGGTGGATGATGGGATCGCTCGCCGACGCCGATCTGCCAGGGGTGGTGACGCTCGCCGCCATCGTCGCGCTGGGGGGCAGCGTGCTGCTCGCCCGGGCCCGCGACATCGATGCGCTGGGCCTTGGCGAGGATGCGGCCGCCGGGCTGGGGGTGTCGGTCGAGCGGGCCGCGCCGGTGCTCTTCCTGGCGGCGGCTCTGCTCGCCGCATCCACGGTCGCTGCGGCGGGGCTCATCGGATTCGTCGGGCTCGTGGTCCCGGCCATCGCGCGGTCCTTGGGCGCACGCCGCGCGCGGCCGACCATGGTCGCCGCGGCGTTGATCGGCGGGGCGTTGCTCATCGTGGCCGACTTGGTCGCGCGCACGATCCGCGCTCCCATCGAACTGCCCGTCGGCGCCGTCACCGCCATCGTCGGCGTGCCGTTCTTCCTCGTGCGGATGGGGCGGCTGCGATGATCCATTTCGAGGCCGTGACGCTCGCCTACCCGCGCGCGACGACGCCGGCGGTGCAGGGGGTCACCTTCAGCGCGCCGCGCGGCGCCGTGACCGCGATCGTCGGGCCGAATGGCAGCGGCAAGAGCACCCTGGTGCGCGCCCTCCTCGGTCGTGTGCAGCCCAGTGCGGGCACGATCCGACTGGACGACGCACCGTTGGCCTCGCTGCGCCGACGCGAGATCGCCCGCCGCTGTGCCGTCGTCGTGCAGCGCGAGGAGCCGCTGTATCCGCTGGCGGTCGAGGAGTACGTCGCGCTCGGGCGCTACGCGCATGAGTCGCCGTGGGGCGCGGCCGACGGGCAGGCGTCACAGCGCATCGCCGATGCACTCGCGATGGCCGACGCGGCGACGCTGGCGGGTCGACGCACGGATGAACTCTCCGGCGGCGAGTGGCAACGCGTCCGCTTGGCCCGTGCGCTCGCGCAGGACGGCGAGGCCCTCGTGCTCGACGAGCCCGGCACCTTCCTCGATGTGGCCCACGAGATGGCCCAGTGCGAACTGCTGGCGGCGCTCGCACGGGCCGGCCGCGCGGTGCTGCTCGTGTCGCATCAGCTCAATCTCGTCGCGCGCTTCGCGACGACGATGATCCTGCTCGACGCCGGCCGCATCGCGGCGGCGGGTGCGCCGTCCGAGGTCATGCGCGGCGACATCCTCGAGCGCGTGTATCGCTGGCCCGTCGTGGTCACCCGGGATCCCGCCGTCGGGACGCCCACCCTCGTCCCCCTGCGCGCACCGCCCCGCACGGCCCCATCGCCGACATCGAGCACCGCAGTCACCCCGTCGTCCTCCGCACCGCCGTTCTCCTCACCGCCAGGTACCCCATGACGTTGTCGCACCGCCGTTTCTCGTTCCTCCACGCCTTCGCCCTCGTGATCGGCACGGTGCCGAGCGCGAGCGCCCATGCGCAGTCACGCCCCGACTCTGCGCCGCCCTTGCTCCCCGCGGTCTCGGTCACCGCCACGCGCACCGAGCTGGTCGCCGCGGCCCAGCCGATCAGCACCTCGGTGTTCACCGCAGCGGATCTGCGCGCCTCGGGCGTCACGCAACTGGCCGATGTCCTCCGGCTCGTGCCCGGCGCCACCGTGCTGCCCGGCGGGTCCTTCGGCGCCCAGACCGGGCTCTTCCTGCGCGGCGGTGAGACCGACTACACGCTCGTCCTCGTCGACGGCGTCCCGCTGAACACCCCGGGCGGCTTTTTCGACTTCGGACAACTGACCGTCGACAACATCGAGCGCGTCGAGGTCACCCGCGGCCCGGCGAGCATCCTCTATGGCTCCGATGCCGTCAGCGGGGTCGTGCAGATCTTCACCACGCGCGGTGCCGGTGCGCCGCGGGCCAGTGCCTCGGTCGCGGCGGGTAACTACGGGGCGCGTCGCGTCGAAGGCACGGCCGCCGGTGGCGACGTGTTCCGCTGGTCCGTCGGCGGCGCACGCCACGCCTCGGCCGGGATCCTGCCCTTCAACAACGACTTCACCAACGACGTGGCCAGCGCGGCCCTGTCGTGGACGCCAGGCCCGTGGTCGTTCGCGACGACCCTGCGCTACACCGATCACGCGTATCGCTATCCCACCGACGGCGGCGGTGCGCTGGTCGACAGCAACACCGTCACCACGACCCAACGCCTCGTCTCGGCGCTCGATGCGCGCGTCCAGCTGCGGCCCGCGGTCCTGCTGAGTGCGCGCGCCAGTCGCAACCGGGGCACCCCGTCGATCCGTGATCTCCCCGACGGACCCGCCGACACGCTCGGCTTCTTCGGGTACATCAGCGACGCCACGGTCACGCGCGATCTCGCGGAGCTGCGCTCCGACGTCACGCTCGGTGCGCAACAGTGGTCCCTCATCGTCGAGCATGGTCACGATCGCGAAGTGAGCAGCTCGACCTCGTTCTCCGAGTACGGCGACTTCCCGGGCGACTTCAGCGCCGAGCGGCGGACCATCGCGCTGGCCACGCAGCTGCTCGGCAACCTGGGCGCGCGCACGACCTATGTGATCGGCGGCCGGCGGGACGACAACAGCGCGTTCGGCGTCTTCCACACCGGCCGCGCGGCCCTCGCCCATGCCGTCACGCCCTCGACCTCGCTGCGCGCGTCGGTGGGCAACGCGTTCAAGGCGCCCACCTTCTTCGAGAACTTCGCCACCGGTTTCACCATCGGTGACCCCGCGCTGCGCCCCGAGCGGACGACCTCGGTGGAGCTCGGGCTCGCGCAGACGGTGCTCGCGGGCCGGGCGTCCGTCGGCGCGACCTATTTCGCGCAGCGCTTCCGCGACATCATCCAATACGCGGCGACCGTCCCGACCGGCACCCCGAACTACGCCAACCTCGCGGCGGCCCGCGCCGACGGGGTCGAGTTCGAAGCGCGCTGGCGCCTCGGCCCCGCGCTCCAGGTGCACGGGGGTTACACGTGGCTCGACACCGAAGTGACCGATGCCGGCGCCGACGAAGGTGCCTCGGCGACCTTCGTGGATGGCGATCGACTGCTGCGGCGACCGACGCATCTGGCGGTGGCCGGGCTCCGCTGGACACCGGCGAGCACGACGATCGATGTCAGCGCCACGCGGACCGGCGCGCGCGACGACCGGGATTTCCGCGCCTGGCCGGCCACGCCGGTCGAGCAGCCCGCCTTCACCCGCGTGGATGTCGCGGTGATGCGCGCGCTGCCGTTCGTGCCGTCGCGCATGCCGGTGTCGGCGACGCTGCGCGTCGAGAACCTCCTCGATGTGCGCTACGAGGCGGTGGCCAACTTCCGTGCCCCGGGACGGACGGTCATCGCCGGTCTGCGGGCGGGGCGCTGACGCGACGGCGGCGTCCTGCGGCCGTGTAGCTTTCCCGCTGTGCCGCCGCTCGTCACCGAGGCGTTGGTCCTCCACGTCCTGGACTACCGCGAGACCTCACGCATCCTCCGCCTCGCCACGCGCGAGGCGGGGGTCTGCTCGGTCATCGCCCGCGGCGCGCGCCGCCCCAAGAGCCGGTTCGGTCCGGCGCTGGACCTGTTCGCCCAAGGCACCGCCCAGCTGGTGACTCTCCCGAACCGGGACCTGCATACCCTCGCGGCCTTCGAGGTCTCGCGCTCCCGGGGCGGCCTCGCCGGGCGGTGGTCGCGATTCACCGCCGCCAGCGCCCTCGCCGAGCTTGTGTTGCGGGTCGCCGAGGGCGAGCCGCACGTGGGCCTGTACGAGGAGCTCCGGATGGCCTTCGACCGCATCGAGGACGCGCCCGACGCTGCGGCGAGCAGCGCCGGACTGGCGGCGGTGTGGCGCGTCGTCAACGAGCTGGGATTCTCGCCCGCCCTCGACGCCTGCGTGCGCTGCGAGGACGCGATCCCGCCGGAGGGCACCGCGGGGTTCGATGCCGCGCTCGGTGGCGTCGTGTGTGCGGCCTGCGACCGCCTGGTCCCCGCACGGCGTCGCCTGCCGGCGTCGGCCCGTCAGGCGCTGGCGCGCTGGATCGAGGGCGACGCCGCTACGCCCCTCGACGCGGCCTCGACCCGCGCCCACCAGCGCCTGCTCCGCGAGTTCCTCCAGGCGCACCTCGGTGACCACCGACCGCTTCGCGCCTTCGAGGTGTGGGAGCGGGGGTCCCTTGACATCGGGACCGGGGCGACATAGCGTTGAGATGGGTCTCCACTTTTCCACAACGTCACAGAGGAGCGTACTACCTGTACTTACTTTGTCAGACTGGAGTACCATATGAGGTCACGCTGGACGGCACTTCTTGCGGTGCTGTTCCTCGCGGTCCTCGCGCCACGAAGTAGTGACGCGCAGGCTGGGCCCCCACAGACCCAGCAGCGCACCACGGGGACGAAGGGAGGTTTGAAGCAGAACTATCCCAACCCGTTCAATCCTGAGACTGTGATCCCGTTCACCGTCGGAGATTTCCCGACCTGCTCGAATCCCAGTCGACGGTACCAAGTTTCTCTGCGAGTGTACAACGGGCTCGTGCAGTTGGTGGCCTTGCCGGTGTTGCAGAGAGGCTCGAATGACGTGGCAGGAGGGCAGCGGCTCAATCGCCTGTCCTTGCCGTGCGGAGAATACCAGGCCTATTGGGATGGGAAGTATCTCAACACGCGCCAGGAAGTAGCTTCGGGAGTGTATCTCTACGAGCTTGAGGTCGATGGGTACCGGATGTCCAAGAAGATGCTAGTAACCAAGTGACGGCCTGACATGCCGACACCGCGACCGCCCCGGCGACCTGCCGGGGCGGTCGTGCTTTATGCCGTTCCGGCACCCCTTTCGTGGCACCCGAATTGCCTCGATACTCTGGGTATGAATCCCGATCGTCTGACCGTCAAAGCCGCGGAAGCACTCAACGACGCGCTCGCGCTTGCCCGCCGCGCTGGCAACCCGTTGGTCCACGACACGCATCTGCTACTGGCCCTGTTGGCCCAGAAGGAGGGCATCGTCGTGCCCATCCTGCAGAAGCTCGGCGTGCAGGTGGCGGCCCTCCGTGCCGCCCTTGAGCGGGAGTCGGCGCGCTACGCCAAGCAGAGTGGCGCCCAACCCTCCCTCTCGCGGGAGCTGCAGCAGGTCGTCGATGCGGCCGAGGGCGAAGCCAAGTCGCTCGACGATGAGTACGTCTCGACCGAGCACCTGCTGATCGCGCTCGCCGAGGTGGCGGGGACCGAGACCAAGCCGCTGCTGAGCGCGCAGGGCGCGACGCCCGGCGCGCTGCGCGATGCGCTCGCGGCCGTCCGCGGCACGCACCGCGTCACCGACCAGACGCCCGAAGACCAGTATCAGGCCCTGCAGAAATACACGCGCGATCTCACCGAGGTCGCCCGCAACGGCAAGCTCGATCCGGTCATCGGCCGCGACGAGGAGATCCGCCGGGTCATGCAGGTGCTCTCGCGCCGCACCAAGAACAACCCCGTACTCATCGGCGAGCCCGGGGTGGGCAAGACGGCGATCGCCGAGGGCCTCGCGCAGCGGATCGTGTACGGCGACGTGCCCGAGTCGCTGAAGGGCAAGCGCCTCCTCTCGCTCGACCTCGGCGCGCTCATCGCCGGCGCCAAGTTCCGCGGGGAATTCGAGGAGCGGCTCAAGGCCGTGCTCAAGGAGATCACCGCGGGTGAGGGCCGGTTCATCGTGTTCATCGACGAGCTGCACACGCTCGTCGGCGCCGGCAAGGCCGAGGGCGCGATGGACGCCGGGAACATGCTCAAGCCGATGCTCGCGCGCGGCGAACTGCGCGTCGTCGGCGCCACGACGCTCGACGAGTATCGCAAGTACATCGAGAAGGACGCCGCGCTCGAGCGTCGCTTCCAGCCGGTCTTCGTGGGGGAGCCGTCGGTCGAGAGCACCATCGCCATCCTGCGCGGACTCAAGGAGCGGTACGAGTCGCACCACGGCGTGCGCATCACCGACGGCGCCGTGGTGGCCGCCGCCACCCTCTCGGACCGCTACATCGGCGATCGCTTCTTGCCCGACAAGGCCATCGATCTCGTCGACGAAGCGGCCTCGCGGTTGCGCATCGAGATCGACTCGTTGCCGCAGGAGATCGACGAGGTCGAGCGCCGCATCGTGCAATTGCAGATCGAACAGCGCGCCTTGCTCAAGGAGACGGACCGCGCCTCGCTGGACCGGCGGGCCGCGTTGGAGAAGGAGCTCGCCGAGCTCACCGAGACGGCCGCGGGGATGAAGGCGCAGTGGCAGACGGAGAAGTCCGCCCTCGGTGAGGTCGCGACGCTCAAACAGCGCATCGATCAGGCCCGCGGCGAGGCCGAGCAGGCCACCCGGGCCGGCGACCTCGGACGGGCGGCGGAGTTCACCTATGGCACCATCCCGCAGCTCGAGCAGCAGCTGCGCGCGATCGAAGCGCGCACCGCCGAGCCGGGCACGGGGCGCCGGTTCTTGGCCGAAGAGGTCAGCGCCGAGCACATCGCCGAGATCGTCGCCAAGTGGACGGGCATCCCCGTCACACGGATGATGGAGTCCGAGCGCGAGCGCCTCACCAAGCTCGATGAGGAACTCGCGAAGCGGGTCATCGGCCAGCGCGCCGCCTGCGCGGCGGTGGCGAATGCCGTCCGGCGTTCACGCGCCGGGCTCCAGGACCCCAATCGTCCCATCGGTTCCTTCGTGTTCCTCGGCCCCACCGGTGTCGGCAAGACCGAGACGGCGCGGGCGCTCGCGGAGTTCCTCTTCGACGACGAGCGCGCCATGGTCCGCCTCGACATGTCGGAGTACATGGAGAAGCACGCGGTGGCCCGACTCATCGGCGCACCCCCGGGGTACGTGGGCTACGAAGAAGGCGGGCAGCTCACCGAGGCCATCCGGCGCCGGCCGTACAGCGTCGTGCTCTTCGACGAGATCGAGAAGGCGCATCCGGACGTGTTCAATGTCC
This sequence comes from uncultured Gemmatimonadaceae bacterium, assembly GCA_964503275.1. Taxonomy (GTDB): domain Bacteria; phylum Gemmatimonadota; class Gemmatimonadetes; order Gemmatimonadales; family Gemmatimonadaceae; genus DASRAP01. The sequence continues at coordinate 48,753 of CAZCZO010000005.1, read as the reverse complement.
TGTTGCAGATCCTCGATGACGGACGACTCACCGACAGCCAGGGGCGCACCGTCGACTTCAAGAATGTCGTGATCATCATGACCTCCAACGTGGGGAGTCACGTGATCCTCGAACGCCGCGACGATGAGTGGGCGCTGGTGGAGACGCAGGTGCTGCAGCTGCTGCGTGCGCAGTTCCGCCCGGAGTTCCTGAATCGCATCGATGAGGTCATCGTGTTCCGGCCGCTGGGCGAGGCCGAGATCACCCCCATCGTCGAACTGCAACTCACCCGGCTGCGTGCCCTGCTCGCCGACCGCAAGCTCACGCTCGAGCTGACCGATGCCGCGAAGCGCTTCCTCGCGCGTGAGGGCTATGATCCCGCCTACGGCGCGCGGCCGCTGAAGCGGGCCATCCAGCGTCTGCTCCAGGATCCGCTGGCGATGGCCGTGCTCGCCGGCGAGTACACCGAAGGAGATGTGATCGTCGCCGACGCGGCGGCCGACGGGTTGACGTTCACCAAACGCTCGTGAGCCGCAGCGATGAGGACGGCCGCTGGATGGCGCAGGCGCTGGCGGCGGCGCTGGAGGCGGGCGGGCGCGGTGAGGTCCCCGTCGGTGCCGTGATCGTCCGCGACGGCAGCGCGGTCGCGATCGCCGCGAATGCCATGCGCGCCACCGGCGATGCCACGCAGCACGCCGAGGTGCGGGTCCTGCGTGAGGCCGCCGCGACCCTCGGCGACGCACGCCTGTCCGACTGCACCCTGTATGTCACGCTCGAACCCTGCGCGATGTGTGCGGGGGCGATCGTGCTCGCGCGGCTCGGGCGCGTCGTCTTCGGCGCGTGGGACGACAAGGCGGGCATGGTCGGGTCGATCCACGATCTGCTCCGGCATCCGAAGCTCAATCATCGGCCCGACGTCCTCGGGGGCGTGATGGCCGAGGCCAGCAACGCGATGCTCACGGAGTTCTTCCGGGCGCGGCGACAGTAGCGATTCAGGCGGCCGGTGGATAGCGTACGCCATCATCCTTGGCTCCTTCCCCGAGACGCTCCATGTCGCACGACGCTGCCACGACCGAGGCGCTCCAGCGCTTGCTCGCCGACCACGCCCTCACCCCCGACACGCGCCTCTTCCGTGAGGCGCGGTTCAGCGCTCTCGAGCGCACCGACGTCGCCGGCGTCTTCCGCTTGGCGGCCAACACGGCCCCGGTCGAGTCCGTGCTCGACGTGTACGGCCAGGGCTATGTCGTGCAAGCAGAGTCCGTGGGCCCCGGCCTGGCGCTCGCCGCCTCCGAGCGTCCAGGGTGGCAGGAGACGGTCCAGCTCCGGGCGATGCGCGTGGAGCACACGCCCGGTGGCGGGGCCCCCGACCCCGTGGTCGAGGTCGCCGTGCGGCTGGGCGATGTGCTCGAGCAGGGCGGGCTCGTGTATCCCGTCGAGTCGGTCACCGTCGAGCGGGCCTTCTACTGCACCCTGCCCGCCGGCAGCATCGCCGTGCGACTCGCCTAGGGTCCGCGCGGTCGCGCAGGCGCCGATCCGCGCGCGCCCCGCAGCGCGCCGTCCTCCGCGGTGCTCCGTTCTCCGCGGTGCGCCGTCCTACGCGGCGCAGGCTGCGGCGCTCACGCGCTCGCGCACCGCGGCCGGTGAGGTGACGCGTGTCGCGGCCGTCGGCGCGCGGAAGGTCACCAGGTACGCGCCGTCCGCGAGGACGTCGCGACGCACGAAGCGGTACCCCAGCGCCTCGAACTCGCAGCGCAGCAGTGGAGTCGGCGTGCCGTGCTGCCGCGGCGGCGCCTCCATGTCGACCACGCCCACGAGCGCGTCGGGCTTGAGGGCGTAGGCCAGGTGGTAGAGCAGGCCGTAGGGCTGCGTGATCTCGTGGTACATGTGGATCATCAGGGCGACATCCACGCTCGCGTCGGGGAGTCGTGGGTCATGCCCGGCGCCCGCCCGCACATCGACCGTCGTCCATCGCGCCTGGCGCACCCGGTCCCGGAGCATCGCCAGGTAGCGCGGCTCGACATCGACCGCGAAGACCCGGCCCGAGTCGCCGAGCAGGGGGACGAGGTGACTCACGTAGTAGCCGTCGCCGGCGCCGATGTCGGCCACGGTCATCCCCGCACGCACGCCCAAGGCCCGCAGGACGAGCTCGGCCTCCTGCAGTTGGTCACGCGTCGACTCGTCGACCCAGCGCGGAGCGACGATCGACGCCACGGGACGCGTCGGGGCCGGGAAGGCGTCGAGGGGCGCGGGGCGCTGCGCCTGGAGCGGACGCGCCGCGAGGGCGCACAGGATCGCGGCGAACAGGGCGGGGCGAGGCCGAGGGCGACGAGGCCATGCAGAGCAGGTCAGCGACATACTGGACGAGAGCGCAGCGCCTCGTCCGGGTTCCCGGACCCCGCCGCCCTTGAAGCAAGGTGGTCGCTGCGCGTATATTGCAGATCTGTGTGGTAAGTGAAGGACAGGTGTCCGAGTGGCTGAAGGAGCCGGTCTCGAAAACCGGTGTGCCGGTAACGGTACCGTGGGTTCGAATCCCACCCTGTCCGTCGATCGTGTCGGGATGAGCGATGGGTGTCGTGGTGACGCACGCGAGCGCTCGCGACCTCTCCGCGGTCGCAGGGACGCGCGGGTCGCGGTCGCTCGCTGCAAGTATGGACAGGTGGCCGAGCGGCTGAAGGCACGCGCCTGGAAAGCGCGTAAACGTGAAAGCGTTTCGCGGGTTCGAATCCCGCCCTGTCCGTCAGAGCTGTGACCAGCGCCCGCCGGGGAGTCCTCCTCGGCGGGCGCTCGGCATTCCGCCCCGCCGCGGCGACCGCGTCAGATCGGCTTGTACACCGCGAGATACGCCGCCAATCCACCCAAGAACGGGAGCGCCACCAGCGCGGGGATCGCGAGCTGTGGCCGGCGGTACGGCAGGATCACCACGACCGCGATGATCAGCCAGATCACGATCTTGCCCCAGACCCAACCGGGGAACTGGTGCCCTTGCACGATGCCGAGGCGGGCCAGCATGCCGAAGCCGCCGAGCAAGGTGAGGAAGACGCCGCCGCCGTGGAGCGCCGCGGTCAGCCGTCGCGTGACCGCCGTGGACTTGGACCCGCCGTTCGCCGCGTGGACGGCGACGCCGCCGAGGGCGGAGTACGCGAAGAGCAGGCCGAGGATATGGACGACTTTGTAGAACGTGTACGGCAGCATGTGGTCGGGGAAGAGGCTGACTGCAAACTAATCTCCCGTCCGCGACGGCCGCGCCGTATATTCGTACACCGATGCCTTCTTCGCCCACCGTCCTGCTCGATGCGCGCGCCGTCGCCCGAACGCTCAAGCGCATGGCGGGCGAGATCGTCGAGCTGAATGACGGCACGGCGGGCCTGCTGCTGGTCGGCATCCAGCGCCGCGGCGTGCAATTGGCCGACCGCCTGGCGGCCGAGATCACGGCCATCGAAGGCGCGGAGATCCCGCGCGGGGCGCTCGACATCACGCTGTACCGCGACGATCTGCAGGCGGTGGGACCGCGCCCGGTGGTCGGCCGCACCGATCTGCCGCTGGATCTCGACGGGCGTCGCGTGGTGATCGTGGACGACGTGCTCTTCACGGGCCGCACCATCCGGGCCGCGATGGACGAGCTCACGGACTTCGGCCGGCCGGCCCGCATCGCGCTGGCGGTGCTGATCGATCGCGGCGGGCGCGAGCTGCCCATCCATGCGGATGTGATCGGCAAGCGGGTCGCCGTGCCGCCGGGCGGGCGCGTCGATGTCGCCGTGCACGAGATCGACGGCCGCGACGAGGTCACCGTCTCGCGGCCGGAGCACAGCGCATGACGCCGGCCCTCGGCAAGGACCTCCTGGGACTCGCGCCGCTGAGCGCGGAGCAGCTCCGCCTCATCCTCGACACGGCGGAACCCTTCAAGGAGGTGTCGGAGCGCCAGATCAAGAAGGTGCCGACGCTGCGGGGCATGACCGTCGTCAATCTGTTCTTCGAAGCGAGCACGCGGACCCGCATCTCGTTCGAGTTCGCCGAGAAGCGGCTCTCGGCCGACACGGTGAACGTCGCCGCGTCGGGCTCGAGCGTGTCCAAGGGTGAGACCCTGGTCGATACGGCGCGCAATCTCGAGGCGATGCGGATCGACATGGTGGTCATCCGCCACCCGTCGTCCGGCGCCGCGAAGTTCCTCGCGGAGCGCATCGAGTCGCACGTCATCAACGCGGGCGACGGCATGCACGAGCACCCCACGCAGGGCTTGCTCGACTTGCTGACGCTGCGGGACAAGCTGGGCGACCTGGCCGGCAAGCGCATCTGCCTGGTGGGCGACGTGCTCCACTCGCGGGTCGCCCGCTCGAATATCGCGGGCCTGCGCACGCTCGGCGCCGAGGTCGCGGTCTGTGGGCCGCGATCGCTGTTGCCGCACGGCGTGGAGGAGTTGGGGGTCACCGTGTTCGACCGCATCGAGGCCGCGATCGAATGGGCGGATGCGCTCAACGTGCTCCGCCTGCAACTGGAGCGCATGACGGCGGGCTACATCCCGTCGCTGCGCGAGTACAACCGGGTGTTCGGCGTGACCAGCGCCCGGCTCGCGCGGGCCCCGCGCGACGTCCTCATCCTGCATCCTGGGCCGATGAACCGCGGCGTGGAGATCGACTCCGACGTCGCAGACGGCCCCCACAGTGTCATCCTGCACCAAGTCACGAACGGCGTCGCGGTTCGGATGGCGGTGCTGTACCTGCTGGCCGGGGCTCGTCTCGCGGCTGGCGCGGAGTCACGAACGTGAGTGTTCGGCCAGTGTTGCTCCAGGGCGGGCGTCTGCTCGACCCCTCCACGCGTCGCGATGAGATCGGCGACCTGCTGGTGATCGACGGTCGCATCGCCGCGGTGGGCGGTCGCCTCGATGCCCCCGACGGGACCGAGGTGCTCGATTGCCGCGGGCAGGTCGTGGCACCGGGCCTCGTGGACGTGCACGTCCACCTCCGCGAACCGGGTCGCGAGGACGTCGAGACCATCGCGACGGGCGCCGCCGCCGCCGCGGCGGGCGGCTTCACGTCGATCTGTGCGATGCCCAACACCATCCCGCCGACGGACACGCAGTCGGCGGTCGGCTTCGTCATCGAGAAGGGGCGACAGGCCGGCTTCGCGCGCGTCTTCCCGTACGGCGCCATCTCGGTGGGGCAGAACGGCGAGCAACTCGCGCAGATGGGCGAGATGGTCGCCGCCGGTGCCGTGGCCTTCAGCGACGACGGCAAGCCGGTCCCGAACTCGCACCTGATGCGCACGGCGCTCGAGTACGCGCGCACCTTCGACGTCGTGATCGCCGAACACTGCGAGGACATGGCGCTCGGCCACGGCTCGATGAACGAAGGGCGCATGTCCGCGAAGCTGGGCCTCAAGGGCATTCCCAGCGAGGCCGAGGAGATCGATGTCATCCGGTGCATCCTCCTGGCGCGCCGCACGGGGGGCAAGCTGCACCTCTGCCACATGAGCACCAAGGGCTCGGTGGACCTCATCCGCTGGGCCAAGGACCAGGGCATCGCGGTGACGGCCGAGGTGTGTTCGCACCACATCTCGCTCACGGAAGACGCGGTCGACGGCTACAACACCAACGCCAAGATGAACCCGCCGCTGCGCACGGCCGCCGATGTCGAGGCCTTGCAGCGCGGGGTCGCCGACGGCACCATCGACGTGCTCGCGACGGACCACGCGCCGCACCACTACGACGAGAAGGAGCGCGAGTTCGCCGACGCACCCAACGGCATCGTGGGCCTCGAGACCGCGCTCGGCGTGAACATCACGTATCTGGTGCGGCCTGGGATCATCTCGCTGGCGACCTTGATCGACCGGATGTCCTGTGCCCCCGCGCGCATCTTCAAACTCCCCGGTGGCACGCTGGTCGCCGGCGGCGTCGCGGACATCACGGTGTTCGACCCCGACGCGTCGTGGGTCGTCGACCCCGCGCGCTTCAAGTCCAAGGGGCGCAACACGCCGTACGGCGGGCACACGCTGACCGGCAGGAACACGGCGACCGTGGTCGACGGGCGCGTGGTGTTCCGGCACCCGTAGGGCGACCGGCCACCATGGCGACGCGCACTGCGCCGGTGTCGCCTGCGCTGGTGGAGGTCGCGGAGGCGGTCGTGCGCACCTGCCGCCGCTTGTGGGAGCGGGGACTGGTCGCGGGTGGCGATGGCAATGTGTCGGTGCGCGTGGGGCCCGACCGGGTCCTGATCACGCCGGCGGGTCTGTCCAAAGTGGACGTGGAGGTCCACGACCTGGTGCTCGTCACCCTCGCGGGCACGGTCGTCGAGGGCGCGCGGGCCCCGTCCTCGGAGCACGACCTGCACCTGCAGGCGTATCGGGCGCGCCCGGACATCGGTGCGGTGGTCCACGCGCATCCCGTGACGGCGACCGCACTGGCCCTGAGCGCTGGCACGTTGCCCGTCGATCTCCTGCCCGAGATCACGGTGTTGCTCGGCCCGGTCCCGCTCGTCCCCTATGCGACGCCCGGGACCGCGGCGGTGGCCGGCGCGTTCGCGCCCTACTGGGGCGCGCACGACGCGTTCCTCATGGCGCACCATGGGGCGCTCACCGTGGGGCGCGACCTGGTCGAGGCGCATCAGCGCATGGAGAGCCTGGAGCATGCCGCGCGGATCGTGGCCACCGCACGGGCGCTCGGACCGCTCCCGTCGCTCTCGGGCGACGAGGTCGCTATCCTGCAGGAGATGCGTGCGGCCCGACGGACGTCGGCCCGCGGCGACGACGGACCCTGTTCCCCAGACCTGATCAGATGAGCCACGCTCCATCGGGCCCGACCATCGAGACCCTGCTCGCGGACCGCGCGCGCTTCGAGTCGTGGCTGGCGCAGCTGGATCACAAAGCTGGCGACCTGCCACCGCACATCGTCACGCGCGTGCGGGCCGATTACAGCGGGCGCCTGCAGCGGGTGCTCGATGAGCTCGCCGCACGGGCCGACGACCTGCGGGCGGAGGCCGCCGAGTTGGCCGGGCGGGTGACCACCCTTGAGGCGGCGCTGACCGCGAAACGTGATGCCCGGGCCGAGGACGCGCTGCGTGCGGTGGTCGGCGAGTTCGACGAGGCCACGTGGGCTGAGCGGGCGGCCCAGCACGATGCCGCGATCGCGACGCTCGATGCCGAACTGCAGACGCGGATCACGGAGCGGGACCGGGTGCAACTGCTGGTATCGAACGCCAGCCGCGGCGAGGTCCCGCCGACGGCGGCCCGTGACAGCGCTGCCGCCGGAGTGATGGCGGAGCTGCCTGGATCAGCGGCGACCGCCCCGGACTCATCGGCGCCCGGGGCCGGTCCGACCAGCACCGCGAGCGGCGCGAGCGCTCCAGTGGTGCCGCCCGTGGTGCCGCCCCCCGCCGTGCCGCCACCGCCCATCGCGCCGCCGGCCCCTCAGCCGCGCAGCTCGGCGGCGGTGCCCCGTGCGGAACAGCTGCCGATGGACGTCGGGGGGCCTCCGCCCATGCCGGCGCCGGCGGCGCCCACCGCACCGGCGACTGCCCCCTCGCTCCCGGATCTGCTGCCGACGCCGAGCTTCGATTCGCCGCCCAAGCGCAGCTCACAGCAGACGGCGTTCGACGAGATGGCGTTCCTCGACACCGTCGTGGGTTCGGGCCGGGCCTCCGACGAGCTCCCGGCGGCGGCCGACCCCAGCGGCGGCGTGCCCGCCGCAGCGCCCGAGGCCGACGCCCAGCGCACGCTCAAGTGCCAGGAGTGCGGCTGGATGAACGTGCCCACGGAGTGGTACTGCGAGAAGTGCGGGGGGGAGCTCTCGGCGTTCTGACGGACGCCCGGCATCCGCACGACCACGCGACGTACGGGGGCAGTGGCTGAGCGGTCGGCACCCCCGCGAACGGAAGTGGGCCGCCCCCCGGCAGGGAGGCGGCCCACAGGCGTTGCCGACCGGCGGCGCTCAGCCGTTGGCGAGCTTGGCCAGGACGCTCTTGTGGCGGGCGGCCTTGTTCGCGTGGATCAGTCCCTTGCGGGCGGCGCGGTCCAGCAGGCTCACCGCCTGCACCCGCTGCTCCGCCGACGCGTCAGCGGCGAGACCCTTCTTGAGCGCAGTGCGGAGCGCGGACCGCTGGGCGCGATTCCGGATCGCGGCGGCCGCGGACTTGCGCATATCCTTCTTGGACGACTTGAGATTCGGCACGACTGATCAGCGTTGGTGAGTTCGGGGCACGGGGCCGCCGAGTCATTTTGGGAAGAACCTGAAACGTACGCCGGTCGAGCGCCGCGGTCAAGTCGTTGCCCCGCTTTCACATCCCTGCGTCCCGCGGTATCCTTGGAGGAGTCGTCGCGTGAGCCCCGACCAAGTGCTGGGGGAGCGCCGTCCGTCCCCCTGAGCCCCCGTCCGTGGACAAGCTCCAAGTCATCGTCCTGGTCGCCCCCGTCCTGCTGTTCTCGATGGTCGCGCACGAGTACGCCCACGGGTATGCGGCCCTCCGCCAAGGCGACACGACCGCCCTGGCCCTCGGACGGCTGACCTTCAATCCGCTCAAGCACATCGATCCCTTCATGACGATCGTGCTGCCGGTGCTGACGTTCCTGATGACGGGCTTCATCTTCGGCGGTGCCAAGCCGGTCCCGGTGAATCCGCGGAACTACCGGCGCTACAAGCGGGGCGACATCATCGTCTCCATGGCCGGGATCGTCGTGAATCTCGTGCTGGCCGCCATCTGCACCGTGCTCATCATCCTGCTCGGCTGGATCGGCCGCGGCAGTGAGGCGCTGCTCAGCACTGCGTCGGTGCTGCAGGCGATGATGTTCGTCGGCGTGCTGTTCAACCTGGTGCTGGCCTTCTTCAACCTGCTGCCGATCCCGCCGCTGGACGGCTCGCATGTGTTCAAGTACCTGCTGCCGCCCGCGTGGGCGATCCGCTATCAGCAGATCGGGTTCCTGGGCATCTTCCTGCTCTTGTTGCTGTTGCCCGTGCTGCGGCCCTTCTACCTGGGTCCGGTGAACTTCTTCCTCGGCCTGTCGGTGCGCGGGACGGCGGGGGCCTTCCTCCCCGAAGCCATCGAGATCATCCGCGGGGCGGGGTTCATCCGATGACCGGGGCGATCGCGCCGGACGCGGGCGATCGTGGCGACGCCCCGGCCGGCTTCCTCATCGAGTTGCCGGAGTACGCCGGGCCGCTGGATCTGTTGCTGGCACTCATCCGCGACGAGCGCCTCGACATCTACGACATCCCGATCGCGCGCATCTGCGCGCAGTTCGTCGAGCGCATCCACGCCCTGGGGCTCAACGAGGCGGCCGACTACCTCGAGATGGCCGCGCGGCTGCTGCGCATCAAGGTCCAGCTGCTGTTGCCGCGCTCCGAGGGAGAGGACAGCTGGGACGACCCGCGTGCGGAGTTGGTGCGGCGCCTGTTGGAATACCAGCAGATCCGGGAGGCCGTCGACGTGCTCGACCGCCTCGGCGAGGATCGGCGCAACCGCTTCGCCCGGGCCTATCTGCCGGTGGCCGGTGCGCCGCCGGTCGCGCCGCTGGCGATGTCGCTGGTCGAGCTGTTCGCCGCGGTCGATCGCGTGCTCCGCGTCGCCAAGACTCCGGCGGTGCACGATGTCATCCCGCGCGCGCTGGATGTCGACAGCGCGATCGCGACCGTGCGTGCGGTGCTCGCGCTCCGGCAGCGCGCCCAGTGGTCCGACGTGCTGCGCGCGCAGGCCGAACCTTGGGAAGTCCTGTCCACGTTGATCGCATTGCTCGAACTCGCCCGGCGCGGGGAGCTGCGCATCTTCCAACCCCGTCCGTTCGCGGCGGTGGAGATTGCCCGTGAGTCCACTGGCGAAGCTGCTTGAAGCCGCGCTCTTCGCGAGCGCCCGTCCGATCCCGACCGACGAACTCGCGGCCCTCGATCCGGAGGCCTCACCGGCGGCGGTCGCCTCGGCACTCGACGAGTTGCGGGAGCACTACGACACCGACGGGCATGGGGTCGAACTCGCCGATGTCGGTGGCGGCTGGCAGATCCTGACGCGCGCGGAGTTCACCGAGACCATCGAGCGGGCGCAGCTGGCGGTGCGGCCGGCGCGGCTCTCGGCCGCCGCGCTGGAGACCCTGGCGATCATCGCGTACCGGCAGCCGATCGGGCGCGCCGAGATCGAGGAGATCCGCGGCGTCAACGTCGGCGCGGTGGTCCGCGGACTCACCGAGCGCGGCCTGATCGAGGTCACCTCGCGGGGCGAGGGGATCGGGCGTCCGCTGCTGTACGGCACCACGCCGCTGTTCCTGGAGCACTTCGCGCTGCGGCACCTGGACGAGCTGCCGCGGGCCGATGAGTTCGCCGTCGCGCTTCGCGCCGAACCGCGCCCGATGTGATGGCCGAGTCCATGCGCCTCCAGCGCGCGCTGGCACGGGCCGGCGTGGCCTCGCGCCGTGCCGCGGAGGAACTCATCGCGGCCGGTCGCGTCTCGGTGAACGGCGAGGTGGCGACGATCGGGCAGCAGGTGACGCCCGGACGCGACACCATCCGGGTCGATGGCACGCCGATCGGGCGCCCCGTCGCGACGCAGTGGTTCCTGCTCCACAAGCCGGCGGGGGTCGTCACGACGAAGTCCGATCCGCACGGCCGCGAGACGGTCTTCGACCTCGTGCCACCGACGCCGGGTCTCACCTATGTCGGCCGGTTGGACTATCTCACGGAGGGCGTCCTGCTGCTGACCACCGACGGCGCGGCGGCGCATCGCCTGGCGCATCCCTCCGGCGAGGTCCGGCGCACCTACGTGGCGACCGTGCGTGGCGATGCCCCGCGCGCGGTGCATGATCTGCTGAAGGGCCTCGTGTTGGACGACGGGCCGGTGGAGGTCGATGCAGCCCGCGCGCAGCCGACGAACGATGGCCGGTGGTCCTTCGAGGTGACGCTGCACGAAGGACGCAACCGCGAGGTCCGCCGGATCTGCGAAGCGTTGGAACTTCGGGTCGATCGACTGGTACGCACGGCGTACGGCTCGGTGACCCTCGGCCCGTTGCGCCCGGGGGAGTGGCGTGTCCTCTCGCCAGCCGAGATCCGACGGCTGGTCCCTCCTGCGCGTGCGCCGCGGCGCCGCCGCTCCTAAGTCCGGTCCCGAGCCCATGAACGCTCCTGTCGCGGGTCGACTCGCTTCGGCGGTCGTACACGAGGTCGCCAAGCGCGTCGTCGGTCAAGATGCGATGGTCGAGCGCTTGCTCATCGCGCTCCTCACCGGTGGCCACGTGTTGCTCGAGGGCGTCCCCGGGTTGGCCAAGACCTTGGCGGTGCGCACCTTGGCCGAGACGGTCCGCACGACATTCCATCGGATCCAGTTCACCCCCGACCTGCTCCCCGCCGACGTCGTCGGGACGCAGGTCTTCGATCAAGCCACCGGGCGCTTCAGCGTGAAGCGCGGTCCGATCTTCGCGAACATCATCCTCGCCGACGAGATCAACCGCGCGCCGGCCAAGGTGCAGGCCGCGCTGCTCGAAGCGATGCAGGAGAAGCAGGTGACGCTCGGGGGGCAGACCTTTCCCCTCACGGAGCCCTTCCTCGTCCTTGCCACGCAGAACCCGATCGAACAAGAGGGCACATACCCGCTGCCGGAGGCGCAGGTCGATCGCTTCATGATGAAGCTGCGGGTCACGTATCCGACGCGCGCGGAGGAGAAGGAGATCGTGCGCCGGATGTCGGCCGGTGCGGCCATCGACATCGTGCCGGTGACGACTCCCGAGGAGATCCTCGCCGCGCGGGCGGAGATCGCCGGTCTGCACGTCGAGGAGCGCGTGATGGATTACATGGTCGATCTCGTCCTCGCGACGCGCGATCCCGCGGCGGCGGGGTTGCCGGATCTGCAGCCGCTGATCGAATACGGCGCGTCGCCGCGCGCGACGATCGCGTTGGCGCAGGCCTCGCGGGCCCACGCCTTCCTGCGGGGTCGGGCCTTCGTGACGCCCGACGACGTGAAGGCGATCGCCCCCGACGTGCTGCGGCATCGCGTGGTCCTGTCGTTCGAGGCGGAGGCGGAAGAGGTCTCGAGCGACGATCTGGTGCGCCGGGTCCTGGCGCGTATCGCCGCGCCGTGACGGCCGCTGGCTCGGCGGAACGCGCCCCCGGGGCGGTCTCGCCGGACCTGCTGCGCTTCGTCCGTCGCCTGGCGTTCCGGACGCGTGGCCGGGTGACCACGCGCTTCGCCGGAGAGTACGCCTCGGTCTTCAAAGGGCAGGGGATGGAGTTCGCGGAGGTCCGCGAGTACGAGAGCGGCGACGAGGTCCGCAGCATCGACTGGAACGTCACGGCGCGCATGCGCCGCCCCTTCGTCAAGCGCTACATCGAGGCGCGCGAGCGCACGGTGCTGTTGCTCGTGGACGTGTCGGCCTCGGCGACCACGGGGACGGGCCGGCGGGTGAAGCACGAGGCGGGGCTCGAGATCGCGGCGGCGATCGCCCTGCTCGCGGTGCAGTCGAACGATCGGGTCGGCGCGGTGCTCGCCTCCGACCGCGTCGAGCAGAGCATTCCGCCGCGCAAAGGGCGGCGCCATGCCCTGCGCGTCCTGCGCGACCTCGCCGCATGCCGGCCCAGCGGGCGCATCACGGAGCTCGGCGTCGCGATGGACTACTGCCGACGGGTGCTGCGGCACCGTGGCATCGTGTTCATCGTGTCGGACTGCGCGGGCGCCCTCCCGGAGCGGCCGCTGCGCCTCCTCGCCGCGCGCCACGACGTCATCCTCGTGCCCCTCGAGGATCCGGGCGAGCGCGTGCTGCCAGCGATCGGGCCCGCGTGGTTCTGCGACCCTGAGACCGGCGCGATGCTCGAGGTCGATACCACCGATGCCGGGCTCCGGACGCGCTACGCGGCGGCGTTCGCGCGCGAGCGGGAGGCACGCAAGGCGTTGTGCCGGCGATTGGCGGTCGATGAGATGATCGTCCGCACCGACGAGGACGTCCGACTCCCGCTCGCCGCCTTCTTCCGCGCGCGCGAACGGCGGCGACGGCGGTGACGCGGTTCGCCGCACTGGTGCTTGCGCTGCTGCAAGGCGGCGAGTCGGCCCTGCCCGCGAGCGGCGTGCGGGTGGGTGCCAGTGTGTCGCCCGCGTCGGTGCGCGTCGGGGAGCCGGTCGTGCTCACCGTGCGGCTGCAGGTGGCGGCCGGCGCGCGGGTGCGCTTCCCCGATGCGGTGGACTCCACGGAGCGCGCCGAGCCGCTGGATCCCGTGATCGTGGTCGATACGTTGCGTGGCGAGGTCCGGGAGTACACCGCACGGTATCGCTTCGTCGCCTGGCGCGTCGGGCCGCTGCGCATCCCGCTGGCTCCCGTGATGATCGAGCGCGATGGGCGGCAGCAACAGCTCGACGTCGGGCCACCGCCACTTGAGGTCGTGACGGTCCTGCCCGTCGACACCACGCTGCGAACGCCGCGACCGGCCCGTGGCATCTTCACCAAGCAAGCGACCCCGTGGTGGCTCTGGGGCCTCGGCCTGTCGGTGCCGATGTTGCTGGCGGCCGCATGGGCGTGGCGTCGATGGTCGCAGCAGCGGGCGGACACGGCCCCCGTGCTGTCGCCGGAGCAGGAGGCCCGCGCGGCGTTCGAGGCGTTGGAGGCGCTCGGACTTCCGGCGATGGGTGAGCCCACGCGGCATGCGATCGCGGCGGCCGCGATCCTACGGGCGTATCTGGCCGCGACGCGGGTCGGTGACGACGGCGGGCTCACCGCGTCCGAGCTGGTCGCCGCATTGGCACCGCAGGACGACGATCCCGATGCACGCGTCCGCGCGTTGCTCGAGCGGCTCGACGCCGTCCAGTTCGCAGGCGAGCAGCTCGGGGCGGAGCAGGCGATCGCGCTGGCCGCCGAAGCGCAGGCGCTCTGCCTGCAGGCTGCCACCGCACGTGCCCGCCGCGGAGGCGTGCGCGCATGAGCCTGCTCCGCGACCTGACCTTCGCCGATCCCTGGTGGCTCCTGCTCCTGCTGGTGGCGCCGTTCGCGTGGTGGTGGAGTACGCGCATCGCGCGGCCGGCCATCCGCTATGCGCGGGTGGATCTCGTGTCCGCGAGCGGGGTCCGCGCCCGCGGCTGGCGACGGCGACGCCTCGCGCTGCGCCTGCTCGCGTTGCTCGGGGTGAGCCTCGCCCTCGCCCGTCCGCAGCGTGGTGCGCGTGCGGAGGCCGTCCGCTCCGAAGGGATCGACATCGTCGTCGCGTTCGACTTGTCGAGCTCCATGTTGGCCGAGGATTTCCAACCGCAGAATCGCTTGGAGGTCGCGAAGGAGCAGCTGAAGGCGTTCATCGCGGCACGTCCCGATGATCGGATCGGGTTGGTCGCGTTCGCGGGTGAAGCCCTGACACAGGTGCCGCTGACCCTCGATCATCCGGTGCTGGTCGCGGCCGTGAGCAGCCTGCAGGCGGGGCAGTTGGTCGACGGCACCGCGATCGGGACGGCGATCGCGACCGCGGCGAATCGGCTGCGCCTGGCCGAGGGGCGCTCGAAGGTCATCGTGCTGCTGACCGACGGGGAGAACAACCGTGGCACGCTCGACCCACGCACCGCCGCGACCGCGGCCGCGAGCTACGGGGTGCGGATCTACGCGATCGGGGTCGGCCGCGAGGGCATGGCCCCGGTCCCGGTCGCCCGCGGAGTATTCGGGCTGCGCTACGAGAATCGCCCCGTGCGCATCGACGAAGCGCTGCTCGAAGATGTCGCACGCACGACCGGCGGCCGCTACTACCGCGCGCGTGATCCAGAGTCGCTGGCCCAGATCTACCAACAGATCGACCGGTTGGAGCGTGCGCCGATCCGGGCGCCCCGCTATCGCCCGGTGGTCGAGGAGTATCGGTGGCCCTTGGCGCTCGCGGTGCTCCTGCTGAGTCTCGAGCTCGCGATCGGTTTCAAGCGGGAGTCACTGCCGTGACGGTGAGCGTCGATCTGCCCTGGGTGCTGGTGGGTGGCCTGCTGTGCGCGGCCCTCGCGGTGGGGCTCGTGCTCCTGGGCGCGCGCGCGCGGGATGAGCGCTTGGCGCGCTTGGGGACCGCCGCGGTCCTCGCACGCATCGTGCCGCACGCGCGCGCGACCTCGCCCGGCGGGCGTGCGCTGCGGCTCGGGCTGATCGTTGCCCTCACGGGCGGCGCGCTCGCCGGGCCGCGGTGGGGCACGCCGCTCGATCACGAGGAGCGGGAGGGCATCGACATGGTGATCGCGGTGGACGCGTCGCTGTCCATGCTCGCCGAGGATGATCCTCCATCGCGATTGGCGCGTGCCCGGCAGGAGGTCCAGCGGGTGGTGGCGGCGTCACGCGGCGACCGCATCGGGCTCATCGCATTCGCGGGACGGAGCTATATCCTCACACCGCTGACCGCCGATGCGGGGGCCTTGGCGCTGTTCCTCGACAACCTCGATCCCTCGATCGTCGGCGAGCCCGGCTCGTCGCTGGCCGCGGCGCTGCGTCAAGGACGCGAATTGCTCGAGTCCGCCGCCCGCGGCGATCGTGCGCTGGTCGTGTTGACCGACGCAGAGACCTTTGACGAAGCGCCGGAGGTCATGGCCGCAGCGTCGCGCATCCGCGAGGCCGGGATCGCGCTGGTGCTCGTCGGCATGGGCACGGAGGCCGGCGCGACGATCCCGATCGTCGAGGACGGTCGCCCGTCGACCAAGCACGACGACGATGGCATCGAGGTGGTGACGCGGCATGATGCCGCGCTCCTGCAACGGGTGGCCGCTGCTGCCGGTGGCGAGGTGATCGAGGCCGGGGCATCCGATAAGGCCGGGCGGATCCGAGCGGCGTTGGCTGGCCTGCAGACCTCGGCACGGACGGCCGCCGCGCGCCAGCGGGTCCCGCTCCGCTACCAGTGGCCGCTCGTCGCGGCCCTGCTGGTGCTCGCACTCGATCGCCTCCTGCTGCTCCGCGGGGTGCGTCTGGCGACGTCACCGGCCCTGCTCACCGCACTGGTCGCGGGCGTGGCCCCGGGTCTCGAGGCCCAGCGGGCCGCCGACCTGCGCCGCGCCGAAGCGGAATACCGCGCCGCGCGACCGCTCGTGGCGGCGCGCGAATGGCGTCGCGCCCTCGAGCGCGGTGATCGTTCCCCCCGGACGCTGTACAACCTCGGGACCGCCTACCTGGCGGCCGACTCCCTCGACAGTGCGATCGAGATCCTCGAGCGCGTGGTCACCGGCCCGGTGTCGCCCAGCACTGACGCGGCGTGGTACAACCTCGGCCTCGCCTACCTGCGTCGCGGGCTCGCCGCGAACTCCGACGACGCGAACATCAGTTTGCGGAACGCCCTCCGCGCGAATCGCCGCGTGCTGCTCGCGACGCCGACCGACTCCGCGGCACGCTGGAACTACGAACTCGCCTCTCGAACGCTGGAGCAACGCGGCGGGGGCGCTGGGGGGGGACAACGCCCCGACCACGCGTCGGGGAGCGCGAACGGGGAGCGCGCCGCGGCCCTGCCGCAAGAGCAAGCGGCGCAGTTGCTCGACGCCGCCTCGCGCGAGGAACGCGACACGCGCGCGCGTCAGCAGGCCGGGCGCCCCACGAATCCGGCCAAAGGGCGGGACTGGTGATGCGGCGCGCCGTGGTGGCCCTGTCGCTGCTCGCCGCCGTGCCGCGCCTGGCTGCCCAGAGCACCACCGCGCGTGATGCGGAGGTGCGTGTCGAGGCGCGCGTGGTCCCCGAGACCGTGTTCGTGGGTCAAGCCGCGCGCTACGAGTTGTCCGTCTTCATTCGGAGCGATGTGCGACGGCGGCTGCGCCGCAACCCCGAGTATGTGCCGCCGGAGCTGCGCGGGCTGGTGGGGTACGACCTGCGGGACCGCGACTCGGTCGCGCAGGTGACGCGGGACGGTGTGGAGTTCGAGGTCCACCGCTTCACGCGACATCTCTTTCCGGTCGCCGCGGGTCGACACGAGGTCGCGGCGGCACGGCTCACCTATGCGGTCCCCCTCGGTCCCTCGTTCTTCAGTCGCGAAGAATCGCGGGCGCTGCGATCGAACAGCGTCGCGGTCACGGCGGTCGCCCCTCCCGAGCGCGGGCGCCCGGCGACGTGGGACGGGGCCGTCGGCGATCTGACGATCGCGGTCGCACCGGTCCCGTCCGCGTTGCGCCGCGGTGACCCCTTCGTGCTCACGCTGCGGGTGACGGGACTCGCCCACATCCCTATGCTGCCGCGGCCAGCATTGTCCCTGCCGTGGGCGTCTACCGTCGCGAGCGACGAGCGCGTGACGTTCACCGTGGCCGACCGCGCGCTGCGGGGGACGAAGGAGTTCGACTGGCTGGTCACACCGACCGAGGACGGGTCCGTCACGATCCCGCCGATCGCGTACTCCTACTTCGATCCGGTCGCCGAGCGATACCGCAACACGCAGACGGCGGCGCTGACGCTGACCGTGCGAGCGACCGATGCGCCGCTGGTGAGCGACTCGATGGCGACGGTGGCCCCGGCTGCCGTCGCCTCCCGGCCCACGCTGCGGGCCTGGTCCGGTTCCACCGGGTCGGTGTGGTGGAGGGCCTGGTGGTTCTGGCTCCTGGCGGGCGTGTGCCCGCTTCCCGCCCTGTGGCAGGGGCTGCAGAGCGCCCGCGGGATGCGTCGGGGTCGGATCCCTGATGTGCCGGGCGGTGGCCGGTTGGATGACCGAAGCTCGGTCCACGTGCGCCGCGCGTATGTGCACACGGTCTTGGCCAGCCGCTTCGCGATGCACCTTGTGCCGTGGGGCGACGTGGAGCGCGCGGTGAACGCCCTGCGGCGCGAGGGGGTCACCGCGGCGACGGCACGGGCCTTGATCGCGATGATCGCGACCCTCGATGCGTGTTGCTACGGCGGCGCGACCGACGTGCCGCCGTCGCCCGCCGCGATCCGGACCGTGCTGCGTACCGTGCTCCGCGAGGCGCGCCCCGCCGCCTCGTCACGTACCCGATGGTGGCGCCGCGCCGCCGTGCTCGCGCTCGTCTCGCTGCCCTCGGCGGGGCGACTGGTCGCACAAGCGCCCGCGGCCTTCGAGGCCGGTCTGGCCCTCGCCGCGATGGACGCATCGGCCGCGGCGGACTCCTTCGTCGCAGCGGCGCGCGCCCATCCGCGCGCGACCGCCGCATGGGCGAACGCCGCGATGACGAGCTGGCAGGCCGGCGATACCGCGCGCACCGTGGTCGCGTGGCAACGCGTGGCGCGTCTCGCGCCGCTGGATGCGGACGCGCGCGTGGCGCTGCGACGATTGGGCGCATGGCGTGCCGCCCCGGCCGCCGACGTGTGGAGCGTCCCGGTGCCCGCCGCGATGTTGTGTGCCCTGCTGCTGTGGGGGGGCGGCTGGATCGCGCTGTTACGCGCGGCGTCCCGCCGGATCGGCGCGGGCTGCGTCGCCGCCGCGCTGGGCCTCGCGGGGCTCGCGGTGTACCAGCAGCAGCGGCTCGAGGACCCGCGGGTCGCGGTGATCGCCCGGCCGACACCGATGCGCCCCCTGCCCGCACTCGCGGCCGACGGTGGTCTGCTCGCGCTCACCGGTGAGGTCGTTGTGGTACGCTCCGCGACCCCGGTGTGGCTCCGCATCGACGCGGCCGACGGGCGCAGCGGCTGGGTGGATGCGCGCGATGTCCTCACCTTGGACGCCCGTCCATGGCGGCGATGACCCCGCGACGATTGACCGGACGCCGCGCGCCCGGGAGATTACCGCGATGACGCCCACGCGTGTCGCCGTGCTGCCCAGCCACGTCGCCGACCAGATCGCCGCCGGTGAGGTGGTCGAGCGACCGGCGTCGGTGGTCAAGGAGCTCATCGAGAACGCGCTCGACGCGGGAGCGACCCGGATCGAGGTCACGCTGGTCGACGGCGGACGCGCGCTGATCCGCGTGAGTGACGATGGCAGCGGCATGGGCGCCGAGGATGCCGTGCTCGCGATCAGTCGGCACGCGACCTCGAAGATCCGGACGGCCAGCGACCTCGTGGGGGTCGCGACCTTCGGCTTCCGCGGGGAGGCGTTGCCGGCGATCGCGTCGGTGGCCGCGCTGACCCTGGAGACCGCCCTCCACGACGGCGATGCGACCACCGTGCGCGTCCGCGACGGCGTGTTGCTCGAGGTGCTCCCCTCGCGGCGACGGCGTGGCACCACCGTCGAGGTCGCGGGACTCTTCGCGAACGTCCCAGCGCGGCGCAAGTTCCTCCGTGGGGCGCGCTCGGAGTGGCGGGTGATCCTCGACCTCCTGGCGACCGTCGCCCTCGTGCGCCCCGCGCTGCATCTGTCGGCCTCGCACGATGGCAAGGCGGTGCTGGCCCTCGCCGCGGCGTCGTCGCTGCGTGAACGCGTCGGTCAACTCTGGGGCGACGATCTCGCGCGCGGCCTCGTCGCCGTCGACGATGTGCGTGGGCCGATCCGGGTGCACGGCGTGATCGAGAAGCCCAGTGATGTGGGCCTCGCGGCGCGCCGCGCGGTGCTGATGGTGAACGGACGCGTGATCCGTGATGCGGGCCTCGTGCGCGCCGCCGAAGCGGCGTACAAGTCCACGCTGCCGGCTGGCGTTCGTCCGTCGCTCGTGCTGCAGGTGGACGTGCCGGGCGCCGACGTGGACGTCAATGTGCACCCGGCCAAGGCCGAGGTCCGCTTCCGGGATCGCTGGGAGGTCGAGGGCGTGGTCGAGGAAGCGGTGCGACGCGCGCTGGGCGCCGAGGAGAGCATCGCCGGCGTGCGGGTGTGGACGCCGGCGGTCGCCGCGCCGCGGACCGTCGATGTCGATGTCCTGCGGACCGTGCCGTCGCCGGCTCCGCTCTGGCACGAGGCGATGTCCGCCGCGCCAGCGTCGGTCGGCGTGCCATCGCGCGACGCGACGCCCGCGCCACCCGCCCGCGACCTCGACGAGGAGCCGGAGGTGGACATCCCGCCGCTCCTGCAGCTGCGCCGCACGTGGTTGATGGCCGAGCGCCACGACGGCGTGTTGCTGATCGACCAGCACTCCGCGCACGAACGCATCCTCTACGAACGGTTCCTGCGCGTGCTCACGACAGGGAGCGCGCCGGCGCAACGACTGCTGCTGCCGCTCACCGTGCATCTCTCGCCTGGCGAAGCGGAGGTCGTCGAGGTCCATCGCGAGGCGCTGGAACGGATCGGCTTCGAGATCGAGGGCTTCGGCGGCGATACCCTCCTCGTGAGTGCGGTCCCCCAACCCCATCCGCGCTTCGATGCCGCGCGCTGTCTGCGCGAGTCGATTGCGACGCTCGCGGGCGATCGGGTGCCGTCGGTCCACGCCACGCACGAGCGCTTGGCGGCCACGGTCGCCTGCAAAGCGGCCATCAAGGCCGGCGATGCCTTGTCCCTGCCGGAGATGCGCGCCCTGTACGCCGAGCTCGCGCGCACCACGATGGCCCCCCACGATGTCCACGGACGCGCGACCATCGTCGTGCTCTCGTGGGACGAACTCGAGCGGCGCTTTGGACGGCAGTGAGCTCCGGGTGATCATCGGCCCCACCGCCGCGGGCAAGTCCGCCCTCGCGATGCGGCTGGCGGCGACGTATCGGGGAACGATCATCAGTGCCGATTCCGCGCAGGTGTATCGGCGCTTCGATGTCGGGACGGCGAAGCCGAGTCAGGCCGATCGCGCGGCGGTGCCGCACGAGGGCGTCGATCTCGTGGAGCCGACCGACCGCTTCTCCGCCGCACGCTTCGCCGAGGCGGCTGAGGCGTGGATCGCGGAGGCCGAGCGGGCGGGTCGCACGCCGGTGGTCGTCGGCGGGACCGGATTCTGGATCGCCGCCCTGGTGGCGCCGCTGGCGCCGATGCCGCCGATCGCGGCGGCGCCGCGCCGTGCGCTGGAGGCGTTCCTCTCGACGCTCGACGACGCCACGCTCCAGCGCTGGTGTGCGGCGCTGGACCCGACCGTCGCGACGCGGGGGCCCGCCCAATGGCGACGTGCCATCGAGGTCGCGTTGCTCACCGGGCAGCGGCTCTCGGCGCTCCAACGCCAGGCGCCACCCCGGCCCCCGCGCGCGGTCCGCTATCTTGTGGTGGACCCCGGGGACCGTCTGCGGTCCCGCATCGCGGCGCGCATCGACGCGATGCTGGTGGCGGGGTGGATGGACGAGGTCGCGGCGTTGCGGCGCGAGGTGCCCCACGATGCGCCCGCGTGGCGTGCCTGCGGCTACGAGCGGCTCCGGGACGCGCACGCCGCTGGGCGATCGGCGGACACGCAGCGCGAGTCCCTCGTGACGGAGACCTGGCAGTATGCCCGCCGGCAGCGCACCTGGTGCCGGCATCAATTGCGACATGGCTCGATCACGCGCCTCGATCCTGAGGCGCCGGACGCGTGGGCCACGGCCTGCGCCTGGTGGGAGGAGACGAGGACACCGTGAAGATCGGCATCACCTGTTACCCGACGTACGGCGGCTCCGGCGCGGTCGCCACCGAGCTGGGCATCGCGCTGGCCGCCCGCGGCTGGGAGGTCCACTTCATCACGTATCAGCCGCCCTTCCGCCTCCCGGAGTATCTCCCGCGCGTCTACTTCCACGAGGTGGATGTCGGTCGCTATCCGCTGTTCCAGTATCCGCCGTACGATCTCGCGCTCGCGGTGCGCATGCATCAGGTGGTGATCGAACAAGGGCTGGAGATCCTGCATGTGCACTACGCGATCCCGCACGCGACCAGCGCCTGGATCGCCCGCGAGATGCTCCGCGAACAGCAGCGCGATGTGCGCGTGATCACGACCTTGCACGGCACCGACATCACGCTCGTCGGACAGGAACATTCGTTCCACGCGATCACCAAGTTCTCGATCGAGAAGTCCGACCGCATCACGGCCGTGTCGCAGTATCTCAAGGACGAGACCATCCGCGCCTTCGGCTGCGCCGGGCACGCCGTCGACGTGATCCCGAACTTCATCGATCCGCAGGTGTACGACCGCGACCGCTGGCGCGGGGGGCTGCACGATTCCTTCGGCCACGGCGCGCCGGTGCTCATGCACATCTCGAACTTCCGGCCGGTGAAGCGCGTCACCGATGTCATTCGCACCTTCGCGCGGGTGCGGGCCGGTGGGGACGCGCGGCTCATCATGGTCGGCGATGGTCCCGACCGGACGGCGGCCGAAGAGGAGGCCCGCGCGCTCGGCGTGCATCAGGATGTGCAGTTCCTCGGCCGCATCGAGAACGTCGCCCCGCTGCTCTCCGCCGCCGACCTGTTCCTGCTGCCCAGCGAGAGTGAGTCGTTCGGGCTGAGTGCGTTGGAAGCGCTGGCGTGCAGTGTCCCGGTGATCGCGAGCGAGGTCGGCGGGTTGCCGGAGGTCGTTCGGCATGGCGAGACCGGGTTCCTCGCCCCGCTCGGTGACACCGAGGCCATGGCTGCCGCGGCACGCCGCCTGCTCGACGACCCAGCCCTCCGCCGCACGATGGGGGCCGCCGCCGCCGCCGACGCGCGGGCGCGCTTCTCGCTCGAGGCGATCGTCGCCGAATACGAACGCCTCTACGCCGACGCTGTGCGCTGATGGAGCTCTCCGTGTGGCAGGCCGTCGTGCTCGGGCTGGTCCAGGGACTCGCGGAGTTCCTGCCGATCAGCTCGAGCGCGCACCTCTCGCTCGCGCCGTGGCTGCTCGGCTGGCCGGCGCCCGGACTGGCGTTCGACGTCGCACTCCATCTCGGGACCCTGACAGCGGTGCTCTGGTATTTCCGCCGCGAGTGGGTGCTGTTGACCCGCGCGGGGTGGCGCGTCCTTCGCGCCGCCGGTCGCGCGCGCGACGACGAGGAGCGCCGGGTCCGCTTTCTGGTCATCGGGACCATCCCGGCGGCGGTCGCGGGGCTCCTCTTGGACGACTACGCCGAGACGGTCTTTCGCGCCCCTGCGCTGACGGCCGCGATGCTGATCGCGGCGGGCCTGCTGCTGTGGGCGGTGGACCGCTGGGCGGCGTCGCGCCGCGCCCTGGGCAGCATGCAGATGCGGGACGCGCTCCTGGTGGGGCTCGCGCAGGTCGCGGCCCTCATTCCAGGCGTCTCGCGCTCGGGGGCCACGATCACGGCGGGTCGTGCGCTCGGCCTCGATCGTGGCAGCGCGGCGGTGTTCTCGTTCTTGTTGTCGATGCCCATCACGGTCGCGGCGGCCGTCGTCAAGACGCCCGATGCGCTCACCCAGCTGAGCTCCCCACTGCCGCTGCTCGCTGGGATCGGCGCGGCGGCGGTGAGCGGGTGGCTCGCGATCGCGGTGCTGCTGCGCTACGTGCGCGCCAACGGGTATGGGGTGTTCGCGGTGTATCGCGTGGCGCTCGGCGTCGGTATCCTGTGGTTGCTCAGCGCACGGGGCGGGTGACGATCGCGCGCTACGATGGCGTCGACGCCGCCACGCTCGCGCAGCGCTGGCGCCTGCCCGCAGTGCAGCTGCACGGGGCGATCGCCTCGACCATGGACGCGGCGCACGCGGCCGCTGCCGCCGGCGCGGCCGCGGGGGCGGTCGTGCTCGCGGACGTGCAGACGGCGGGGCGCGGGCGCAGTGGCGGTCGCTGGTCGGCGCCCCCGGGGGGCGCGGTCTTGGTGTCGGTGATCGTCCGGCCGTCGCAGGCCGTGGCGGTGGAATTGCTCTCGGTCCGCGTTGGGCTCGCGCTGGCTACAGCGCTCGGGGCCTGGAGCCGTACGCCGCTTCGGCTCAAGTGGCCCAACGATGTCTTCGACGCGGTCGGCAAGGTCGCGGGCATCCTCTGCGAGGCGCGGTGGCGCGGCACCCGGCCGGACTGGGTGGTTGTCGGTGTCGGTATCAACGTGCGCGAGGCGCCCCGCGATACGGACGCTCAGGTCTCGGCGCTGCGTCCGGGCAGCACCCGGCTCGAGGTCCTCGACGCCGTGCTGCCCGCGCTGTGGGGCGCGGCGACCCTCGATCAGCCGAGCCTGTCGGTCACGGAGTTGGCGGCGTGGCGCAGCCGCGACCTTCTGGCCGGTCGCAGTATCTTGTCCCCGGCAGTCGGTCGCGTCGCAGGCCTCAGTGCCGCCGGCGCCCTGATCGTCGACACCGTCGATGGTCCGGTCCACTGCCGCTCCGGTCACGTCATCCTCGCGGACGCTTGATGCGCCGCGACACTTGGGGATCCTGATGCTTCTGGTCGCCGATGTAGGGAACACCGAGACCACGCTGGGCCTCTTCGCGGGCGACCGGCTGCTCGCGCAGTGGCGGGTGATGACCGAGATCCCGCGCACCCGCGACGAGTTCGCGCTGTTGCTCGCGGGTCTCCTGCAGCGGGTCGAGGTCGCGCCGTCTCGCGTGACCGGCGTGGCGATCGGCTCGGTCGTCCCAGGGGTCACGACGCCGCTGCGCGACGGCGCGGTCGCGCTGACGGGTGCCCCGTCGCGCCTCATCGGGGCGGGGTCCGCGCTCCCGATCGTACTGGAGGTGGATGAACCGCACGCGGTCGGGGCGGATCGGGTGATCAACACGCTCGCGGCCAGCCGCCTGTACGGGCGCGACTGCATCGTCGTGGATCTCGGCACCGCGACGACCTTCGACTGCATCACGGCGGCCGGGGTCTTCGTCGGCGGGGTCATCGCGCCCGGCGTGCGGACCTCGGCGGAGACTCTGTTTCGACGTACCGCCAAGCTGAGCGCGACCGAGCTCGAGGCGCCGCCCCGGGTGATCGGGCGTCGGACCGACGAAGCGATCCGGTCGGGGGTGATGTTCGGGAATGCCGCGATGATCGACGGCATCGTGGACAGGATCTGCGACGCCTGGCCGACCGGCGCGGTCCCCTATGTGATCGCGACGGGCGGGCTCGCTGAGGTGCTGGCGCCGCTGTGCCGGCGCATCGAGCTGGTGGTCCCGGAGCTGACGTTGGTCGGGTTGCGCCTGGCGTGGGAGTATCTCGAGGGCGCGTAGCTCCGGCGAGCCGTTCCCGGCGGGGCGGCACTGCGTAAATTGTTGATTTTCAATAACTTGCGCTGCTTGACAGCGGCGCGATGGGCGCATATACTTCTCCTGTTGGCACTCGCCGACGGTGAGTGCTAGCGACCAATCACCTTCAACATTTCTCCACCGTGTTCCCACGTTGATGGAGGGAGGAAACTCGATGGCTACGAACAATGCGACCGCAGCAAAGGTGGCCCCGCTGGCCGACCGAGTGGTGATCAAGCCGCTCGAGGAAGCGGAGACCATGCGTGGGGGGCTGTACATCCCCGACACCGCCAAGGAGAAGCCGCAGCAGGGCGAGATCATCGCCGTCGGCCCGGGCCGGTTCGAGGATGGCAAGCGCGTCCCGCTCGAGGTCAAGGTCGGGGACAAGGTCCTCTATGGGAAGTACAGCGGCACGGAGGTCACGATCGAGGGCGAGCAGCGCCTGATCCTCCGCGAGAGCGACGTGCTCGCCGTCATCGGCTGAGCCGCGCTTCGTCCCACCACTCTTACTCTCCACCCGGATCAACATCCATGGCTTCGAAGGAACTCCATTTCAATCAGGACGCCCGCTCGGCACTCAAGCGCGGCGTGGATCAGCTCGCGGACGCGGTCAAGGTCACGCTCGGTCCCAAGGGCCGGAACGTCGTCATCGAGAAGAAGTTCGGTGCCCCCACGGTGACCAAGGACGGCGTCACCGTCGCGAAGGAGATCGAGCTCGTCGACCCGCTCGAGAACATGGGCGCGCAGATGGTGAAGGAGGTCGCGACCAAGACCTCTGACAACGCCGGCGACGGCACCACGACTGCGACCGTGCTCGCGCAGGCGATCGTCCGCGAAGGCCTCAAGAACGTCACGGCCGGCGCCAACCCGATGGCCCTCAAGCGCGGCATCGACAAGGCCGTCGCGCAGGTCGTCGAGGAGCTCAAGAAGATCTCCGTCCCGACGTCGGGCAAGAAGGAGATCGCGCAGGTCGGCACCATCTCGGCGAACAACGATGCCGAGATCGGGAACCTCATCGCCGAGGCGATGGAGAAGGTCGGCAAGGACGGCGTCATCACGGTCGAGGAGGCCAAGGGCCTCGAGACCACGCTCGAGACGGTCGACGGCATGCAGTTCGACCGCGGCTACGTCTCGCCGTACTTCGTGACCGATCCGGAGAAGATGGAGGCGGTGCTGGACGACGCCCTCATCCTCATCCACGACAAGAAGATCGGCGCGATGAAGGACCTCCTCCCGGTCCTCGAGAAGGTCGCGCAGATGGGCAAGCCGCTGCTCATCATCGCCGAGGACGTCGAGGGTGAGGCGCTGGCGACGCTGGTCGTCAACAAGCTGCGTGGCACACTGCGCGTCTGCGCCGTCAAGGCGCCGGGCTTCGGCGACCGTCGCAAGGCGATGCTGCAGGACATCGCGACCCTCACGGGTGGCCAGGTGATCTCGGATGAGGTCGGCTTCAAGCTCGAGAACGCCGTCGTGACCGATCTGGGTCGCGCCAAGCGCATCGTGATCGACAAGGACAACAGCACGATCATCGACGGCGCGGGCGACAACGACGCGATCCAGGGCCGGATCAAGGAGATCCGCGCGGCCATCGAGAAGAGCACCTCGGACTACGATCGGGAGAAGCTCCAGGAGCGCCTCGCGAAGCTCGCCGGCGGTGTCGCGGTGATCAACGTCGGGGCCGCGACCGAGGCCGAGATGAAGGAGAAGAAGGCCCGCGTCGAGGACGCGCTGCATGCCACGCGTGCGGCGGTCGAGGAGGGCATCGTGCCCGGCGGCGGCGTCGCGCTCATCCGTGCGCAGTCGGTGCTCAAGGCGCTCAAGCTCGAGGACAACGAGGAGCAGATCGGCGCGGACATCATCCGTCGCGCGATCGAGGAGCCGCTCCGCATGATCGTCGCCAACGCCGGTGGTGAGGGCTCGATCGTGGTCGAGAAGATCCGGGCGTCGAAGGACAAGAACTTCGGCTACAACGCGCTGACCGACACCTACGAGGACCTGGTGCAGGCCGGCGTCATCGACCCGACCAAGGTGACGCGCTCCGCCCTGCAGAACGCGGCCTCCATCGCCGCGCTGCTGCTGACCACGGAAGCGATCATCGTCGAGAAGAAGGAAGACAAGCCGGCCCCGGCAGCCCCGGGCGGCGGCATGGGCGGCATGTACTGAGCCCACGCGGTCTCCGCACGACACGAACGCCCCGGTGGACCTCGTCCACCGGGGCGTTCGTGCCTGCGTCAGGGGCGTGCCGACGCGCGCGCCGGCACGCCCCTGACGCTAGCGTCCCACCGCTGCCAACACCTCGCGGGTCCGGCGGTCCCGCATGGCCCGGCTGGTCGTGTCCGTGATGGCGTGCGGCAGCATCGTGTCCACGTCCTCGAGCGACGCCACATTCGTGACGAGCGGATCGAGCAGACCATCTTCGAGGCTGTAGACCACGCCCGTGATCACCGGCCGACGCCCCCGCTCCCAGGCGCGCTGCACCACCGGCGTGCGCGACACGTTGTACACCTGCTCGAGCACGTTGAGCTGCACGAGGCGGCGCCCCCGTTCGTCCTCCGCCAGCCCGTCCAGTTCGCCGCGGTACATGCGGATGATGTCGCGGATCCCCGTCAGCCAGTGGTCCACCATGCCGTGGTCCATGCCGGCCATCGCCGCGAGCACGCCCCCGCACTTGTAGTGCCCGCAGACGATGACGTGCTTGACATCGAGGAAGTCGATGGCGTACTCCAACGCGGAGAGGAACGACAGGTCCGACGGTGCGGCCTGATTCGCGATGTTCCGCATCGAGAAGATCTCCCCGGGGTGCGCGCCGGTCATCATCTCGGTGGGCACCCGGCTGTCCGAGCACCCGATGAAGAAGAACTGGGGGGACTGCCCCGAGGAGCGGCGCGCGAAATACTCC
Organism: uncultured Gemmatimonadaceae bacterium; assembly: GCA_964503275.1. Classification (GTDB taxonomy): domain Bacteria; phylum Gemmatimonadota; class Gemmatimonadetes; order Gemmatimonadales; family Gemmatimonadaceae; genus DASRAP01. The sequence continues at coordinate 21,097 of CAZCZO010000005.1, read as the reverse complement.
GGGTCGGACTCACGCATGGCCTCGGACCACGCGCGGTTGTTGGCGAACAGACGCTCGATCTCTTTCATGGTCAGTGCTTGTGGGCGGGAGTGGAGGGCAGGTCAGGGACGCCGACGAGCCGGAAGTCGATGTTGCGCAGGCGCGAGGTGATCTTGTAGTCCTGCAGGAGTTCGAGCACGTCGTAGTCGATCTTCGTGCACTTGCGGCCGTCGATCTCGATCCGGGAGTCCGGCGGGAACTCTTCGAGCGTGCGTTCGATGTTCGCCTTCATCAGGAACGTGGCATGGTCCGGCAACACGAACCGCTGGAGGACCGCATCCTTCGAATTCACGCGGCGCAGCGCCGGCTCGCGCAGCGATTGATACAGGATCGAGAACAGGCCCACGCCCATGCCGACCGCGATACCCGTCAACAGGTCCGTGAGCACGATCGCCACGACCGTGACCGAGAAGGGGATGAACTGCGAGGGGCCGAGGCGCCACGCGGTCTTCCACAGCACGGGGTTCGCCAGCTTGTAGCCCGTGTACAGCAGGATCGCCGCGAGCGCGGCCAACGGGATGAGGTTGAGCAGCTTCGGGATCGCGACGATGCAGAGCAGGAGCAGGACGCCGTGCGCGATGGTCGAGCGCTTCGTCCGCGCCCCCGCATCGATGTTCGCCGCCGACCGCACGATGACGCCCGTGATCGGGAGGCCGCCGATCAGGCCGGAGACGGAATTGCCCACCCCCTGCGCGAGCAGCTCGCGATTCGTGTCCGATTCCCGCTTGTACGGATCCATCTTGTCGGTGGCATCCAGACTGAGCAGCGTCTCGAGTGACGCCACGATCGCCAAGGTGACGGCCACCTTCCAGACCTCGGGACGCACGACCGCGGAGAGGTCAGGGAACGCGAAGAACGCGCTGTAGTCCGACAGGCTCGACGCGACCGGCAATCCCACCAGATGCAGATCCGTCAGTTGCCACCCCGGCTGGACCACCGCATACAACGCGTTCAACCCCACGCCCAGCAGCACCACCACGAGCGGCGCCGGCACGCGCTTGAGCTGCTTGAATCGCTTGTTGTCCCAGAGCACGAGGACGCTCAGCGACAGCAGGGCGATCAACGCCGCGCCGGGTTCGATCCGGGCCAGGGTGTCGCCGAGCGCCGAGAAGGTATTCTCGGCGTTGGCCTGCTGGAAGGACTCGTCCCCGATGTAGCTCGAGTCGTTGCCCAGCGCATGCGGGACCTGCTTGAGGATCAGGATGATGCCGATCGCCGCGAGCATCCCCTTGATCACGGCACTGGGGAAGTAGTACCCGATGATGCCGGCCCGGGCGATGCTCAGCCCCACTTGCATGACGCCCGCGATCACCACCGCCGTCAGGAAGGCCGGGAACCCCAGTTGGCCGATCGCCACGATGACGATGGCCGTGAGTCCGGCCGCGGGACCGGAGACCATCAGGGCGGACCCGCTGATCGCGCCGACGATGATCCCGCCGACGACACCCGCGATCAGGCCCGAGGCGAGTGGCGCCCCCGAGGCGAGGGCGATGCCCAGACACAGGGGCAGGGCGACCAACAGGACCACCACGGAGGCGCGCAGGTCCACGGACCAGGGGGTCTCGTAGTCCAGCGGGGCGTAGTCGGGATCATCAGGGAGCCGCGCGGGACGCGGCGGCGAAGGATCGGCGATCCCCGGGGGTGGAGTGAGCAACACGTCAGGCATAGGCGATGGACAGAGGGGCCACGAGACAGGCCGCCCCGAAGTGGTTCGGGACGCCGACATGGCGGAACGAGTCATGGGGGCCACACGCCCGCCGTCGCGCGGTCGGACCGCAGGCGACGGCGGGGCGGCTCAGCTCAACAGCGCAGCGGGCGCGGCGCCGCCCCGGCGAAATCCATCGGCCGCAGCTGACGGGACGCAGGGGGACGCAACGAGGATGCCACGACGACCACACGCAGCGCGGGCGGCACCACGGCGCGCCCGGGGGCAGAACGCTCGCGGCCTCGCTCGGTCCGCGACACCGCGGCCGCCTTGACGGTCGCACCGTGCTGCGTCAGCTCCTCCGTCGGGACCTCGGTCCAGTTGGAGGACGGCGGCGCGATCGGCCGGTACACGTCGACGGAGGCCGACCCGAACGTCACGACGAGCAACGCCAGCACACTCGCGAGGAGGGTGCTCAGGCGGAACACGCCGAAGCGGGGCGGGCACAGCGTCATGAGGTCGCGGGTCGGAGAGCGAACGGGCGTGGTCCAGTCCTTCGACATACGCCGAGCGAGCGCGGGCCGTTGCGGTCCTCACGGACCAATCGCCGCCCATCCCTAAAGATACCCCCGTGTGAGGAGGGTCACCAGAGGGCCAACTGACGATCGGGCGCGGCGCCCACCTGGACTGGCACGCGCTGGTCCGCCGGGACCACGGTCGCGCGGCACCGCACCGCGTCCAGTGCGGCACGCGCTTCGCGCACCGCGAGGGCCGGCACATTGTTCGTCTCACTGAGATGCGCGAGGACGACGTGCCGGAGGCGCGGGCCGGCGATCTCGCGCAGCCACGCGGCGCACTGCGCGTTGCTCAAATGCCCTCGGCCGCCCGCGACGCGCCGCTGCAACGCCGGTGGGTACGGCCCGCTGCGAAGCATCTCCACATCATGATTGGACTCGAGGACGGCGAGGTCGAGGTCGCGGAACGCGCTGAGCAGGCGCTCCGGGACGACGCCCAAGTCGTGGGCGATGCCCACGCGCATGCCGGTACGCGCATCCTCGATCAGCACGGCGGCAGGGGCGGCCGCGTCATGGGGGATCGCGAACAGCGTGATCCGGAGATCGCCGACGGACTGCGCGGTCTCGTAGGCAGTAGGGAGCAGGCGCGCCGTGGCCGCGCCCACGGGCAAGGCCCGTAGCGTCTCCGCGGTGCCCAGCAGGGTCCACCGCCATCGCTCACGCGCATCGAGCGCGCCCTGCGCGTGATCCTGGTGTTCGTGCGTCAGGACCGCGGCGGCGACCGACTCGGGCGCGATGCCCACGGCCCGCAGCCGTGTGGCGGTCGCCCGCGGGCCGAACCCCACATCCACGGCGAGGCGCAGTGTGCCCGCATCGATCACCAAACAGTTGCCGCGACTGCCGCTCCCGACGACCGAGATCCTCACCGCGGGTCCCGCGTCAGCGCGGCATGGACCGACGCTAAGGCCTCGAGCTGCGCAGGACTGGGCGCGGGGCCGCGGCGTTGCATGACCCGCGACGCGACCGTCAGGAACTCCGCACGCCGCACGGTGGCGAAGGGCTCCGCATCGCCCCAGGCGAAGGCCGGCACCATCGTCGGCGGGCGTCGTGTGCCGAACACGTTCGCGCCGACACCGATGACGGAGCCGGTGCTCAGCATGGTACCGATCCCCAGCTTCGCGTGGTCGCCGATCAATGCGCCGAGGAACTGCCGCCCGGTATCGATGACCCCCTCGGGAGTCCACGACCGAACGGTGCCATAGCTGTTCTTGAGGTTGCTCGTCGTGGTCCCCGCACCGAGGTTCACCCACGGCGCGATCACGCTGTGCCCGACGAATCCGTCGTGCGCCTTGTTGACATAGCCCGACAGGACCGAGCCCACGATCTCGCCCGCGACGCGGCACTGCGGGCCGATCATCGACGCGCCGATCCGACCGCCGGCCATCTGCGTCCCGCGCCCGAGGTACAGAGGACCGGCCAGCCGCGAGAACGCGAGGACGGACACCTCGGCATCGATCCACACGGGGCCGCGCGTGGCGTCGATCACCACGAAGGGTTCCAGCGACGCGCTCGGGTCGATCCGCACAGGATGCGATCCGAGGATCGTGACGCGGCCGTCGCGCGCCCCATCGGCGCCTGCGCAGGCGGTCGAGAGATCGTCGACGAGGTATCGCTCGGTGAGCGACAGCAGGTCCCACGCCCGGTCGACCCAGGCGCCGGTGAGCTCGACGGTGGGCCGGCCCGCCGCTGCGGCGGCCAGCGCAGCGTCGTCGAGCGTCGACGGATCGGTCTCTCGCTCGAGCGTCACCGCCGCGATGCGGCCGTGCACGGTCCAGACCGAGGCGTCGGTCGCCATCGGCGTGCTCGCCGTGATCACGGCGCGCGAGGCCGCGACGATCGAGCCGGCCGGAAGTCGCGACGGGGCGAGCGGCGGATCCATGTCGTCCACCATCAGCGGATGGCCCGGTACGCCGCCGAGACACAGCGCGTGCGCGGGGAACTGCGCCGACCAGCGCTGCGCGATGGGCCAGAGTCCGACGGGCATCGCTCCAAGCGGCCGGAGCGTGCCGAAGGGGGCCAGGCGCGTGGTGGCGACGTCATCGCGAACGACGAGCAGCGGACGGGTCATGGGAGGTCGCGCAGGGCAGGGCGCAGGCTGGACAGCATGGTCTTGAGCTCGAGCGATCGCTCGGCGGTGGTCACCAGCGTCACGCCGTCGGTCTGCACGACGACCAGATCGTCGACGCCGTAGAGCACGACGCTGCCGTAGGCCGCATGCACCACGTTGCCGGCGGAGGCGATCGCCGAGACATCGCCGTGGAGCGCGTTGCCCGCGGCGTCGAGGGGGCGGACCCGGCGCAGGGAGGCCCACGTGCCCACGTCATCCCAGCCGAAGTCTCCGGGGACGACGACCACATGCGGCGCGCGCTCCATGACCCCGACATCGATGGAGATCGGCGTCTGCACCGCAGCGAAGAACGCGGGTGCGTCGCCCACGGCCGTGGTCAGGGCCGTGGCCAGTTCTGGCGTGATGCGCGCCACGAGGTCGAGGAAGCGCCGCACGTCCCACACGAAGATCCCCGAGTTCCACAGCGCGCCTTGGGCGATGAGGGCCGCCGCGCGCTCGCGCTCGGGCTTCTCCTCGAAGCGCAGCACCCGCCGCGCCGGCGCGTGCTCCGTCGCGCCCGGCACGATGTAGCCCAATCCGGGGTCGGGCCGCGCGGCGACGATCCCGACCGTGGCCAACGCACCCGTCGCCCGCGCGGCGGCCACCGCGGCGAGTACCGACGCCCGGAAGCGGGCGGGGTCGCGCACGGCCCAGTCGGCATGCACGCTGACCATGGTGGCCTCGGCATCGCGGGCCGCGATCTCGCGCGCGGCGAACGTCAGCGCGGCCGCCGTACCGGCGGGTTGGGGCTCCGTCAGCACGTTCGCTGCCGGCAGCTCCGGAAGAAGGGCCTGGACGCGCTCGCGCAGGGCCGCGCTCGTGAGGATGAGCAGTCGCTCGATCGGGATGATCGGCAACAGGCGCTCCACGGCATCGCGCAGCAGGGGCTGCCCGGTCGCCAAGGGCAGGAACTGCTTCGGCGTGGACGGCGTGGACAGCGGCCAGAAGCGGGTGCCGCCGCCCCCCGCGAGGATGACGCCCCACACGGATGGCGTCGGCATGCTCACGCGGGCTCGGGCGCCGGCGGGACCCCGGCCAGCTCCGCGATCCGTGCGTACAGACGCCGCGGGCTGAACGGCTTGGTCATGAACTCCGTCGCGCCCAGTGCCATCGCGCGGGCGCGCTGCTCGTGCTGGCCCGCCGCCGTGAGGATGACGCAGGGCAGCGTCGCACCATGGGCCGTGGCACGGACCCGCTCGAGGACCGTCAGCCCGTCGAGGACCGGCATCATGAGGTCGAGCACGATCACCGCGAAGCGCGCATCGCCCTCCATCGCCGCCAGCGCGGCGGCCCCATCCTCCACGAGGGTCACGCGGAACGGGCCCTGTTCCAGCTTCGTCTTCACGATGCGCCCGATATGGGGTTCATCGTCGGCCACGAGCACGTCACGCAGCGCGGTCATCGTCAGACGAGTCCCGCATGCACCGATCGGTCGCGTCGGAGCGCGAAGAGGAGCGAGCCGACGTTCGCGGTCGGCCGGAGCAGGACCAACAGCAAGGCGTCGTCCGACAGCACCGAGACGAGGACGATCCCACTCGCATACTCGAGCACCGAGGTCGCCAGTGCACCGCGCTGGGCGGCGGTCGCGAACTCCTCCGCCGCGGCGAGCAGCGACGGCACGTGGGCGGCCAGCCGCTCGGTGTCCACATCCGGTCCGCCGCCGGCGTCGATCACCAGCCCGTCCCGACCGAGGAGGACGGCGGCATCCACCCCCTCCCAGGTGCTGATCGTCGTGACCAATTCTCGAATCGTCTGCATCGCGGTGACCGTCGGTGAGGGGGGTGTGCCGAAGTGTACGGAACGCGACGGGCCGAGGCAATGTGACCGCTGTGCGCTGCGCACGCGGTCGGGTATCTTTCCTCGGATATGCGCTCCTTCATCGTGTGGCTCCGCCCCTCGCCGCCGCGCGGTCCCGCCGCGCTGGTCCTCGCACTCGCGGTCGTCCTGGGGGCCTGCGGGACCGACGGCCGCTTTCCCGCGCAGTTCGATACCGAGACCTTCCTGTTCCAGCTCGGGGCGATCAACGGGACGCCGATCAGCGAGCCCGCGGCGCTTTCGATCGTGGACGCGCGCGCGGTCCGGTTGGACCAGGGATTCGCCTTCGACGTCGCCTTCGACATCGACGCGCAGGGACGGCCCGTCGTCCTCCCGCCCGCGCTGGTCGGCAATTCAGGCACCGCGAGTCGGCCCGTCGCGCTGCAACGCCTCGGGACCTCATGGGAGGCGGCGACCATCGCGCCGCGCGCCACGCGCGGCTGGTCCACCGACTCGGCGTACACGCTGGCGGCGGGCGAGGTCATCGGGGTGCGCCTGCAGCCGGGGCAGTGCCTCTTCGATTTCGACCCCTATCAGTTCGCGAAACTCCGGGTCGACTCCATCGCCCCAGCGACGCGCCGACTGTTCGTGACCGTCCTCTTCAACCCAAACTGTGGCTACCGGTCGCTCGTGCCGGGGCGCCCGACCGACTGATGCACGATCACCGAATGATCCGGGAGCGGCTGGACGAGCTCCGTGAAGGGATGCGCCGCCGCGGCAAGCTGGCGGTCCTCGAGACCATCCTCGCCGAGACCGAAACGCTCGAGCAGGCGCGGCGCCGCTACGTGCAGGCCGTCGAGGAGCTGAAGGCCAAGCGCAACGTCGTCAGCCAGGAGGTCGGCCGACGCAAGCGGCGCGGGGAGAACGCCGACGCGCTGATGGACGAGTCGCGCGCCTTGGGCGACGAGATCGCCGGGCTCGATGCGCAACTTGCCTCGACGCAGCAGCGGCTCGACTCGCTGCTGATGGAGATCCCGAACATCACGCGGCCCGACGTCCCCGAAGGCGGGGACGCGCACAATCGGGTCGTGCGCTCCTGGGGCGCGCCACGCAGCAGCCATGGGGTCGCGCCGCACTGGGAGACCGCCGAGCGGCTGGGCCTCATCGACTTTGTGCGTGGCGCCAAGCTGAGCGGGTCGGGCTTCGTGGTGTACCGCGGGGCCGGCGCGCGCCTGGTGCGGGCGCTCCTGCAGACCATGCTGGACATCCAGACCCGCGAACACGGGTACGAGGAGGTGTGGGTGCCCGTGGTGGTCTCGCGCGAGTCGATGACCGGCACGGCTCAGTTGCCGAAGTTCGAGGACGATATGTACGCGGTCGGCGACGGCGAGGGCTTCCTCATCCCCACCGCGGAGGTCCCCGTCACCAACCTGTACCGTGGCGAGATCCTCGAGCTGGAGGAGCTCCCGCGCACGTTCGCCGCCTACAGCCCATGCTTCCGTCGGGAGGCCGGGAGCGCCGGGAAGGACACGCGGGGCATCCTGCGGATGCACCAGTTCGACAAGGTGGAGCTCGTGCGCTACGTGCGTCCCGAGGACTCCGAGGCCGAGCTCGAGCTCCTCACCGGGCATGCCGAGACCATCCTGCAGCGACTCGGTCTCGCGTATCGCGTGGTCCTGCTCGCCAGCGGCGACACCGGGTTCGCGTCGGCGAAGACCTACGACCTCGAGGTGTGGGCGCCGGGGGTGGGCGCCTGGTTGGAGGTCTCGTCGTGCTCCAACTTCGGCGACTTCCAGGCGCGACGGCTCGACCTGCGCTACCGGCCTGGCCGCGGTGAGAAGCCGCGCTTCGTGCACACGTTGAACGGCTCCGGATTGGCCTTCCCCCGGGTCATCGCGGCACTCCTCGAGCATGGGCTCCAGCCCGATGGCTCGGTGCTCCTGCCGGAGGTCCTGCATGCGGCCTTCGGGGCGGACCGGATCGGCTAGGTGATGCCACGGCGCACCGCGCTCGGCCTCTTCGTCGCGGTCGCCGTCTCCGTGCTGCTGGGGTCGTACGTGCTGTACACCCAGCGCGTGGTCCGCGAGCTGCGCGTCGAGGCCGAGCGGGCCTCGCGCATGTACGCGCGGGTCTTCTACGGGCTCAACGATCTCCGCGACGAGACGGGGATCGTTGCGCTCTCGGATCTGGCCAAGATGATCCGCGAGGCGGGGGTGCCGCTCGTGATCACCGACACCGCTGGCACCCCGACGGCGATGGCGAACATCGACGAGGATCTGCGCCTCAACGACCCGCGGGTGCTCGAGGTCATCGCCGAGCTGGACCGTCAGAACCCTCCGCTTCGCGACCCCCTGGTGGGCACCGTCCACTTCGGGTCCACGCAGTTGGTGCGTGGCCTGCGCGTGATCCCGCTCCTGCAGGCCGCCTCGATCGCCTTCCTGTTGGTCGCCGGGGTCGTCATCCTCATGACCCACGGACGGGCGGAGCGGGAGCGGGTCTGGGCCGGGATGGCCCGCGAGTCGGCCCACCAGCTCGGGACGCCGTTATCGAGTCTGCATGGCTGGATGGAGGTGCTGCGGGACCGCGCCGGCGATCCCTTGCTCGACGGCGCCCTCACGCAGATGGACGCGGACCTCGAGCGGCTCGAGCGGGTGGCGCATCGGTTCGAACGCATCGGCCGGCCGCCGAAACGCGATGCGCTGGATCTCGCGGTGCTCGCCGAACGCGTCGTGGCGTACTTCCGCCCGCGCGTGCCCTCGCTCGCCACGCCGGTCCACCTCGTGGTCGATGCACCTGAGGCGGGGGTGCCGATCCAGGGGGATCGTGTGCTCCTCGAGTGGGTGCTCGAGTCCCTGATCAAGAATGCCGTGGACGCCCTGGCCCGCACCGGCGGCACCATCACCGTCACGACCGCCTTGGTGCCCGGCGGGCGGGCCGTGCTCCGCGTTGCGGATGACGGGCCGGGTGTGCCCCGCGCCCATCGCCGACGCATCTTCGAGGCGGGCTTCTCGACCAAAGAGCGTGGATGGGGGATCGGCCTGTCGCTGACGAAGCGCATCGTCGAAGAGAATCACGGCGGCACCTTGCGTCTGCTGCCCTCGTCGAAAGGCGCCGTGTTCGAGGTTAGTTTGCCGGGGTGAGCTTGCCCGCGCCGATGTCCCCCGTCCTCCCATTGAATCCGGCGCAGGCCCAAGCGGCCGCGCACGACGATGGCCCGATGCTCGTGCTCGCGGGAGCGGGCTCCGGCAAGACACGCGTGCTGACGGCACGGATCACGCGGCTGGTGCGCGAGGTCGGGGTCCCGCCCGAGCGCATCTTGGCGGTCACGTTCACGAACAAGGCCGCGGCCGAGATGCGCCAGCGGGTGGCCACTGCGTTGGGGCGCGATCCGGCGGGCATGTGGGTCGGCACGTTCCATTCCGTCGGGGCACGCCTCGTGCGGCAGGTCGCCGACCGGGTGGGCCGCACCCCCGCCTTCACGATCTACGACAGCGACGACCTCGAGGCGCTGATCAAACGGGTCATGACCGCGCTCGGGCACTCCACCAAGACGGTCGCGCCGCGCGCAGTCGCCGCCGCGATCTCGTCGGCCAAGAACGCGCTCGTGTCGCCCGCCGAGTACGCGCAGACGGCGCGCGATGCCATGAGTCAGGTGGTGGCCTCCACCTTCGCGCGTCTCGAGGACGATCTGGTCCGCGCGAACGCAGCCTCCTTCGACGACCTGCTCACGCTGCCGGTGCGCGTGGTGCGCGAACATCCGGAGGTGGCCGAGCAGTGGTCGCGCCGCTTCCGCTACATCCTGGTGGATGAGTACCAGGACACCAACCGGGCGCAGTACGAGTTCGTCCGCGCCATCGGGCGCCACGGGAACGTCTTCGTCGTGGGCGACGACGACCAGTCCATCTATGGCTGGCGGGGGGCGGACATCCGCAACATCCTCGACTTCGAGCGCGATTTCCCGACGGCGCGCGTGGTGCGTCTCGAGGAGAACTATCGGTCGCGGCCCGAGATCCTCGCGCTCGCCAATGCCGTCATCGCCGAGAACGCCGACCGGCGCGGCAAGGTCCTGCGGGCCACCCGCCCTGCGGGCGTCCCCGTCACCCTCGTGACCGCGGCCGACGATCGCGATGAGGCCGATTTCGTCGTCGAGGAGTTGGTGGCTCGCCGGGCGCGCGATGTCGGCCGGACCTTCGGCGACATGGCGGTGCTGTATCGCACCAACGCACAGAGCCGTCCGCTCGAAGAGGCGCTGCGCACCCGTCGCATCCCGTATCGGCTCGTGGGGCAGGTGCGCTTCTACGAGCGGCGCGAGATCAAGGACATCATCGCGTGGCTGCGCCTCATCGCGAATCCCGCCGACGACGAAGCGTTGCGGCGGGCGATCGCCGCGCCGCGCCGTGGCATCGGCGAGGCATCGCTCGACCTGCTCGCGTCGGTCGCGCGCGAGGCCGGCGTGTCGATGCTCGCCGCCGCGCGCGATGGCGCCGCCCTTCCGGTGCGCGGCAACACGCGCACGCTGCTGGAGGACTTCGTCGCGTTGGTCGATGGGCTGCGGGCCGTGGCGGTGGACGCCGCGGTGGACGAGCTGGTGCGCGAGGTCGTCGCGCGCACCGGGTACGACCTGTGGCTCCGCGGCGAGGGACCGGACGCCGACGATCGGCTGTCGAACATCGCCGCGCTGGCCGACGGTGCCAGCACCATGCGCGACGACGCCGAGGGCGAGGCCGGCTTGGGGCCCCTCGACCTGTTCCTGCAGCGCGTCGCCCTCGTGACCTCGGCCGATGAATCGGATCCCACCGAGGGGGCGGTCACGCTCATGACCCTGCACAACGCCAAGGGGCTCGAGTTCCCGGTCGTGATGCTCACCGGATTGGAGGACGGCCTCTTCCCGCTGGTCCGGGCGGCGGATGCTGCCGAGGCCCTCGAGGAGGAGCGTCGACTGTTCTACGTCGGGATCACCCGCGCGGAGGATGTGCTCTACCTGACGCGGGCGCAACGGCGCTGGCGCAACGGCGAGTCCCTGCCGGCGATCCCGTCGCGCTTCGTCCGTGATCTGCCGCCGGGGCTCGTGACATCGACGCGCACGATGCGTGCCCGCGTGACGACCGCGCCGGCGCGCGCGTGGGACGACGACGATGACGACGCGTTCGCGAGCGGCGCGGCGGGACGCCGCCGCGGGACCCCCGTGGAGTGGGGGACCTCGGCCGCCACACTGCGCCGCGCACCGGCCGCCGAGGAGCAGTCCGACGTCGCCCCGCGCTTTGTCGTGGGTGAGCGCGTCAAGCATCCACGCTTCGGCACCGGGACCATCGCCGAACTCAGCGGGCAGGGCGCACAGGCCAAGGCGCGCATCGATTTCGACGACGACGAGGTCGGGCGGAAGACCCTGATGCTCGCACAAGCACAACTCGAACGAGGGTGGGACGAATGAGTGTCTCGATCGCCGACGTACACCGCATCGCATCGCTCGCCCGGCTGACCGTGGCGGACGACCGGGCGGATGCGCTCGTGCAGCAGCTGAATGCGATTCTCTCGCACATGGACGTGCTGCAGCAGGTCCCTGGCGTCGACGCCGATGCCGCCGACACGATGGCCGGCATGCCGCTCGCGGCCGATCGGGGGCCGGCCGTCGCGCTGTCGCAGCCGCCGTCGCACTTCGCGCCTGCGTGGCGCGAGGGCTTCTTCGTCGTCCCGCGGCTGGCGACCCACGAGGACGCGAGCGATGCGGCGACGGAGGGTGGCGCGTGACGACACTCTCCGATGCGCTCGATCGGGCCGACGCCGGCCGGGCGTGGCACGACGGCCTCAACATCCTGCTCCACGACCGCGACACCACGGAGTCGGCCCTGCGTGAGGCGGCCGCGGCCGCGCCCGCGGGCGGGCTCCTCGCCGCCACGCCCGTCGTGCTGAAGGACAACATCGCCTCGGCACTGCTGCCCACCACCTGCGGATCCCGCATCCTCGCCGGGTATCGGAGTCCCTTCGCCGCCACGGCCGTGGAGCGGCTGCGCGCCGCGGGGGGCGTCGTGGTCGGCGTGGCGAACATGGATGAGTTCGCGATGGGATCATCGACCGAGCATTCGGCGTATGGCCCGACGCGCAATCCGCTCGATCCGACGCGCGTCCCGGGCGGCTCGAGCGGCGGGTCCGCCGCGGCGGTCGCGGCCGGGATCGCGCCCATCGCGCTCGGCTCCGAGACCGGCGGCTCGGTGCGACAGCCGGCGTCGTTCTGTGGCATCGTCGGGGTGAAGCCGACCTACGGGCGCGTGTCGCGCTTCGGCCTCGTGGCCTTCGCCTCGTCGCTGGACAACATCGGCGTGTTCGGCGCGACGGTGCGCGACGCCGCACGCGGGCTGCAGGCCATCGCCGGGCGCGATCCCAACGATGCGACCTCCGCCGCGGTCCCGGTGGGCGAGTACGTGGGCGCGGCGACCGAGCGGTTGGACGGGTTGGTCGTCGGAGTGCCACGGGAGTACTTCCCTGAGTCGCTCGATCCCGCGCTGCGCGCGCGGACCGATCGCGCGCTCGACGTCCTGCGGGCGGCGGGTGCGACCGTGCGCGAGGTCTCGCTGCCGCACACGGAGTACGCGATCCCGGTGTACTACATCATCGCCCCCGCCGAGTGCTCGTCGAACCTCGCACGCTTCGATGGCGTACGCTACGGGCCACGTGCCGAGGCGGACGGCCTGCGGGCGATGTACGAGCAGACCCGGCAGCGCGGCTTCGGCGACGAGGTCACGCGCCGCATCCTGCTCGGGACCTACGTGCTCTCGCACGGCTACTACGACGCGTACTACAAGAAGGCGCAGGCCGTCCGGCAGCGGATCACGCAGGACTTCACCGCCACCTTCTCGGACGGCGTCGATGTGTTGTTCACCCCCACGACGCCCGGCCCAGCCTTCGCGCTCGGCGCGATCACCGATCCTTACGAGATGTATCTCTCCGACATCTATACCGTCACGGCCAACCTTGCGGGCATCCCGGGGATGTCCGTGCCGATCGGACGCGTTGCGGGGCTGCCGGTGGGTGGCCAGCTGCTCGCGCGGCATTTCGACGAAGCCACGATGTTCCGCGTGGCCTATGCGCTCGAACAGGCGGGCCTCGCCGGAGCTGACACATGACGGCGCCGTGGGAGATGGTCGTCGGCTTGGAGGTGCACGTCCAGCTGAAGACTGCGACGAAGGCCTTCTGCCGCTGTGCGACCTCGTTCGGTGATCCCCCGAACACCAACACCTGCCCGGTGTGTCTCGCACTCCCCGGGGCGCTGCCCGTGCTCAACGCGCAGGCCGTCGCCCTCGCGACGCGGGCCGCGCTGGCCCTCGGGTGCACGGTGCATCCGCGCTCGGTCTTCGCCCGCAAGAACTACTTCTATCCCGATCTGCCCAAAGGCTATCAGATCTCACAGTTCGATCGCCCCTTGGCGACCGGCGGGGCGCTGACCTGCACGGTTGGCGAGCAGAGCACGACCGTGGGCATCACCCGCGTGCACATGGAGGAGGACGCGGGGAAGTCCATCCATGACCGCTTCGCCGGTCAGACGGCGATCGACCTGAACCGGGCCGGGGTCCCGCTCGTCGAGATCGTCAGCGAACCGGACATCCGCTCGGCGGCCGAGGCCGGTGCGTATCTGCGACACCTCAAGCAGATCCTCGAGTACGCCGAGATCAGCGACGTGTCGATGGAAGAAGGGTCCCTGCGCGTCGATGCGAACGTCAGTGCGCGCCGTGTGGGCCAGCCGTTGGGCACCAAGACGGAACTCAAGAACCTCAATTCGTTCTCGGCGGTCGAGCGGGCGCTCGAGGTCGAGTATGCGCGGCACGTCGCGGTGCTGGAATCGGGCGGACGCATCGAGCAGATGACCCTGCTGTGGGATGCCGATCGTGGCGTCACGCGCCCCGCCCGGAGCAAGGAAGGCAGCCATGACTACCGGTACTTCCCCGAGCCGGACCTGCCACCGCTGGTCCTCTCGATCGACGAGATCGACGGGCACCGCGCCGCGCTGCCGGAGCTGCCGGCAGCGCGGCGCGCTCGATTCCGCGCGGCGTTCGGCCTCAGCAGCAGCGACGCCGAGGTCCTCACCGCGACGCGTGGGCTCGCGGACTATTTCGAGGCGGTGGCGGTCGGGTGTGGCGATGGCAAGGCGGCGGCGAATTGGGTGATGGGTGAAGTGCTGGCGGCCGCGAATGCGATGGGCACCGATCCGCGGGCCATCGGCCTGCGACCGCCAGTCGACGCGCCGCGCGTCGCCGCGCTGATCACGCTCATCCGCGCCGGGTCGCTCTCCACGTCGGCGGCCAAGAAGGTCTTCGCGGAGTTGCTCACGGGGGCCGAGTCGCCCGCCGACGTGGCGGCGCGTTTGGATCTGTTGCAAGTGGACGATACGGACCAGCTGGCCGCGTGGGTCGACGAGGTCCTCGCCGCGAATCCGGACGAGGCGGCCCGGTTCCTCGCGGGGGAGCGCAAACTGCAGGGGGTGCTGGTCGGTCTCGTCATGAAGCGATCGGGCGGTCGCGCCGACCCCAAGCGCGTCAATCAGCTCTTGGCGGCGCGCGGCGGGGCGTAGAGCGGCTCCGCCAGATCGCGGGCGTACGTGAGCGTCGTCGACGGGAGTCCGAACGCGTGCTCGGCGGCCACGGTGGCCGCCGTCACGCCGCCGTCCCGCAGCGCACTGCGCCGGACGCGCTTGGCCTCGCGGAGTGCCACCTCACCCGCGGGGTCCAGCGCGAAGGGCTCGGACCCCTCGTCGCGCCGGAGGAAATCCACGATGTAGTCGAAGCTGCGGACCAGATGCGCCTCGACGGCCCCGACCTCGAGATCCCAGCGGCTACGCTCGAGCAACAGCGTGAACACGCGCTGCCAATGGTCGTTGTCCGCCGCGCGGACCATCCCACGGAACAGTCGCCGGTTGGTGCCCGTGCTGAAGAGCGTGGGACTCAGGATCCGGTCCAGATGCTCGTCCGCCCGGTCGTGATCGAGCAGGATGAGTTCGTGTGCCCGGTGCGCGACGCCGGCCGGCAACAGCGTCTCGAACCGGCTCTCCCAATACGAGTGCCCGATGGCCGCCGACGAGGCGGTGCCGGCCAGCTGCCGCGGCACGAAGTGATTGTGCGCGACGACATCCGCAGCGAGGTGCGCGAGGTAGCCGAGGCCGAACGCGCGCAGGGAATCGCTCCGGGCCCGGTCGCGGATCTCGAGTCCGATATGCCACGCGTGGCAATGGCGCCCCGCTTCGGCGTACTTCTTGGCCATGCTCGTATCCGCCGCGATCGACCCGTACAGGAAATCGTAGGGGTACTGCTGCAACAGGGCGGCCACGCCGGCGGGGAGCAGCTGGAGATGCCGTAGGACCGCCTCCCCCAGGAAGATGTGGGTGCCGGGCGTCCAGGCCCATGCCGTCTCGGGGGTCAGCGCGATCCACAGCAGGGAGAGCGCCGCCGCGCTCGACCACGCGGAGACCCGCACCGGGTCAGTCCGCGCCCCGACGCCGATGGCGGCGCAGATGGGGGCCGCGCACGGTCTCGGTCTCCGCCGGCCGCTCGACACTGGGCCGTGGTCTGGCGACGCGTGGCGCCGGCACCGTCGCATCGCTGGCATCCCCGCGCATCACCGCCCGCACCCCCGCGCGCACCCCGCGCACGGCCGCCAGGCCGTTCACGATCACGTCCTGGGCCTCGTCTTGCACGACCGCCACCGTCTCGGTGAACACGTCCACCCGGTCCGCTAGCGCGGCCACCGCACGGCGCGCCCGACGGTTGGTGTAATCCACGGTGTCGTGGAGGACCGCGACGTCGGCGCGGACCGTGGCCGAGATCGCCGCGAGCTCCTGCGAGATGCGGTTCGCCGCGGACAGCAGTTCCGCGAGGTCGCGGCCCAGCGCCACCAGGGTGCCCTTCTGCTCCGCCGCGACCCGCCGCTGGCGCAGCGCCAGGAGGATCACGCCGACCAGCACCGCGCAGGCAGCGATGGTCAGGAGGCCACCGGCCACGCTCACCGTCTGGGCGAACCACGAGGGGTCCGGCGGCACGACTCGCATGACCACCGTGTCGACCAGGGCCGGAGATTGCACGGAGGGCAGGCTCGTCGTCATGGTCGGAAACTGCCCCGCGATCGGGCCGCGCACAAGGCACGGTCCACGATTATCGTTGAGCGAACCCTCCCCGCTCCCTGCGAATGCAGAACATCCAGTATATCGTCGATGGTGGTCGCCCGCTGCGCGGGAGTATCCGACCCGCCGGCAACAAGAATGCGGCGCTGCCGATCTGCTGTGCCGCACTGCTGACCGATCAGCCGGTCACCCTGACGAACGTCCCGCGCATCCGCGACATCGAGACGCTGGTCGAGCTGCTCCGCACCGTCGGCGCCAGCGTGGAGTGGGGCGGGCCCAACACCCTGCACATCCACGCCGCCGAGGTGCGCGCCTCGGCCTTGGACGCCGCGCTCTGCGCGCGCATCCGGGCCTCGATCCTCCTCGCGGCGCCGTTGCTGGCCCGTTGTGGCGAGGTCACGCTGGCGCCGCCCGGGGGCGACGTGATCGGACGCCGCCGCCTCGACACGCACTTCCTCGCGCTCGAGCAGATGGGAGCCGAGCACGCGGTCGGCGATCGGCTGCAGTTCCGCGCGGCCGCGCTGCGGGGGGCCGACGTGTTCCTCGATGAGCCCTCCGTCACGGGGACCGAGAACGCGCTGATGGCGGCGGTCGCCGCGAAGGGGACCACGATCCTGCGCAACGCCGCGTCGGAGCCGCACGTGCAGGATCTGGCGAACTTCCTGGTCGCGCTCGGGGCGCGGATCGACGGCATCGGCAGCAATCAGTACACGATCCACGGTGGAGCGCCCCTGGGGGGCGCGACCTTCGCCATCGGTCCCGATCACATCGAGGTGGGGTCCTTCATCGGGCTTGCGGCCGTCACGCGGTCCCCACTGCGCATCGTGGACGCGGGGGTGGAGCACCTGCGGATGGTGCTGATGGGATTCGAGCGACTCGGCGTGTCCTGTGTCATCGAGGGGCGCGATCTCGTCGTGCCGGGCGATCAAGCGCTGCGCATCCGCAACGACATCGGCGGCCATGTGCCCAAACTCGAGGATCAGCCCTGGCCCGCGTTCCCCGCGGACCTGATGTCCATCGCGATCGTGGTGGCCACGCAGTGCGACGGCCTGATCCTCTTCCACGAGAAGATGTTCGAGTCGCGGATGTTCTTCACCGACAAGTTGGTCGGTATGGGCGCGCGCATCGTACTTTGCGATCCACACCGCGCCCTCGTGGGCGGCCCCGTGAGGCTGCGCGGCTCCGCCGTGGAGTCGCCCGATATCCGTGCCGGGATGGCGATGCTCCTGGCCGCGCTGGCCGCGGACGGCCAGAGCATCATCAGCAACGCAGGACAGATCGAGCGGGGCTACGAGCGGATCGACGAGCGCTTGAATGCGTTGGGCGCGTCGATCGAGCGCGTCGTGGTCGAGATGCGCGGGTGATCGACCTCGCCACCGTCGACCCCGTCTCGGCGTTCGAAGCGCTCGGAGTGCGCGCGTTCACCACCACGCGGCACACGGCCGATTTCCGGATCGCCGACGACGGGCCCGATGGGGCCCAGCGGACCACCTGGGAAGCCCTGCACGCCGCCCTCGGGCCGGAGGTCCCCCGGCTGGTGTCGGCGCGCCAGATCCACAGTGCACGCGTCCAGTGGCACGACCACGCAACATCGGGCTGGCAGCGCCTCGAGGGTCTCGACGGTCATCTGACGGCGACGCGGGGGACCGCGCTGGCGGTGACGGTGGCCGATTGCATCCCCATCTTCGTGGCGCATCCTGCGGGCGTGGTGGGCGCGCTGCACGCGGGGTGGCGTGGCGTCGCCGCCGGCATCCTCGCCGAGGCGGTCCGCCAACTCGAGGCCCACGGCTGTGCGGCCAGCGAGTTGTGGGTCCACTGTGGGCCGGCCATCTCTGGTCGGTCGTACGAGGTGGGCCCCGACGTGTTCACCGCGCTGACGGGTTGGGAGACCACCCGCCCGCGCTGCGTCGATCTGCGGGCATTGGTCGCGGAGCAGGCGAAGCGCCTCGGCGTCCGCCATCTCAGCATGAGCCCGCACTGTACCGTGGAGGACAACGATCGATTCTTCTCGCACCGTCGGGGCGACTCGGGCCGCCAGGTCGCGGTGATCGTCGCGCCCGAGGCGTAGGGACAGGCCCCGCGGCATCACGGTCGTGGCTTGCCGGGGCGCCACCAGACCGTTATTGTAGAGGGTGGCCGTGGGAGGGCCGTGATGTGGGGGAAGCCCCACATTTTTTTATCTCTGGACATTTCTTCGGAAGCAGGATGAGCGACGCGCTGGAACTCATTGTCAGTGAAGAGCTTGCGTCGCTCGAGTACGACTTGGTGGATTTCCGGCGTGCCGGGAGTCGATCGCGTCCGACCTTCGAGGTGCGGATCGATCGGCGCGATGGAACGAAGGTCACGGTGGACGACTGCGCGCGCGCGTCACGGGCGCTCGAGGCGCGGTTGGAGGCCGATGGAGGGCTTGGCGAGAGCCGCTATGTGTTGGAGGTGTCGTCGCCGGGCATGGAACGGCCGTTGAAGCGGGCCACGGACTGGCGGCGCTTCGTCGGTCGCAATGCGTTGGTCAAAGCGGCGTCCCTGGGCGGACGCGTGGAGGTCACCATCGTGGCGGTCGACGGCGACGATGGTGCAGAAGTGCTCACCGTACGGAATGCAGGAGGCGCCGAACAGCGCGTCCCCCTGAGCGAGGTCGCGGAAGCGCGCCTCGTTGTCCACTGGAAATAGAGGGTAGGTCGTATGACGGGTTCCGCCGAGATCCTGAACGCGTTGCGGGAGTTGTCCACGAGCAAGCAACTGGGGAAGTTCGAGCTCCAGGACCTGCTCCAGGACGGCATCCTCGCGGCGTTGGCGAAGAAGCATGGTCCCACCGTGCAGGCCGAGATCGATATCGATGAGGCCCGCGGCGAGATCCGCATCGTGTTGCTCAAGACCGTCGTCGAGACGGTCGAGGACCCGGCGCGCGAGATCCTGCTCGAGGAAGCCCGCTACGAGGACCCGGCCTTCGAGCCGGGCGATGTGATGGAGATCCCCGTCGAGTTCGCCGAGTTCGGGCGTGCCGCCGTGCAGGCCGCGAAGCAGCGCATCGTGCAGCGTGTCCGCGAGGGCGAGCGCGCCAAGATCCGCGACGAGTTCGCGACCAAGGTCGGGGAACTGCTGTCGGGCGAGATCCAGCAGATCGAGCGCGGCAAGCTCGTGGTGATGCTGAACAAGTTCCGCGAAGCCGAGGCGGTGATCCCGTATCGTGAGCAGAACCACCGCGAGCACTTCCATCAAGGCGAGACCATCCGCGCGGTCCTCAAGAAGGTCGAGGAGACGCCCAAGGGGCCGCGCCTGCTGCTGTCGCGGGCCGATCCGCTCTTCGTGCAGGCGCTCTTCCGCCTTGAGGTGCCCGAGATCCAGCAGGGGATCGTCGAGATCCGGGCCGCGGCCCGCGAGGTCGGCAGCCGGACGAAGATCGCGGTGTTCTCGCGTGACGAGAAGATCGATCCCGTCGGCGCCTGCGTGGGGCTCAAGGGCGCGCGGGTGCAGGCGGTCGTGAACGAATTGGGCGGGGAACGGATCGATATCGTGCCGTGGTCGCCGGACCCGGAGCGCTTCGCCAAGCTGGCCCTGTCGCCCGCCAAGGTCGCGCGCGTCTTCAGCGATGCGGCGGCGCGGACCATCCAGGCGGTGGTGGACGAGGACCAGTTGTCACTGGCGATCGGGCGCAACGGGCAGAACGTCCGGCTCGCCTCCGAACTCACCGGGTGGAAGATCGACCTCTACTCCAGCCGGGAGTGGCTGGAGCGTGGGGGCGATGGCCAGCTGTTCGCCCCGCTGCCCGATGAGGCCGATACCTTCGACGTGCGCCTGGCGGACATCGAAGGGTTGCCGGCGGCGACCATCGCAGTGTTGGAGGATGCGGGCTACAAGATGTTGAACGACATCATCGATCTCGAGCGCGACGATTTCCTGCGCTTGCCGGGCATCGCCCCGGAGGAGGCGGATCGCTTGATGGCCTTCATCGCGGAGCTCACGACCGAGGAGGACTCGGACGAGGACGGCGATGCGGGAGCGGCGCCTGTCTGACGCCGCCGCCGAGCGTCGGCTCTTGGCGCTCGTCGGGTTGGGGATGCGCGCGCGTGGCGTGGTCATCGGGGTGGACCAGGTGCGGGCGGCAGCCAAGGGGGACACGTTGGGTGTGGTGATCGTGGCGGCGGACGCGGCCCGGAACAGTCGGGAGAAGCTCTTGCCGCTGCTGGCGGCGCGGAAGGTGACGGTGGTGCAGGGGCCGTCCGCTGAGGTGCTTGGCGCAGCGTTGGGGCGCGGAGCGACGGTGGCGGTGGGCGTGGTCGATCGGGCGTTGGCGAGTGGAATACGCGCGGCGGGTGTCGCCGCGGTGCAGGCGGTCCAGGAGGACAGCGGTGAGTAAGCTTCGGGTGCACGACCTTGCGGTCGAATTCGGGATTCCCAACGAGGACGTGATCACGCTCTTGCGTGCGATCGACGTCACGGTGCGGAGCCATATGAGCATGTTGACGGACGACCAGGTCGCGCGGGTGCGCGCCCGCTGGGAGCGCGAGAAGCGCGCCCGCGCGGAGAAGCCCGCGGACGCGCCCGCGGTCCGGCGTCGCCGCGCGGCCGCCGCGAAGACCGAGGAGGTCCCCTCCGCCGCCGACCCCGAGCCGACGGCTGACGATCGTCCGTCCGTGCGCCGTCGTCGCCGCGCGGATGTCGAGGCGCAGCACGCGGCCGAGGCCGCCGAAGCCGAAGCGCAGGAGGCGGTGTTGGCGGCGCAGGTGGCCGCCGAGGCCGAAGCAGAAGCCCGCGCTGCCGCCGTGGCCGCCGACGCCGCGGGCGTGGCCGCGGCGGCGGCCGCCGCCCGAGCCGACGCCGAGGCGCTGGCCCGGGCGGAGCGTGAGGCGGCTGAGGCCGCCGCAGCGGAG
>CAZCZO010000004.1:0-180927 GCA_964503275.1 uncultured Gemmatimonadaceae bacterium | reverse complement strand
GCGAGATCATCGACGCCGACGTCCAGATGTACCACAACATCATGGACCTGCAGCGTAACTGGTACTTCACGCAGGTCGGCCACCTCGACCCGCGCGCACAGAAGTTCCCCTTCCCGCAGGACCTGATGGGGCGCCTCGTCCAGTTCGTCGTCGCGCACGAGGTCGGGCACACGCTGGGCTTCCCGCACAACTTCAAGGGCAGCTCGATGTACCCGCTCGACTCGCTGCGCTCCAAGACCTGGGTCGCCAAGATGGGCCACTCCCCGTCCATCATGGACTACGCCCGCTTCAACTACGTCGCGCAGCCGGAAGATGGGATCGCCTTGGGCGACCTCGTCCCGAAGGTCGGTCCGTATGACCGCTACGCGGTGATGTGGGGCTACAAGCCCATCCCGGGCGCCCGCACGCCCGAGGACGAGCGCAAGACGCTCGACGAGTGGGCGCGGCTGCAGGATCAGACCCCCTGGTTCCGCTTCGCCAGCGACGCCGGTGCCGGTGGCGCCGACCCGGGCGAGCAGTCCGAGGCCATCGGTGACGCCGACGCGGTGCGCGCGACGGCCCTCGGCTTCAAGAACATCGAGCGCATCATGAAGCTCGTGATGCCGGCCGCGACCACGGATCCGTACGCCGACTACTCGCTGCTGCGTTCCACCTACGGCAGCGTCATCGGCCAGTGGGCCACCGAGGCGAACCACGTGACGCGCATCATCGGCGGCTCCGACAAGCAGGAGAAGGTCGTCGGCCAGTCGGGCCCGGTGTGGGTCACGGTGCCCAAGGCGCGGCAGAAGGCGGCCATG
Source organism: uncultured Gemmatimonadaceae bacterium (assembly GCA_964503275.1). Lineage (GTDB taxonomy): Bacteria > Gemmatimonadota > Gemmatimonadetes > Gemmatimonadales > Gemmatimonadaceae > DASRAP01. Next base: position 180,130 of record CAZCZO010000004.1, on the reverse strand, counting down.
ACCTTCCTCCTCACCGAGGTGTTCTCGACGCCGCAGTACCTGATCCTGCCCGAGGTGCTCGGCAAGATCGAGTCGGAGGGGAACATCAACCGCATCACGAGCGCGCAGGCGCGCTCGCTGGGGGCGCTGGTGTCGAACGCCAAGCTGCAGCGCATGATCGAGCAGGAGCAGCTCGCCACGAACAAGGCGAACGTCTACACGCTCGGCGAGATGCTGACCGACCTCCGTCGCGGGCTCTGGAAGGAGATCTATGCCGGCCAGCCGATCGACGCCTACCGTCGTCGTCTGCAGGTCGCGTATCTGGACGCGATGGCGAGCAAGATCAAGCCGCCCGCCGCCGCCGCGGCCGCGCCCGGTGGCCCGGGTGGCGGTGGCGGCGCGACCGCCCGCGACTTCCGCGGCCTGCTCAAGGACGAGATGCGCCTCCTCGACCGCGAGCTCGCGGCGGCGATCAGCCGCACCTCCGACCGCGTCTCGCGCACGCATCTGCAGGACGCGCGTGACGAGATCGCCCAGATGTTGAAGGTGGACTGAGCCACCCATCGCCTCGGCGATGGACCACGAGGGGCACGGGATCTTCGGATCCCGTGCCCCTCGTGCATGGTCCCGGCTCGCCGACCGTGCTAGGCGACCTGCCGTTGGGCCAGGTCCATCACGACGCGCGCCAGCTCGACCTCGACCGCGCGCCGCCCGCGCGCCATCCGCTCGGGGTCGGCGTCGATCGCGGCATGCAACGCCGAGAGCCCGACGTAGCGCACCCCGGCACGCGGCGATGCCAGTGGCGGGATACCCAGATCCACCCAGACCGCGTCAGACGACGCGGGCGCCAGCGCAGTCTCCACGATCGGCGTCGCGCTGCGCACCGCGAAGATCACCACCTCGTGGGCCGCGACGACGTCCGCCAGATCCGGCCACCAGTAGGCCGTCGCGTCGAAGCGTCGCGCCACGGCCCGCACGCGCGCCGGCGTGCGACCGATCACCGACAGCGATGCGGGGCCAACGCGTCGGAGGGCGGACAATGCACTGGTCGCGGCAGAGCCGGTGCCGATGACCAGCGCACGGCGAGCGGCCCAGTCGACCGATCCGAGCACGCTGTCGACCGCCGCCACCGCCTCCTCGCCCAAGCTGCGCACCGCATCGGGGGGGGGGAGTGCCGCCCGCACATAGCGGGACGCCCCGATCACCTGCTGCAGGACCCGATCGAACATCGGGTGCGGTCGTTCGGCCGCCCACGCGTTCGCCCAGGCCGTGCGCAGCTGCCCCAGGATCTCCTGCTCGCCCACGCGCGACGACTCCAGTCCCGCGGCGACCCGCAGCAGATGGCGCACGGCCTCGACGCCAACGTGACGCACGATCGCCGCATCACGGACCGGCACCCCCGCCGCCCGCACGGCGTCGCGAAGGACCGCCGATGCCGTCATCGGATCGCCCCACTGCACCAGCATCACCCGCTCGCAGGTCACCATCCCGAACCGTTGCACGTCCGTGGTGACACCTCGATCACGGAACAGGGCCTCAGGCGTCAGGCTGAACAGTCCGGCGACATCCGCCGGCAGGTCGATCGCGCGCAGGACCGCGACGGCCAATGGCGCGATCGCGTCAGAGGACATGGGCTCAGGCAACGGCCATGGCCTCCGCTGCAGTGACCCGCGAGGCGCTTGCGACCGCGGGGTCGCGCAGCTGGCGGCAGGCCGCATTGGTGCAGCCCGGGCACCGCTCGCGGTACCGGCTCGAGTGCGGTGTGCCGCTCGACAGATGCTCGTGCACGATGTCCGCCATCGCATCGAGGAAGAGCGGCGAGTCGTTGAGGGCCGGCGCCCGGGAGAAGCCCCGGAGCCCGAGCTCGTGCGCCAGTTCCCCGTATTCGAGGTCCAGCTCCGACAGCGTCTCGATGTGATCGCTGGTGAACGCGATGGGGATCGCCAGCACGTTGTGGCGTCGGTCTGCGGCCAACCGCGTAATCACATCCTCGGTCGACGGCCCCAGCCACCGCACGGGACCGACCTCGGACTGATAGCAGAGCATGGACGGGTTCGGCACGCCCAGCGACTCGAGCACCCGATCGACCGTCGCGCCGACCTCCTGCGGATACGCGTCGCCCTTGTCGATCACCGACAACGGCAGCGAATGCGCACTGAACAGCAGCAGGACCTGATCGCGATCCGCCGCGTCGTACTGCTGCAGCCCGTCGCGCACGGTCTGCGCCATCGCCTCGACGAAGCCCGGGTGCGTCGGCCAGCGATCGATCAGCGACCACGCGAAGCGGCCGGCGAGCCCCGTGCGGTCGAGCCCGCGCCACAGGTCGTTGAGGCTGGACCCGGTCGTCGTGCACGAGTACTGCGGATACTGCGAGAAGGCCACGGCGCGCTCCACCCCATCGGCCGCCATCTGGCGGAGTGCGTCGTCCGCGAACGGGGCGGTATAGCGGAACGCGACGTAGAACTTGTGCGGGGCGGTCTCGGGCGACATCGCGTCCAGCCGCTCGATCATCCCACGGCCCTGCGTCTCGGTCCAGTGCAGGATCGGCGAACCGCCGCCGATGCGGTCGTAGAGCCCACGCACCTTCGGCGCCCGGCGCTTGGCGATGAATTTGCCCAGCGTGTCCTGGAAGGGCAGCCGCAGCAACTCGCGGTCCGCGAACAGCCGCAGGAGGAATGGTTCGACGTCGTCGAGGGTCTTGGGCCCCCCGAGATTCAACAGCACAATGCCCGTGCGGGCGACCGGATGTCTGCTCATCCGGGGAAGTCTCGCGCGCCCCGGGCCCGCCGCGCTATCCGATGTTTCCCTGTCCGGACAACGCCCTACGGAGTTCTACGGAGTGCCATGCCGCGGTGCCAGCGATCCAGCCAGCCGCTCGCGAAGCCCGCGAACACCCCGTGCACGATCGCCACGCGGGCCTCGGCCAGCAGCGTGTGCAACAGCGTCAGGTTGTGGCGCGCCAGCAGCCGCGGCCCGTAGTCCTCGCGCACCGTGAACAGGTGCCGCAGGTAGCCGCGATCATACTCGGTGCACGCGGGGCACGGGCAGCCCGCGACCAGCGGCTCGCGATCCCCGCGAAAGGCACTCTGGCGGATCTGCACCGTGCCGTCGCGCGTGAACGCCGTCCCATCGCGCCCCATCCGCGTGGGCGCCACGCAGTCGAACAGATCCACGCCGCGCGCGACGCCTTCGAGCAGGTCATCAGGAAAGCCCACCCCCATCACATAGCGCGGCCGGTCGCGCGGGAGCAACGGATCGCAGGTGGCCAGCACGTCGTAGAGCGTCGGCTTGGGCTCACCCACCGACACGCCGCCGATCGCGACCCCGTCCCAGTCGTCCGTGTCGAGGATCCCCCGCACCGAGTCGCGACGCAGCGCCGCGTGCGTCCCGCCCTGCACGATGGGGAACAGGGCCTGCGCGTGCACCGGCGGATCCTCCGCCGCGAGGCGCCGGTGCGCATCGCGACAGCGCACGAGCCAGCGCAGGCTGCGCGCCATCGCCCGTTGGGTCTCTGCGTAGTCCGCCGGCGCCGCGATCAGCTCGTCCAACTGCATGATCACGTCGGCTCCGACGTTCCGCTCGATCCGCATGACGCGCTCGGGCGTGTAGGCGTGCAGCGCACCGTCGAGGTGGCTGCGGAACGTGATGCCCTCCTCGCTCACCTCGCGGTACTTGGCCAGCGAGAACACCTGGAAGCCGCCCGAATCCGTGAGCATCGGGCCGTCCCAGCGGGTGAAGCCGTGCAGCCCACCCGCCGCGCGCACGGCCTCGTCGCCCGGCCGGAGGAACAAGTGATAGGCGTTGCTCAGGACCATCGTTCCGCCGGCCGCACGCACCTCCGCCGGCGACAGCCCCCGCACCACGCCATGTGTCCCCACCGGCATGAACGCGGGCGTCTCGACGGCGCCGTGCGGGGTCACGAATCGTCCGGCACGCGCGCGCGCATCGACGGCATCGAGCGTGAACTGGAATCCGGGAGTCGGCACGTCCGAACGGGTAACCGCTGCGCCACGCGAAATGAAGGGCGTTAGTATCAAGGGTCCCCACCTTTCGGATGCCGCCGTGCCCAAGACGCCCAACCTCGCCGACCCGCACAAGAATCCCTCGTTCACGAAGGGCCTCTTCCTCGGAGAGATCCGCGAGGACCTCGTCTTCCCCTTCCCCGAGCTGAGCCAGGAGGACCACGACACACTGGCGGCCGTCCTCGACTCGCTGCGGGCCTTCGCCGCCGAGCACATCGACCGGGCCCGCCACGATCACGACGGCAAGTTCGCCGACGAGATGCGCATGGCCTTCCACGAGCTCGGCATGATGGGCGTCAACATCCCGGAGGCCTACGGCGGGCTGGGCGCGGGCTCGCTGATGTTCTCGCGGATCATGGGCGCCGTGGGCGAGATCGATGCCGCGCTGGCCGTGTACTTCGGCGCGCACCAGTCCATCGGCTGCAAGGGCATCATCCTGTTCGGCACCGAGGCCCAGAAGGCCAAGTACCTTCCTGGCTGTGCGAGCGGGGAGACCGTCGCGGGCTTCTGTCTCACCGAGGCCGGCTCCGGCTCCGACGCGAAGGCCATGCGTACCACGGCCGTCCCCAGTGCCGATGGCTCGCACTACCTGCTCAACGGCCAGAAGATCTGGATCTCCAATGCCGGCTACGCGTCGCTGTTCACGGTCTTCGCGCAGGTCCCGGTCGAGATCGATGGGGTCACCAAGCAACGGGTGAGCGCGTTCATCGTCGACGCGAAGGCCCCCGGCGTCTCGCTCGGCGCCGTCGAACAGAAGATGGGGATCAAGGCCTCCGATACCCGCACCGTGACCTTCGAGAACGTCCGCGTGCCCGTCGAGGACCGGCTGGGCGAGGTCGGCCACGGGTTCAACATCGCGCTCGAAGTGCTCAACTCGGGGCGGCTCGGTCTCGCCGCCGGCTCGTCGCGCGGCACTCGCGCCATCATGGCCGAGGCGATCGCCTACGCGAAGCAGCGCGAGCAGTTCGGGCGGCCCATCGCGAGCTTCGAGATGATCCAGAAGAAGATCGCGCTCGCCGCGGTCGAGTGTTATGCCAGCGACGCCGGGTGGATGCTCGCCGCGGGCATGATGGACCGCGGCGGCATCGATTTCTCGCTCGAGACGGCGATGAGCAAGATCTTCGCGTCGGAGTTGGCCTTCAAGACCTCAAGCGAGGCCCTGCAGATCGCCGGTGGCCTGGGCTACTCCAAGGAGTATCCCTACGAGCAGGCGCTCCGCGACAGCCGCATCAACATGATCTTCGAGGGGACGAACGAGATCCTGCTCGCGCTCATCGCGCTCAGCGGGCTGCAGCAGCCCGGCGAACAGCTCAAGGAGCTGGGCCGCGCCTTCAAGCGTCCGTTGGCCTCACTCGGGGTCCTGAGTGGCTATCTCGCGGGCCGAGCCAAGCGGCAGATGGTCAGGCCGCAGTTCACGCGGGTGCATGCGGCCCTCAAGGACGAGGCCGATCTGGTCGAGGAATTGGTGCAGGACCTCGGCCTCGCGGTGGAGAAGGCCCTGATCGCCGAGGGCAAGGAGATCATCGAGCGACAGTTCCTGCAGGAGCGCATGGCGAAGGCGGCCATGGACCTCTATCTCTCGACCGCCGTGCTCTCCCGCGCGACCTGGGCGATCACCAAGGCCGGCAGCCCCGAGGCCGCGGCGGCCGATCTCGATGCGGCACGGGTGTTCATCCCCATGGCCACCCGGCGCGCGCGTCGGCAGATCGTCGCGCTGGCGCATCATCAGGACGACCGTCTGCGCGCTGTGGCGCAGCGGGCACTGGAGACGGGGGACCTGACGGTGCCGACGCCGACGGACTGAGGGCGTCGGCGTCAGCGGATCACCGCCGATCCGACTGTGGCACCCCTCACAGGCAGAGATACTGCTGCTCGGTCGTCACCCCGCAGAGGACCGTGGGGTTCGCATTGATGGAGGTGAACCGCACCCCCTCCAGCAACCGGACCGGCGCTCGCCGCCACGTGCCGAAGCTGTCTCGCAGTCGTGGATTCGGGAAGTCACCCCAGCAGTAGAGGGCACCGCCCTCCGCGATCGCGCAGGTGTAGCTCGCCGCTGCACTGATGGCCGTGAAACGGACCGTGCTCGCCACGTCCACGCTGACCTGGGTGGTCCCAACGGTGCCGGAGCCCAGCTGCCCTGCGGCGTTGGTACCGGTGCAGCGCACCTGCCCGGCGGCCGACAACGTGCACACGTGTGCGGCCCCTCGTGTCACGGCGACGATGCCTGAGCCACCTTCCGTGTACGACGGGAGGGTGGTGGACGAGCCACCCCAGCACACGACACGATCGTCGATCGTGACTACGCAGGTGCGCACCGACTCCGTGTTCGTGAGCACAGATCCGCGCACCGTGCTCAGCGACCCCTGCGCAATGCTCGCCGGAACAGAGTCCACCCCCCCGCTGGTCACGCGCCCCAGTTCTCGGGAGCTATTCAGACCGGCGCACAGCGTCTGGAGCGTGCTCCGTTCAGTCGCGCAGGTAAAGTTCGCCCCGACGGTCACCATCGAGAACAGGCGATCTCCGCCGGCACGGACCGGCGTGAGGATCGGTGTGGTGATTCCCGAGGGATCGGTCGCGCCGGTCATGAAGGCGCCCCTCCAGTTACTCCCCCAGCAGTACATGGCGCCGGACTCGACGACGCCGCAAACATGCGTAGCCGACGCAGACAGCTGCGTGAATGCGAGGGTGGCGGTCCCGTCGACAGCGACCAGCGTCGGGATCGAATCGCCCTCCGCGACCTCGGCGCAGGCCGCGGCGCCGCTCACCAACAAGGCGCATTGCCGCGACCCACTGAGCGCCACTCGCAGCACGGGGTCAGTGCCTCGGGCCATCCCGAGTCGCGTGACGATGCGCACCGAGTCGCGCATGCTCTCCCACTGCGCGCGGATCCACACGCTGCCTGGCGCGACGGCGAGCACGAGCCCTGTACTATCGACACGAGCGACGAGGGAGTCACTGGTCGACCACGCGAAGCGTGGCCATGCGACCGCCGCCGAGTCGCCCGTCGCGATGGCGACCACGCGCCCAGAGCGCCCCACGAAGATCGAGTCGAAGGTGGATCGCGCGTGCACGCCAGGCGCGGTCGGGTCGAAGGTCGGGCCGGATGGAACGCCGTCAGAGCAGCCGAACGCAACGAGCCCCAGCACGACAACGCGCATGCGGACGTGCATCCCGCTCACCAGCACACGAGGCCGCCAGCGCGCGTCACTGCACAATGTCGACGGTAGTTCAAGATGAGTGCATCCACCGCGAGACCAGGGAGCACCGGTACCGGAAGGGTTCGGCGCGGCCCGAGCGCCCCGCGGGGCGCCGCCTCACTCACGCGTCCCCAGCAATAGATGGCATCCTCGGTGGTGACCCCGCACATCTGAGACTCGCCCCACACGAACGCGTACAATGCCCGGAACCGCAGAGTGGTCGCGACTCGCTCCACGGCCGTCGTCGCCGCAGTTGACCCGATACCCAGCTGCCCGTCGGTGTTGAGCCCCCAGCAGTGTGCTTCGCCAACAGCGGTAAGGCCGCAGGTGAAATAATCGTCGCCCGCGACCGAAACGAACGGCGGGGCGTCATCACGCACCCGCGCGTGCCATGTGTTGGCGCCGACGACCGGCACCGCCGGATACACCGTCGTATCCGGTAAGGCGCGCATGCCGCGTCCGCGGGCCCCGTACCCCCAACAGATCGCCCGCCCTGCGAGGTCCACACCACAGCTGGACGAGAGATTCATCGATAACCGTGCGAGCGGAGGAGCATCGACCACCGGCAACACGAGCGAATCGAGCGTCACATTGGTCTGGAACGGACGCCCGAGCACCCCCTGCAAGGTTTCCCCCCAGCAATGGACCACATTGTCCTGCACACTGATCCCGCAGAGCGATTGCCGCCCTCCGATGCCGAACGATGAGAAACGATGTGTGGTCCGGACCGGGTGGAACTGGGTCGTGAGCCCAACCTCGGCACGCGTCGCCAGAACGTAATCTCTCAGTAGGCGTGTGCACCAGAGCGAGCCATCAGCCTTGAGGCCACAGTCCGCATCAAACCCGCTGCCAAAGCTGACAAAGACGTGATTCAGCGCATCGGGAAGCAGCTCCAGCCGAGGAATCGTGTCCGGGTACGTTGATGACACGAGACAGGCCGCATGCCCTGCCTCGGTCAATCCACAGATGTTTCCATAAAATTCCTGCGCGGCCATCTTGAGACTCCCATCCGCCGCCACACGCATCGGTACCGCGCGGACCACATACTCGGCCCGCCGATCCGCCACGGTCGCCGACACCACCGCGCTCCCCAGCCCGACGGCGGTCACCAAGCCCTCGCCGTTCACTGTCACTGCGAGTGTGTCACTCGACTGCCAGCGGATCTCCGGTCGCGACACCACGGCGGGGTCGCCCAAGGCCACCGCGACCATCTGCATGGACCGCCCGTAGAACAGCGAGTCGTTGGGCGCGCGAATCTCGACGGCGTCCACGCCCGAGCGTTGCGGCGCGGTGCTGTCGTCCGAACAGGACGCTGCACACGCGATCATGCCCAGCAGGGCGAGTCCCCTGAAGGCACGCGTACGCGCGAGCGGGGACCATTCCGGAGGGCGCTTCATGCGTCGAACATCGGTCCCGCGCCCTGCAACCGCAAGGGTCCGTCTCTCACCGTCTCCGCAGACTTGCTAACTTGCTCGGACCGGCCCATGTCCTCCCCCACCCTCGACGCCCTCCGCGACCGCATCCGTCAGCTCGACGAGGAGATCCTCGCGCGGGCCGCGGAGCGGCTGCGCCTGGCTCGCGAAGTCGGCGCCCAGAAGCGCGAACGCGCGCTGTCCACGGTGGACTACTCGCAGGAGCGCGCCGTGCTCGAACGCGCACGGCGCACGGCCGACCGCGAGGGTATCGATCCCGCCCTCGCCGAGCAACTCATCGTGGGGCTCATCCGCGCGTCGGTGTCCGTGCAGGACCAGGACCGGGTGCGCCACGCCGCACTGGGCGCGGGCCACCGCGCCGTGCTCGTCGGTGGTGCCGGCCGCATGGGCCGCTGGCTCGCCCGCTTCCTCGACGACCAGGGCTACGAGACGGGAGCGCTGGACCCGCAGGCCGCTGCCGACGAGAACACGTGGGCACGCGAGGCCCTTGCCACCGCCGAGCTGGTCGTCTGCGCCACGCCGCCCGTCGCCACGGCACGCCTCTACGACGAGTGGCGCAGCGCGCCGCCCCGCGGGGTCATCGTGGACATCGCGTCCATCAAGACGCCGCTCATCGCCCCCATCGCGGCGCTGCGCGACGCCGGCGCGCGCGTGGCCTCCATCCATCCCATGTTCGGCCCGTCCGTCACGCTGCTCCGCGACTGCGACATCGTGATCTGCGACACGGGCGACGCCCACGCCACCGCGACCGTCGAAGCACTCTTCGCCCCGACCACCGCGCGGCTCGTGCACTTGCCGCTCGACGACCACGACCGCGTGATGGCCGACGTCCTCTCGCTGGCCCACGCCACCGCGATCGTCTTCGCCTTGGCCCTGCCTGAGCACGAGCTGCCCGTGCGCTCCACCACGTATCAAGCCTTGGAGTCCCTGAGCTCGCGCTTGGTGCGCGAGAGCGCCGACGTCTACTACGAGATCCAATCGCGGAACCCCTACTCGGCCGGCGCGCTGCAGCGCCTCCGCGACGCCGTCGAACGCGTCACCGCATCCATCGCCCACGCCGACGTCGCGGCCTTTCGCGCACTGCTCGACGAAGGGCGCCGGCACACCCCCGAGCGCTAGCCGCGCGTCTCCAGCCAGCGCAGCACGACCTCCAGCACCGCGGCACGCTCCGTCTCGTTGAACAGCTCGTGGTAGAGCGCGGGAAAGCACTGCGCGGTCACGACTGTGCGCGGCGCCGCCGCCGCGAATGCCGCGCTGCCCGCCGGGTCCACCAGTCGGTCGTCACCCGCCCACAGCAACAGCGTGGGCACCGGCCAGCGCGCCGCGCGCGACTGGACCACCTGCGCCCCATCCAATACGGCGGACGCCAGCCGCGCCGACACCCGGTCGTGCACCAAGGGGTCGGTCATGTACGCCGCCACCACGGCGAGATCGTGCGACAGGAAGCGCACCGCGAGCGCATTGCGCACCGCGAGGTCCGGGAACAGCCGGCGCCCGCTGGCCAAGAGCAGCTGCTGCCACGGCGTCAGTCGCTTCGCGAGCGCGGGCGACGACAGGATCAACCCGTCCACCGGCCGCCGCGCCTCGGCGACGAACTGCGCCGCCACCAAGCCACCCATCGAGTGCCCGAGCAACAGCAGCGGCCCCTGCAGTGCGACGCGCTCCGCGTCCACCACCGTCGCGAGGTCCGTGAGCAGGTCGTCCGACCGCGACACGACGCCGCGCGCACCGCCCGACTCGCCGTGGCCCCGGTGATCCACCGCCACCACCCGCCAGCCCACACCCGTGAGCGCGCCGGCGACATGCGCGTAGCGCCCCCCGTGCTCGCCGATGCCATGCACCAGCACGATGGTCCCGCGGACCACGCTCGCCTGCGCCGGCCACACGCGGCGCGCCAACCGCACCCCATCGTACGCCACGAGCACGTCACGCTGCATCGGAACTTCGCGGTCCGTCGAGTCGTCCATAGAGTGAACCCCTCCGTGGAGTCTAATCCGTGCCCGCATCCCGCCACATCCGTCTCGCCCTCGCGCTCCCCGCCGCGCTCATCGCCACATCGCTCCACGCCCAGGCCGCCCGCGAGTTCACCGGCGATATCGGCTTCGTGAACACCACCGGCAACGCCGAGCTGACCACGGTCAGCGTGGGCCAGGCCCTCAAGTTCTCGGCGGGCCCCTGGGCCCTCGCCCAGTCCTTCGGCGTGGTCTACGGCGAGAATGCCGGCACCGTCAACACCAGCCTCTGGCGCGGCGGCCTGCGTGGCGAGCGCAAGCTCGGCGCGGCCATCTCGTTGCTGGTCCTCACGGCGTGGGACCGCAACACCTTCGCCGGCATCGACTCGCGGCTGGAAGAGAGCTTCGGCATGGGCATCACGGCCATCGACTCGGAGCGTCGCAAGCTGAGCTTCGAACTGGGCGGTGGCGCGGTGCAGCAGTGGAACAGCGGCGATGGGGGCTACGGCAGCTTCCCATCGGCGCGCGCCACCGGCACCTTCCGCCAGAACTTCACCTCCGCCGCCTACATCCAGCAGGGGGTCGAAGTGCTGCCCAACCTCGACGACTCCAAGGACCTGCGCATCAACACCGAGTCGGCACTGGTGGCACCCATTTCCGCGAACGTCGGGCTCAAGATGTCCTACATCATCCGCTACGACGGCCTCCCGCAGCCGGGCTTCAAGAAGACCGACGGCATCCTCACCACGGGCCTCCAGATCACCTACTAGCCCCCCGTGCGTCGTCCGCCGCGCAGGCCCCGCGGCCCCCGAAATGCAGTAGATTTCAGGGATGACCGTCACCGCTGCAGCGCTGCTCCTGTTCCTGGTGATGGACCCGCTGGGCAACGTCCCGCTGTTCCTCAGCTCGCTCAAGGGCGTGGCGGCCGCGCGCCAGACGACGGTGGTGGCGCGGGAGCTGGCGATCGCCTACGTCGTGCTCGTGGCCTTCCTGTTCGGCGGCCGCTATCTGCTTGACGCATTGCACATCTCCGAGGAAGCGCTGACCATCGCCGGCGCGATCGTGCTGTTCCTGATCGCGCTGAAGATGGTCTTTCCCAGCCAGCAGCACGGGCTCGCGGAGCCCTTCGAGGGGGAGCCCTTCATCGTGCCGCTGGCGATCCCCTATGTGGCCGGCCCGTCGGCCATGGCGACCATCCTGCTGCTCATGAGCCGTGAGTCCTCCCGCTGGCCGGAGTGGCTGGCGGCCCTGACGATCGCCTGGCTGGGCTCGGCCGCTATTTTGATCCTGGGCAGTCGCCTGCGCCGCGTGCTCGGCGACCGCGGCCTCACCGCGATGGAGCGCCTGATGGGTATGGTACTCGTCGCGCTCGCCGTCCAGATGTTCGTCGAAGGCCTCCGTTCCGCGCTCTCCCCCGCCGCCGGCTGACCTGCCGCGTGGCCACTGCACCGTCCCGATCCGCACCGATGCATCGTCTTGCTCTGACCCTTGCCACCGTCGCGGTCCTTGCCGCGTGCGGCGACCGCGCCCCCCAGCCGACCGCGGCAGACACGTTCTGGAACTCGCTGTCCGGCATCTGCGGCCTCTCCTACAGCGGCGTCATCACGGAGGCGATCGCCGGCGATACGGCCTTCGCCGACAAGCTGCTGGTGATGCACGTGCGGGAGTGCAGTGACACGGTCATCCGGATCCCCTTCCACGTGGGCGACGACCGCTCGCGCACCTGGGTGGTCTCGCGGCTCAAGAACGGCGGCCTGCGCCTCAAGCACGACCATCGCCACGCCGACGGCGTAGAGGACTCCGTCAGCCAGTACGGCGGCGACGCGCCGCTCGACCGCATCACGCCCACCAGCGTGGAGTTCCCGGCCGACGCGTTCACCGCCAAGCTGATCCCGGCGGCCGCGACGAACGTCTGGACCATGAGCATCACGCCAGGGGGCCGGTTCGTGTACGCCCTGCGCCGTGAGGGCACCGACCGCCGGTTCCGGGTCGAGTTCGACCTCGGGCTGCAGATGGAGACCCCACCCCCACCCTGGGGCAGCCAGTAGCTGGCCCCCCGGCCGGGGCGCTCGCTCAACACGGCCCCGGGCGGTAACGTTGACTCTCTGTCCCTTCACCACGTCCCTACTGGACGAGAGTCAACCATGCGAGTCGCATCACGCAGCGCCCTGCTGATCGTTGCTGCCGTCGGACTCACCGAGTCCGCTGCCGCGCAGCAGCGCCCGACCGCGACGCCCGTCGCGAACCGTGGCACCAAGCCCATCACCCCCGACGTCATCCGCAACTGGAACTCCATTCGCGGCAGCGCCCTCTCGAACGACGGCAAGTGGTTCGCCTTCGTCGCCGGCCCAGCGGAAGGCAACAGCACGATGGTGCTTCGCGCCACGGCCTCTGGTGGCCGGGCGGACACCATCGCCGTGGGTGATGGGGGCGGCTCGCCGCAGATCTCGGGCGACTCGAAGTGGATCGGCTACTTCGTGGCCCCGCCGCGGGCGGCGGCCGGACGTGGTGGCGCAGGCGGTCGTGGCGCGGGTCCCGGTGCCGGCGGGGGCCGCGGAGCGGGTGCGCCGGGCCAAGGTGGCGGTCAGGGGGGCGGCGCGGCCGCCGCGCCGGCGACCGACTCAACGGCGGTCACGGCGCAGACCTTCGTGCTCCGCAACCTGAGCACGGGCGAGACCAAGGAGTTCAAGAACATCCGCCGCTTCGGATTCAACGCCGACAACGCCGGCTGGGTGTGGATGCAAGGCGGGGCCGGTGGCCCGGCCCTCGGCGCCGGAGGCGGCGGCCGCGGTGGCGCCCCGGTGTTCGGCGGGGGTGGGGGCGGCGCCCAGGCGGGCGGGAACAGTCCCGTGCTCCTGCACAACCTCGCCACGGGCGAGACCTCGAACATCGGCATCGTGAACCAGTTCGCGTTCAACACGAATGGGTCGCTGCTGGCCTACTCGATGGACGGCGCCGACCAGGTCGGCAACGCCGTGCAAGTGCGCGACATGGCGACCGGTGTGGTGCGGTCGTTGGACGCCGAACAGGTGCTGTACCGCCATCTGCAGTGGGTGGACAGCTCCCGCGCGGTGGCCGTGATGAAGGGCAAGATCGCCACCAGCGGCACCCCGCGCGACACACTGTTCACGCTGGCGGTGTACCGCGGCGTGAGTGCCAACGGCGCCACGGGCACGATGACCTTCTCGCCCGAAGGGCGCAGCGACTTTCCGCAGGGCATGAAGCTGGCCTCGGACCGCGCGCCGCGGTACTCGGCGGATCTTTCGCAGGTGTTCTTCGGGATGCGTGAGGGCGCCAAGCCGCCGTCCCCCGCGGGCCGCGGCAACAGCGCCGTGCAGGCGGGCGCGCCGGGCATGGGCGGCACCATCAACCAGACCGCCGGCGGCGGACGCGGCGGGGCGGCCGACTCGCTGCCGTCGTTGATCCTCTGGCATGGTCGCGACGACCGGCTGCAGTCGCAGCAGATGGTGCAGGAGGCCGCCGACCGCGCCTTCAACTTCCTGGTGTCGTATCGCTTCCGCGACGACAAGTTCGTGCGGCTGACGGATTCCACGCTGCGCACCGTGACCGTCACGGGCAGCGACAAGGTGGCGTACGGCACGGACAACCGAGCCTATCAGCAGCAGGCCTCGTTCACGGGCCGCAACTACAGCGATTTCTACCTCGTGGACCTCGCCAGCGGTGCCCGCAAGAAGCTGTGGACCAAGCGGCTCAACACCTCGTTCTCGGTCGCGCCGGACGGCAGCAAGGCGCTGATCTGGAGCAAGGACGGCCACTATTGGGTGCTGGATCTGCGCACGCTGGACTCGGTGAACATCACCCGCAGCGTGCCGACCAGCTTCGTGAACACCGAGGACGACCACTACAACATCGAGCCGCGGGCCATCCCCGCGCGCGGATGGTCGCGCGACGGCGCCTACGTGCTGCTGTACGACAACTGGGACCTCTGGAAGGTGCCGACGAACCCGCGCAGCGCCGAGCGCGCGGTCAACCTGACGGGCAACGGCAAGCGCGACCAGATCCGCTACCGCACGCTGTACAACTGGACGGAGTCGGGTGAGACGGAAGAGGCGGAGGAGCCGGTGCCTGGCGGCGGTGGGCGCGGCGGTGCTGGGGGCGGCGGCACGGTGGACTTCAGCAAGCCGATGTTCATCGGCACCTACGGCGAGTGGACCAAGAAGGAAGGCGTCTCGCGCGTCGATCCGGCGAAGCCGGGTGCGCAGTCGCTGGTGTTCGAGGATGCGCGCCTGACGATCACCAAGGCCCGCAACGCCGATATGTTCGCGTTCTCGCGCGGCACCTTCAATGAGTTCCCCGACTGGTGGGTGTCGAACTCGCCGACCCTGGCGAACGCGACCCGGGTCTCGAACGTGAATCCGGTGCTCAGCGAGCTGGCCATCTCCAGCGGCACACGGCTCATCGACTACACCTCGGCCAAGGGTGACAAGTTGCAGGGCGCGCTGTACCTGCCGGCGAACTATGAGCCGGGCAAGAAGTACCCGATGCTCGTGACCATCTACGAGAAGCGCTCGCAGAACAAGAACAACTTCGTGAACCCCAGCGAGACGCAGACGCCGAACGCGCGGATGTACACGAGCAACGGCTACATCGTCTTCGACCCGGACATCGTGTACAAGGTGAACGACCCGGGCATGTCGGCCGTGTGGTCGGTGATCCCGGCGGTGAAGGCCGCGATCGCCACCGGCATGGTCGATGAGAAGAACATCGGGCTCTGGGGCCACTCGTGGGGCGGCTATCAAACGGCCTTCCTCGTGACCCAGACCGACCTGTTCAAGTCGGCCGTCGCGGGCGCGGCACTCACCGACATGGTGAGCATGTACTCGTCGATCTACTGGAACACGGGCGGCTCGAACCAGGCCATCTTCGAGTCGTCGCAGGGCCGCTTCAAGGGCAACTTCATCGAGAACTACGACGCGTACATCCGCAACTCGCCGGTCTTCCACGCCGACAAGGTGAAGACCCCGCTCATGCTCCTGCACAATGACAAGGACGGCGCGGTGGACTTCAACCAGGGCGTGATCTACTTCAACACCCTGCGCCAGTTGCAAAAGGAGGTCATCATGCTCGAGTACGTCGGGGAGAACCACGGCGTCTCGCGGCCGGTGAACCAGCGCGACTATGCGCGGCGCATGAGTGAGTGGTTCGACCACTACCTCAAGGGGGAGCAGGCACCGGACTGGATGACCAACGGGATCCCGCGCCTGCAGATCGCCGACCACCTGTACAACCGTCGCGACTCGACGATCGCGACGCCGCGGGCGGGCCCGATCCGGCAGTAGGTCCGCCGGCCGCACGATGCACGAAGCCCCCGGCGACCATGGGTCGCCGGGGGCTTCGTCGTTCGTCACGCGGTCCGGCCCGCCGCGTCCGATGCGGTGGGCCGACGGACTTACCGCCCGGCAGCGCGTTCCGCGCGCTGGGCCTCGACCATCTTCGCGACGTCGGCCAAGAGCTGCTTCGCGTCGTACACGATGCCGTCCTTGACGGTGTACTTCACGCCGCCCACGCGCTCCGCCCGACCCGTGGTCTCATTGAGGCGCACAGCGCCCGTCCCGTAGAGCACCTTGAGGTTCTGCAGCGGGTTCTGATCCAGGATCACGAGATCGGCGAGCATCCCCGGCTTGATCACCCCGAACTCGATCGGCTTCCCCGTGGGCGCATGCAGCGTCTCCGCGCCATGCAACGTGGCGGCACGGATCACCTCGAGCGGGTGGAACCCCGCCTCCTGCAACAGCTCCAGTTCCTCGATGTACCCGAAGCCATAGAGCTTGTAGATGAAGCCCGCGTCCGAGCCCGTGGTCACCCGCCCGCCGATGTTCTTGTAGTCGTTGAGGAACTGCATCCACGTGATGTAGAAGCGCTTCCACGCCACTTCGTCGGCCGTGGTCCAGTCGAACCAGTACGAGCCGTGGTTGGCGCGGCTGGGCTGGAAGAAGTCGTGCATCGACGGCAGCGTGTAGCGCGCGTGCCAGTCGGCATTGCGGGCCTGCATGACATCGCGTCCGGCGGCATAGATGGTCATCGTCGGGTCCATCGTCGTGCCGAGGGTCTTGAACTCCTGCAGCAGCGCGTTCCAGCGCTCCGAGCCCCGCGGATGGATCTGGTCGTTGAGCCGCGCCACCTGCGAGAAGCGCATGTACTCGTCGTTGTAGTTCTGGTCCGTGGGCCAGTTCTGGATGCTGTAGTCCTTGAGCATGGACTCGAACAGCCCGTAGAAGTGCGTGACCGTCCCGAGGCCGAGCCGCGCGGCCTCGATCGCGTTCATGCGGCCGACGCCCATCTGCGAGAGATGTGCCGTGGTCCCGAGCCCGGCCTTCTTGGCCTCGTCGATCAGCGCGGCCATCACCGGCGGATCGTGCGCGTCGAGCTTGAGGCCGTCGAGGCCCTGCTGCGCGGCCCAGCGCACCCAGGCGCGTGCCTGCTCGGGCGTGTTCACCGGCCCGTTCGACCAGCCGGTGCCCGGCCGCTGGTAGTTGAAGATGCGCGGCGCGACGATCTCGTTCTTGGCGCTGCGCTGCTGCTCGCTGATCGACCAGCCCCACGGCCCGATCGGCACGCCACGGACGGTCGTGACCCCGTGGCCCATCCACAGCTTGTAGGCGTACTCCGACTCGATGTTCTTCGGCGCACCGCCCGCATGCACGTGGAGGTCCACGAATCCGGGCATGACGTAGTGGCCACGGGCGTCGATGGTCTCGGTCTGCGGCGCTGCACCGCCGCGTCCCCCACCACCGCCGCCACCGCCCACGGAGACGATCCGGTTCCCTTCGATCACGATGTTCATGGGGCCGCGCGCCGGCGCCCCCGTCCCATCGATGACCATCGCGTTCTGGATGATCAGGCGTGGGAAGGGGCCGCGCCCTTCGTCGCTGCGGCGTGCTGGGCCGGCGTTCAGTTGGGCGTCCGCGACGCTCGCGGCCACGCACGAGAGGGCGCAAAGCAAGACCGCGGTGCGACGGCGGACCGTCGCACCGCGGGGTGCCTGCGCCGGGGAGATCCCGACGGAGTTCGTCATGGGGCTATTTCGTGTTGCGGAGGTTCCAGACGAAGGTCGCGATCTTGTTGATCTCTTCGTCGGTGAGGCGGCCATTCGCGCCGCGGGCGGGCATCGGCTGGATGTGCGCGGGCTCGCGGATGTCGCCCTGCGCCACACCGTTGCGGATGATGTAGGCGATCGACGAGTAGCCACCGTCGATCTGCAACCAGTTGTTGTCCTGCAGATTCGGGCCATTGTTCGCGCCCTGCCCCTGCGCGCCGTGGCAGGACGCGCAGCGGGCGCCCGCGCTCTGGAAGAGGGCACGCCCCTCTTGGATCAGCGCCGCCGAGGTGTCCGCAGGCACATCGGCCGCACCCGACCGACGCGCCGTGGTCCCACCGCCGCCGCCAGCCGTACTGGCCGCGCAGGCGGCCGTGGCCGTCAGGACCACACCGAGAGTCAGAACTCGCATCGTTCGCATCAGATCGCTCCTTGGATTGCAGGAAGGGGAATATCCGTAATCTAACGGACGGACGGGGGGACCGTGAGCGTCACGCTGTGCGCACTCAGTGCGGCACTCGCGCGGCGCGCTTGCTCCAGGACTCGCTCGGCCTCGGTGATCGCCCGCGGCAGCTCGGCGCGGACCGCGTCGTACTGCGAGACCATCGCCGCACTGGGCATCTCCCAGATGGACCCGATGGCCGTCTTGAGGGCCCCCGCGCGCGCGAAGACGTTCGTCTGATCCGCGGGCGCGCCGCCGCGCCCACCACCACCCGGGAACCCGCCCGCGCCACCCGGCAGCGCAGGACCGCCCGCCGACACGCCGAACTTCGGACGCACCGCATCGAGATCACGCTTGAGCGTCGCGACCTGCGTCTTCACCGACGCCGGGGCCGCGGATGCTTCGGTGCGCTGGATGACAGAGTCGATCTGCGCCTGCAACGAGGTCAGGGCCGCCTGCAGCGGCGTCGCGCGCTGCTGCATCGCGTGCAGGTCCAGCAGGATCGCCTGGTACCGCGCCCGCTCCTGCGGCGTGAACCGCACCTCGGGGTCCATGATGATCCGCATCGACTTGCGCTCGAGCTCGCGGTCGCCGGCCATCAAGGCGATGGTGTAGACCCCCGGCGCCACGTAGGGCCCGGCGTTGCCACCACCGCCGCCGAACCCGCCGCCGCCGCCACCGCCACCCCCGCAGGGGTTCTCGGGCAGGTAACCGGCACTCGGCATCGGCGTCGGTACGCCGGGCACGGGTGCGGTCGCCTGTCCCGCCCCAGCGCCGACACCACCACCGCCCGCGCCACCACGCCCGCCACCACCCGCCGCACCACCACCGCCCGCCCCACCGCGGCCGCCACCACCAAAGGCCGGCGCGGCTGCGGTCGTCGCCGCAATCGGCTCATGCCGCTGATCCCAGCACACCGTCTGGATGCCCGGCTGGTTCCGGGTGCTCGGGACGGGAATGTTCCGCACGAAGGTCCCCGCCGCATCGCTCACGCGCAGGGCGAGATCCGGCACCGTGCGCTTGAGATGCAGCTGGATCACTGCGTCGGCCGGCGGGTTCTCGCCGAGGAAGTACTGGTGGCCCCAGAACTCGTCGTTGCGGTCGTCCTTGAACTTCCACTGCAGTGCGTTCGGCACCGAGAACAGCTTGGCGTCGGCCGTGGCCTGCGCTGCCGCCGCGTACTCCTGGATCGGCTCCAGATGGTCCAGCACCCACAGCGCCCGGCCGTGCGAGGCGACGAGCAGCGCGTTCTCGCGCGGATGGATCGTCAGTTCATCCACACGCACCGTCGGGAAATTGGCCTTGAGCCGCCGCCACGTGGCACCGCGGTCCAGCGAGAGGAAGATGCCCGTCTCGGTCCCGATGTACAGCACATCCTTGTTGCGCGTGTCCTCCGTCAGCGTGCGGACGTTCTCGCCCGCCAGCCCCGCGTTGATGCGGCGGAACGTCGTGCCGAAGTCATCCGACACCCAGATGTAGGGCTCGTAGTCGTTCTCGCGGTGATTGTCGACGGTGATGTACACCGTGCCGGCCGCGAAGCGCGACGGGACCACCTCACTCACATAGCCGCCCGCCGGGAATCCCGACAAGCGGCTGGTGATGTTCGTCCAGGTCTTGCCGCCGTCGCGCGTCATGGACACGGTGCCGTCGTCCGTGCCCGCGTACAACACGCCGACCTGCGCCGGCGACTCCGCCAGCGAGACGATCGCCGGCCACTGCGAGATGCCGTCGTTCCGGGCGATGTTGATCTCGCTCCCGCGACGACCCATGGTCACGATCTCGTTGCGGTCCTTGTTCTGCGTGAGATCCGGCGAGATGGCCGTCCACGAATCGCCGCGGTCCTTGGACACGAACACGCGATTCGCCGCCGCCATCAGCGTCCCCGGGTCGTGCGGCGAGAACATCAGCGGCGTGTCCCAGTGCCAGCGCAGCGCCTCACCGGCCGCCAATCCCCCGGCGACCACGTTCGACGCGTTGGGGCGGATGCTCTTGCTCTCGCCCGTCACCTTGTTGCGGCGGATGATGTTGCCGTCCTGCGACTCCGTGTACACGATGCGCGAATCACGCAGGTCCGGGATGGCCACGAAGCCGTCGCCACCGAGGATCTGGAACCACTCGTGCGGCATGATGCCGCGCGAGAAGCGCGACGCGCTCGGGCCGCACCAGTTGTAGTTGTCCTGCATGCCGCCGCAGATGTTGTACGGGTACTCCATGTCGTACGACACATGGTAGAACAGCCCCACCGGGAGGTTGGGGATGAACTGCCAGGTCTTGCTCTGGTCGTAGGAGACCGCCAAGCCCCCGTCGTTGCCGATCAGGATGTGGTCCGGGTTGGCGGGGTTGATCCACACCGCGTGCTTGTCATCGTGGATGGCCATCGCGGCGTCGGTCGCGAAGTTCTGGCCGCCATCGAGACTCATGTGCAACCCGACGCCGCCCATGTACAGGCGCTCCGGGCTGCTGGGGTCGATGTGCACCTTCGAGAAGTACATCGGCCGCGGGTTCACGGCCGAGGTCCGACGCCACGAGGCGCCGCCATCGTCCGAGCGATAGATGCCGGTGCCCAGGGCCCCCGCGCCCGGCGCCGCGCCTCGGCCACCGCCTGGCGCCTCGATCGACGCGTACACGATGGCCGCGCTGCCGCGATACACATCGAGCCCGATCCGCCCCAGCGGGCCCGTCGGCAGCCCATTGCTGAGCTTCGACCAGGTCTCGCCGCCGTCCGTCGACTTGAAGATGCCGCTGCCCTCCCCGCCGCCGTTGAAGCAGCAGGTCGTGCGCCGACGCTGATACATCGACGCGTACAGCGTCTTCGGATCGGACGCCGCCATCACCAGATCACTCGCGCCGGTATCGTCATCGCCGGCCAGCACGCGACGCCAGGTCGCACCGCCGTCGGTCGTCTTGTACACCCCGCGATCCCCGCCCGGCCCGAACAGCGCACCGGTGGCCGCCACCAGCACCACATCGTTGTTCGTCGGGTCGATCACGATCCGATGGATGTGCTTGGAGTCCTTCAGCCCCATATGCGTGAAGGTCTTCCCACCATCCGTCGACTTCCAGACGCCCGACCCCCACGAGATCGACTGGCGATTGTTCGACTCACCCGTGCCGACCCAGAGCAAGTCCGGGTTCGTCTGCGAGATGGTGACGTCGCCGATCGACATCAGCCCCTGATCCTGGAACAAGGGCTGAAACGTCGTGCCGTTGTTCGTGGTCTTCCACACGCCCCCGTGCGCCGTGGCCACGTAGTAGAGCGCGGGGTTCTTCTCGTACACCGCGAGGTCGGCGATGCGGCCCGACATCACCACCGGCCCGATGGACCGGAAATGGAGTCGCTCGAACTCTTGGGCCACGGGGATGGTCGGGGCCTGCGCGCCGAGCGCGGGCAGCGCCGCACCGAGCGCGGCAAGGACGACGAACAGCTGCCGACGCGCGGCAGTCACGGGGCGGATCATGAAGCCTCCGAACGGGGAGATCTGGCGGTCACGGGTCTGCGGGGACCGCCCCGAACATACCGAGCGATCCTCGGTGTCGCTACGCTGCTGGGGTGCGGAGTGTTGTCCGCGTCTTGCGCCGACAGCCCACCGTCGATTCGATTGCGGGGGTGTCCCTCCTCCCCTTGACCGCTATGCCCCGCCCCTTCACCGCACTGCCCGTCCTCGCCCTACTGGCACTCTCCTGCGCCGAGCGGCCCGCCGTGCTGACCGTCACCCAGCAGCAGAGCGGGACCGACGCACTGCTCATCGCCGTGTCGCCCGTCAACGACCGCGTGGTGTGGGTGGCCGGCGCCAAAGGGACCTGGCTGCGCACGACCAACGGGGGCCAGCAGTGGATCGCCGGCCAGGTCGCTGGCGCCGAATCCCTGCAGTTCCGCGATGTCCACGGCGTGGACTCCCTCACGGCCTACCTGCTGTCGATCGGCAACGGGCCGGACTCGCGCGTCTACAAGACCGTGGATGGTGGAGCCCACTGGGCTCTGCAGGTACAGAACGCCGACTCCGCAGCGTTCTTCGACTGCTTCGACTTTTGGGACGAGCGCCGCGGCGTGCTGATCGGCGACGCCGTCCGCGGCGAGCTCTTCGTCCTGCAGACCGACGACGGCGGCGCGACCTGGGCGCGCGTTGACCCCCTCATCCTCCCCTCAGCACTGCCGGACGAGGGCAGCTTCGCGGCCAGCGGCACCTGCGTCGTCGCCCGCCCCGGCGGCCGGGCCTGGTTCGCCACCAAGAGTCGCCTGTTCATCACCGGGAACTATGGCCAGCGCTGGAGCGTGCAGTCACTCCCACTGACCCACGGCGCGTCGAAGGGCATCTTCTCGCTCGCCTTCCGAGACGCACAGTTCGGCGCGGCCTTCGCGGCCGACGCCGGCCAACAGACCAGCGCCGCCGACACCCTGCTCCTCGGCACGGTGGACGGCGGTGTCACGTGGGCGGCTCGGACGAATCCGCCCCTCCCCAGCGGGACCTGGGCGGGCGCGCACGTGCCCGGTCTGCGCGCCCTCACGTTGATCGCCGCCGGCCCGACGGGCATCGCCTGGTCCACCGACGATGGGATGACCTGGGCCAAGGTCGACACGCTCAACTACTGGGGCCTCGGCGCGATCGGCCCCAAGCAGATCTGGGCCGCCGGCGCGGGCGGTCGCATCGCCCATCTGCGCATCGAGTGACGACAAAGCGGGGCCGCACCACTCTGGTGCGGCCCCGCTCCATCGAACGGTCCTGCGCGCGCTACTGCTTGAGCTGCTTGATCGAGAAGCCCTGGGCCGGTCCCATCGATGTCTCGGTCGTGCCCTCGACCTTCAGGAGCTGCGCCGAGTAGCGGCCCGCCGGCAGCAACGGCGCCTGCGCGAACCCGCCGCGCCCACCACCGAAACCGCCGCCTGGGGGGCCACCGCCGCCACCCGCACCCGCACCGCCCCCACCAGGCGCGCCAGCGGCCGCTGGGGCCGGCGGGTCACCACGGAAGTTCCACACGAACTCCTTGAGCCCCGCCGTGCGCTCCAGATCGACCGAGCGCACCGCGGTGCCCGCCGCGTTCGAGATGCGCAGCACGTACTTGGCGTCGCCCGAGAGCGGCTCGCCCACGTGGTAGCGGAACACGGCACCGAGCGGCGGGTTCGGCGTGGTCCAGTTGCCGCCCATCGACGTGACGCCGACCGCACCCGCCGGGTTCAGCCCGGTCATCGTGAAGGTCCACGCATCGGCCAGCGGGAAGAGCCGCGCCGGCGCCCGCAGCGCCTCGGCCGTGATCTCGCGCAGCGGAGAGTAGTCGTCGAGCACATAGAACCCGCGCCCGAAGGTGCCGAGCACCAACGCCGAGCTCGCCTTGTGGACGGCGAGGTCGCGCACCTGGATCACGGGCAGCCCGCCCTTGAGCTGCGTCCACGAGGCGCCCCCATCGACCGAGGTGAACACGCCGAACTCGGTCCCGACGAACAGCAGATCGCCGTTGATGTGATCCTGCACGATGGACCACGTGTCGTGCCGCGCCGGGAGATTCCCCGAGATGTTGGTCCACGTGCGCCCGCGGTCCGTGCTCTTCACGACGTACGGCTTGTAGTCGCCTCGCTGCCAATTGTTGAGCGTGACGAAGACCGTGTTCGCGTCCCGCGGCGAGGGGAACACATCGCTCACATAGGTCCACTTCGGCACGCCGGGGAAGGTGTCGATCCGGCGCCAGTTCTTGCCGCCATCCTCGGTCACCTGCACCAGTCCGTCGTCCGTGCCCACCCAGATCAAGCCCTCGAGCAGCGGCGACTCGTCGATGCTCACGATGTTGCTGAGCGGCGTCGTGGAGGTGTTGCGTGCCACCGACCCCGCGGGCCACAGCTTGCCCATGATGGGGATGGTGTCGCGGTCCAGGTTGCGCGACAGATCGGCGGAGATCCGCACCCAGTTGTCGCCGCGATCGTCCGAGCGATACACATAGTTGCTCGCCCAGTACAAGCGCGTCGGCGAGTGCGGGCTGACGATGTACGGCGCGTCCCAGTTCACGCGCTCACTGCTGCCGCCGCGCCCGCCGCCTCCGGCCGCGCCGCCCGGCGGACCGCCCGCCGCACCGCCACGCCCGCCCGGCGCGTCGTCGTCGGAGTCGATCGGCGCCGTGACCCGCGGCCGGATCGACGTGCTCGTCCCGCCGCGGATGTCGCGACGCGTGAGCCCGCCGCTCTGCGAGGTCGAGTAGATGATGTTCTCATCGTCCGGCGCACCGCGGGTCTGGAACCCGTCCCCGCCGGCCGTGATGAACCAGTCGCTGGTGCGGATGCCCCAGCGATCGGTGGTCCGCGAGGGACCACACATCGAGAAGTTGTCCTGCGTCCCGCCGCACACGCGGTAGAACGGCGTCGCATCGCTCACCGACACGCGGTAGTACTGCGTGATCGGCAGGTTCGTGAAGAAGCGCCAGGACTTCCCGCCATCGGTGGACTCGTACAGCCCGCCGTCGTTGCCGAGGATCAGGTGGTCCTTGTCGGTGGGGTCGAAGGTCAGCGAGTGATGATCGACGTGCACCCCGGTGTTCTCCCAACCGGCCTGCCCCCAGGTCAGCCCACCATCGGTGCTGACCTCCATGTTCACATTGATGGAGTAGATGGTCTTGGGGCGATGCGGATCGACGTACAGCTCGAAGTAGTACTGCGCACCACCGCCGGTATACCAATTCTCCTGCGGCGCTCCACCGCCTGCGCCGCCGCGACCACCACCACCACCCCCACCCGCCGCACCACCGCGCCCACCGCCCGGCGCCGCCGCACGACGACCCACGCGCTCCCAGCTGGCCCCGTCGTCCTGCGACCGGTAGAAGCCACTGCGGCCGCCGGCGGCATCGACGATCGCGTACACCTCGGTCGGCGACGACTTGGCGTCGATCGCCAGACCGATGCGCCCGACATCCACGTTGCCCAGGCCCAGGTCCAGCTTCTTCCACGTGCGGCCCGCGTCCACGGACTTGTACAGCCCGCCCTCAGGACCGCCGCCGATCATCTGACCCACCGCGCGACGCCGCTGATACGCGCTCGCGTAGATCACGTCGGGGTTCTTGGGGTCCAGCACCATCTGGTCCATCCCCGTGTCCTCGGAGATGTGCAGGGTGCGCGTCCACGTCGCCCCACCGTCGGTGGTCTTGTAGAAGCCCCGCTCGCCGCCCGGGGACCACAGCGGCCCCTGCGACGTCACGTACACCACATCGCTGTTCCGCGGATCCACGATGATCGCGCCGATATGCTCCGAGAGCGCGAGCCCGACCCGGGTCCAGGTCTTGCCGGCATCCGTGCTCTTGTAGAGTCCGTCGCCGAAGTGCGCCGAGCGCTGTGAGGTGTTCTCGCCCGTGCCGAGCCACAGCACGTTGCTGTTCTTGGGGTCGATCACGATGCAGCAGAGCGTGAACGATCCACCATTGTCGAAGATCGGCGTGAAGGTGATGCCGCGATTCTCGGTCTTCCACAGCCCCCCGAACGCACTGGCGA
Source organism: uncultured Gemmatimonadaceae bacterium (assembly GCA_964503275.1). Classification (GTDB taxonomy): domain Bacteria; phylum Gemmatimonadota; class Gemmatimonadetes; order Gemmatimonadales; family Gemmatimonadaceae; genus DASRAP01. The sequence goes on along the minus strand of CAZCZO010000004.1, from coordinate 154,583 downwards.
CATACCAGATGCGCGGGTTGGTGGGATCGATCGCGACATCCTGCACGCGGCCGGTGACGAGGCCGGGGCCGAGCGTGCGGAACGCCAGGGGCGCGAGCGCCTCGGCGGAGATCGGCGCGGCGGGCACCGGCGCCGTGGAGGTCGCGCGGACCTGGCGGGCCTGCGACCCCGCGGCGGACGCGCCGACGGCGAGCAGGGCGGCCGCCAGCACAACGGGAGAGCGGAGCTTCACGTTCATTGGAGTACGGGAAAGGGACATCCGACAACGCTACCGCCCGCCCAAGGGCCGGGCAAGCGCAGGACGCCTTGAGCCGACTCGGTTCGGGCGGTACCATCCCTCGGACCCCTGACCTTCATTCCCCCGCCCACCCACATGTCCCACGCCACCAAGCACGTCTGGTCCGAACTGCCGCTCGAGACCGTCACGCCGGCCATCGACCGCAAGCTCATCACGCTCGATCGCTTGATGCTCGCGCATGTGTATCTCAAGAAGGGCGCGGTGGTCCCGGCCCACGAGCACCACAACGAGCAGGGCACGTACATCCTCTCGGGAGCGCTGCGATTCTGGCTCGGCGCGCACGCCGATGCGCCGGGCGACACCTTCGTCGACGTGCACGCGGGCGAGGTGCTGATGATCCCCGGTGGCCTGCGGCACCGCGCCGAGGCGCTCGAGGACACGTTGGACCTCGACGTGTTCACGCCGCCGCGCGAGGACTGGCTGGCCAAGACGGACGCCTACTTCCACAACGAGACGAGGTAGCCGTGGACCTCGGACTGCGTGGGCGGACGGTCATGGTCTGCGGGGCGAGCCGGGGCATCGGCTTCGCCTCGGCGCAGTGCTTCGCCGAGGCCGGTGCGCGGGTGGTGCTGGTCTCGCGGAGCGTCGCGTCGCTGGACGCCGCCGTACAGCGCCTTGAACCGACCGGGGCCGAGCTGCAGCGCGTCGCGGCCGACCTGGCCACGGCGGACGGCATTGCTTCGGTGCTGGCTGCGGTGCGCGATGTCGATGTGCTCATCACGAACACCGGTGGTCCACCGACCGGCGCGGCCACCGGCCACAGCTGGGAGGCCTGGACCGCGGCGGGCGAGCTCCTGTTGCGCTCGGCGGTCGAACTCACGCGGGCGTACGTGCCGGGCATGCGGGCGCGGCGCTGGGGGCGCGTCGTCGGCATCACGTCGATGGCCGTGAAGCAGCCGGTGCCCTCGCTGGTCTTGTCGAACGCGTATCGGGCGGCGGTCACCGGGTATTTCCGCACCTTGGCCGACGAGGTCGCCGGTGATGGCGTCACCGTGAATACGGTGCTGCCCGGCTACACCGAGACCGAGCGTCTGCAGGAACTCGCTGCCGCGACCTCGGCGCGCTCAGGGGCGACGCGGGAGCAGGTGTACGATCATTGGAAGGCGGTCACGCCGGTGGGACGGCTCGGCCGACCCGAGGAGCTCGGCGCCACCGTTGCGTTCCTGGCGTCGGTACCCGCGGCGTTCATCACCGGACAGGCCCTGCTCGTCGACGGCGGTGCCGTCCGCACCCTATTGTAGGCTCACCTCGCATCGCGGGCGCGAGGCGGCGCCCTTTCGCTATGAAGATCTCGGAGACCGAGTGGATCTGGAAGGACGGCAGCTTCGTCAAGTGGCAGGACGCCACGGTGCACCTGCTCTCGCATTCCCTGCAGTTCGGCTCGGCGGTCTTTGAGGGCGTCCGCGCCTACGAGACCGCGCGGGGGCCGGCCGTATTCCGGCTGCGCGAGCACCTGGTGCGCATGATGCATTCGTGCCGCATCTATCGGATGGACCCCCCGCACAGCGTGGACGCGTTGATCGACGCCACGCGCGCGACCGTGACCAAGAACGGACTCCACGAGTGCTACATCCGGCCCATGGTCGTCCGGGGCTACGGCGCCGCCGGCATGGTGCCCTTCGATTCGCCCATCGAGACCTATGTTCCCGTGTGGCCGTGGGGCGCCTACCTGGGCGCGAGTGCGCTCACCGAGGGCATCGACGCCTGCATCTCGACCTGGCATCGCGTGGCGCCGAACACCATCCCGGCGGTGGCGAAGATCGCCGGCAACTACCTCAGCGGGCAGCTGGTGAAGATGGAGGCGCTGCGCAACGGCTATCACGAGGGCATCGCCCTCGGACCCGATGGCATGCTCAGCGAGGGCTCGGGCCAGAACCTGTTCCTGGTGCGCGACGGTGTGCTCTACACACCGCCCGTCGATGGCACACTCTTGCCGGGCATCACGCGCCTCTCGGTGATCACGCTGGCGCGTGAGATGGGCGTGACCGTCGTCGAGCAGATGATGCCGCGCGAGTCGTTGCACACGGCCGACGAGGTGTTCATCTGCGGGACGGCGTCGGAGGTCACTCCCGTGCGCAGTGTGGATCGCATCCCGGTCGGGGCTGGCGTCCCAGGCCCCGTGACGATGGAGTTGCAGCGGCGCTACCTCGACGCGGTGCACGGGCGCGACGACGACCCGCGCGGTTGGCTGACCTACTGCGCGTGACCGTTCCCTCCGACATCGCGATCGCGCAGGCCGCCCGGCCGCGTCCCATCGTGGACGTGGCCGCCGACCTCGGCTTGAGCGCGGACGACATCGACCCGTACGGGAAGTTCAAGGCGAAGCTGTCGCTCGACCTCGCACAGCGGCCGGCGCGGGGCAAACTCGTCCTGGTCACGGCCATCTCGCCCACGCCGGCGGGCGAGGGCAAGAGCACCGTGTCGGTGGGGCTCGCGCAGGCGCTGCGGCGCATCGGCCAGCATGCGGTGTTGGCGATCCGCGAGCCGTCGCTGGGGCCGGTCTTCGGGCAAAAGGGCGGGGCCGCCGGTGGCGGCTACTCGCAGGTGATCCCCATGGAGGACATCAACCTGCATTTCACCGGCGACTTCCACGCGATCAGCTCGGCGCATGCCCTGCTGAGCGCGATGCTCGACAACTCGCTGCAGCAGGGGAATCCCACCGACCTCGATCCGCGGCGCATCACCTGGCCGCGCACGATCGACATGAACGACCGCGCCCTGCGTCACGCCGTGATCGGCATGGGCGGGCCGCTGAACGGCGTGATGCGCGAGGAGCGCTGGGTGATCATCCCCGCGAGCGAAGTGATGGCGATCCTCGCCCTCGCCACCGACCGCAGCGATCTCGAGGCACGGCTCGGCCGCATCATCGTGGGCAGCACGGGCGGGACCACGCGGACCCCGGTGCGGGCACGCGACCTCAAGGCCCATGGCGCCATGGCGATGCTGCTCAAGGACGCCCTGCGCCCCAACCTGGTCCAGACGCTCGAAGGCGGTCCGGCGCTGGTGCATGCGGGACCCTTCGGCAACATCGCGCACGGCTGCAACTCGGTGGTGGCCACCCGCACCGCGCTGGCCCTCGGCGATGTGGTGGTGACCGAGGCGGGCTTCGGCAGCGACCTCGGCGCCGAGAAGTTCTTCGACATCAAGTGCCGTGCGGGCGGGCTGACGCCCGAGGTGGCCGTGCTCGTCGCGACCATCCGCTCGCTCAAGATGCAGGGCGGCGCCGACAAGACGCGGCTCACGGTCGAGGACATGGCGGCGCTGGAGCGCGGACTGCCGCACCTCAAGCGACACGTGGACAACGTGCGGCAGTTCGGCGTCCCGGTGATCGTGGCACTGAACCGCATCCTGCATGACACCGAGGCCGAGATCGCGATGGTGCTGGAGTACGCCGCGTCGATCGGGGTGACCGCGGTGTTCACCGATGTGTGGGCCCGCGGCGGTGCCGGTGGTGAGGAGCTCGCGCATGCCGTGGTCGACCAGCTGGCGGCGGGCGGCAGTCGCTACACGCCGCTGTACGACACCGCGCGGCCGATCGTCGAGAAGATCGAGACCATCGTACGCCGGGTGTACGGGGGCGACGGGGTGGATCTCACGCCAGCGGCGGAGCGCAGCATCGCGTATCTCACGAGCATCGGGATGGGCGAGACGCCGGTCTGCATCGCCAAGACGCAGTATTCCTTCACCGACGATCCCACGCGCCTCGGGACACCGACCGGGTTCCGCGTCGCCATCACCGATGTGTATGGATCCGCGGGGGCAGGCTTCGTCGTCGCGCGGGCGGGCGACATCATGACGATGCCTGGGCTCCCGAAGGTCCCTGCAGCCGAGGGCATGTCCATGGCGCCGGATGGCGCGATCGTCGGACTGTCCTGATCACGCACGCGCGCGGCGCGTGCCTCACGTGAACGCTCTATGCCACGCCGTCCTGCCGTCCTCGCCCTCACCGCACTGCTCGCCGCCTGCGGCGACCGCAGTGGCCCCCCCGCGCAGCCCGATGCCTATGCCGCCGACGTCACGCAGGCCGCAGACGGCATCTCGGCGGCCTCGATGCTGCAGCGCATCAACGACCTCGCGGCCGACTCCATGGAGGGGCGCGCCCCGGGCACGCCCGGCGAGGACAAGACCGTCGCGTATCTCGAGTCCGCGTTCCGCGGCATGGGGCTCGCGCCGGGCAATCCCGATGGCAGCTTCATCCAGAACGTCGAGCTGATCGGCTATACGTCCAAGCCGACGGCGAGCTTCAGCGTCGGCGGGAAGCGCCTTGCGATGCGCTTCCCGCAGGACTACGTCGCGAGCTCACGCCACGAGCGCGCCCGTACCGAGGTCAGCGGATCCGAGGTCGTGTTCGTCGGCTACGGGATCGTCGCCCCCGAGTATGGCTGGGACGACTACAAGGACGTCGACGTGCGCGGCAAGACGGTCATCATGCTCGTCAACGATCCGCCGGTGCGGGTCGCCGGGAGCAACGAGCAGGACCCCGCCGTCTTCAAGGGCTCGGCGATGACCTACTACGGCCGCTGGACGTACAAGTACGAGATCGCCACCGAGAAGGGCGCCGCGGCCGTGCTCATCGTGCACGAGACCATTCCGGCCGGCTACGGCTACTCGGTGGTCGAAGGGTCGTTCTCGCGGGAGCAGTTCGACATCGTGAAGGGCGGCGAGAATACGCGGGTGCCCGTTGAAGGCTGGCTCTCACTCGAGAAGGCCCAGGAACTCTTCGCCGCCGCCGGCAAGGACTTCGCTGCGCTGCACGCATCGGCCGCCACGCGCGAGTTCCGCCCCGAGCCCTTGGGCGCCACCGCCGACTTCCGCATCGAGATCAGTTCCCGTCGGGTGCAGTCCCGCAATGTGATCGCCAAGCTCGAGGGCGCGACCACGCCCGACGAAGTGGTGATCTACACCGCACACTGGGATCATCTGGGCCTCGACCCCCTCGCGAGCGGTGACAACATCTCGAATGGGGCGCTCGACAACGCGTCGGGGACCGCGACGCTGCTCGAGATCGCGAAGGCGTATTCCGCGCTCGGCACCAAGCCCGACCGCAGCATCGTCTTCCTTGCGGTCACCGCCGAGGAGAAGGGCTTGCTCGGGGCGCGCTACTATGCCGCCAACCCCTTGTACCCGCTGGCCAAGACCGTCGCCAACATCAACATGGACGGCATCAATCAGTGGGGACGTACCAGCGACCTCGAAGTGATCGGGCTCGGCAACTCCACCTTGGACGACATCGTCCTGTCGCTCGCGCAGCGCGAGAGCCGCACGGTGCGCCCCGACGCGGAACCGGAGAAGGGCTACTACTATCGCTCCGACCACTTCGAGTTCGCCAAGGTCGGTGTGCCGGCGCTCTACACGGGCAGCGGGATGGAGTACATCGGCAAGGACGCCAACTACGGCGAGATCAAGCGGGGCGAGTACCTCGTGAACGACTACCACAAGCCCAGCGACGAAGTGAAGCCGGACTGGGACCTCACCGGAGCCGTGGACGACACCAAGCTGCTGTTCCGCGTGGGCTGGATGGTCTCGCAGATGCCGCAGTGGCCGGAGTGGAAGCCGGGCACCGAGTTCAAGGCCACGCGCGATGCGATGATGGCGGGGGCGGCGCGATGACCAGCGGCGGCGCGAGGGCGATCGCGCTCGCGCTCGTGGCCGCCGGCACGGCCGCATGCCAGGGCGAGCGCGCGACGCCGGTCGCCACGGAGCACTTTCGGCTGGAGCCCGTCGTGACCTTCTCGGCCACCATGGGCGAGGCCGCGCTCGAGAGCATGCCGCTGCTCACCCCGCGGCTCGGGGCGGGCTATCATGTGATCTCGACGCCGTGGGGCAAGGGCGAGCGCTTGCCACGCGTCTTCGACAGCACCGGACGCCTGCTGCTCACCCTGGGCCGTGAAGGGGCAGGCCCGAATGAGTTCCGCGCCGCTGAGATGGTGTATGCGAGCGGCGATACGGCGATGATCTTCGACATGGGGGCGCGGCGCATGACCTTCGTCGCGCCGCCGGACTCCTTCCTGCGCACGGTCCCCTGGCAGCGGCGCCCATACACCTTGATGGAACTGAAGGACGGGAGTTTCGTCATCAGCACCGGCGACTTCTCTCCGGGACCCGCGATGATGCACCTCGCGCGCGACGGGACGCTGCTCAGCGAGTTCGGCGACTCCGCAGACCAACGCACACAGGAAGGTCGGCATCGCGTGTTCGCGCTGTCGTCGGACGGTGGTTTCTGGTCCGCACGCACCACCCGGCGCATGGAGCTGCAGAAGTGGCGTGCGCCCGGCGACCTCGAGACGACCATCCCACTCAGCGCCTCGTGGTTCCGACCCTATGACGCCCTGCAGCGCCCGACCGAGACCGACCCGCCGTCACCGGGGGTCATGGGCATCTGGGAGGACGCGGCGGGCATGGTCTGGGTGGTGGGGATGGTCGCGGGCGAGCGCTGGGCCGACGGACTGGGCTCGACGCGTGCGCTTGGGGACGGCCGGACCTACGCTCCCATCGAGGACCCCGACATCGTCTTCGATACCGTCATCGAATGCTGGGATCCGGTCTCCAGGACGGTCCGATGGTCGCAGCGCCTCGACCGCTTCTACGGCATCCAGATCGCCCCATGGCTGATGGCGGCAACGCGCGAGACCATGCTCGGGTATCACATCGCCGAGGTCATCCGCGTCGTCCCGCGCTAGACGGCACGGCCACCGACGCGCGGCCCTCCCTGGCGAGCGGCGCGCAGCCAACCCCACACACCCGATCCGCCGATGACCGCACGCCTCCAGACCTACGAATCGCCCGAGATCACCGTCACCTTCGACCCGACGCGTTGCACGCACTCCGGGCGCTGTGTGCGCGGACTCCCCGCCGTGTTCGACGTCTCACGTACCCGATGGGTGGACATCACCGCGGCCAGCGCCGACGAGATCGCTGCGCAGGTCGCACGCTGCCCCTCCGGCGCGTTGCAGTTCAGGCGCGGCGTCGCCGACCACGACGACCGGTGATCGGCAGCTACGTCATGTGACGTATCGCGAGGGATCCGCCGGCCTCCTATACTCTTGCCCATTCGCGGCACGACCGGATCCACACTCCCCTTTTGGGAGGACTCGCACGAATGGCGCGACGACAGCCTGGCCTCCCTGACCTCACGGACCGTGTGGCGGTGGTGACCGGCGCGGCAAGCGGGATCGGGCGCGCGCTGGTGCAGGGGTTATGGTCGCGCGGCTGTCACGTCGCGGCCGTGGACACCGACGCCGCGGGACTGGCGGAGCTGCACGACGAACTCGCTGCGTCGGGGCGACCCCAGCGGGTCAGCTGCCACGTAGCGGATGTGTCCGACCGCGCCCGGATGCTCCGCTTGCCGACGGAGGTCACTGCCGCGCACGGGGCGGTCCATCTGCTCGTCAACAACGCGGGCGTGTCGCACGAGGCGGCCTTCGCGCAGACGGATCTCGAGGACTTCGACCGACTCATCGGGATCAACCTTTGGGGCGTGATCCACGGCTGCCACGCGTTCCTCCCGTGGCTGGCCAAGGCCGACCGCGCGTACATCGTGAACCTGTCCAGCATGCTGGGCCTGGTGGCCATGGCCGGTCAGACCGCCTACGGGACCAGCAAGTTCGCGGTGCGCGGCTTCTCCGAGGCGCTCGCCGAGGAGCTCCGGGCCACGTCGATCGGTGTCACGCTGGTGCATCCGGGGGCGATCGCCACCGACATCATGCGGCGCTCCACCGGCGATGACCCTGAGCTGTTGCAGCGACTCACGCGCTGGTATCAGCGACATGCGATGCCGCCGGCGCGTGCGGCGGCGCGCATCATCCGGGCGGTGGAACGCGGTACGCCGCGCCTGTTGATCGGCCCGGAGACCATCCTCGGGGACCTCCTGCGCCGCGTGTTGCCGGTCACCGGGAATCGGATCATGGTGGATGCCATCATCCGGGTGCTGGGCGTCGAGGATATGCGCGCCAAGCGCATCGCCCGTTGGCGCGAGACCATGCTGGACGAACCCGCTGGACCCGACGGGAGCGCCGTGGGCTCATGACGGCCCAGCGAACGCTCGAGGTCATGATCATCGGTGCCGGCATCAGCGGCGTTGGCGCGGGAGTCGCGCTCAAGCGGCGCGGGATCGAGGCCTTCACGCTCCTCGAGGCCGCGGCATCGCTCGGTGGGACCTGGCGCGACAACCGCTACCCCGGCGTCGCGGTGGATATCCCGTCCGTGGCCTACTGCTACCCCTTCGCGACGGACTTCCCCTGGTCGCGCATCTTCGCGCCGGGCGCCGAGATCCTGCGCTACGTGCAGCACTGTGCGGACCGCTTCGACGTGTCGAGACACATCCGCTTCGGCACGCGCGTGCGGCGTGCCGTGTTCGATGAAGCGTCGGACGAGTGGTGCGCGGAACTGTCCGACGGCGCCACGCTGCGCGCCCGCTTCCTGATCGTCGCGACCGGCCTGTTCGGCGCGCCCATCATCCCGGATATCCCCGGCCTCGACGCCTTCCGCGGGACCGTGATGCACACCGGTCGCTGGGACGAAGGGCACTCGCTGCATGGGCGGCGAGTCGCCGTCATCGGCACCGGCGCATCGGCGGTGCAGGTCATTCCGGCGATCGTCGATCGCGTCGCACAGCTGACGGTCTTCCAGCGCACGCCCACCTGGGTCAGTCCGCGCCTGGATGCGGCGCTGCCGCACGATTCGTGGTGGGACCCGCAGCGCTCGGCCCTCGTGCGTCGGTCCCTGCGCTGGGCGACCGAGTGCGTACTGGAGTTCCTGACCTTCGCGATCGTGGAGTTCCAGCGGGTCCCGATCATCGTGCGCAGCGTCGAGCGCCTCGTCCGTCGCTGGATGCGCTCACAGGTGTCCGACGCCGGCACCCGCGAGCGACTCCTGCCCGCCTATGGGCTGGGATGTAAACGGCCGACGAGCTCGAACGACTATCTGCGCAGCTTCGACCGGGCCCATGTCGCGCTCGTGACAGCGCCGATCACGCGCATCACACCCACGGCGATCCTGACGGCCGACGGCGCCTCCCACCCCGTCGAGACCATCGTGTTGGCCACCGGCTTCCAGACGACGGCGCCGGGCAATAACCCGAGCGTCGACCTCGTAGGCCGTGCTGGACGGCGACTCACGGACTTTTGGGCGCAGCAAGGGCGACAGGCCTACGCCGGCGTGAGCGTCCCCGGATTCCCCAACTGCTTCCTGACGATGGGGCCCTACGAGGGCGGCTTCAACTGGTTCACGATGCTCGATGCGCAGTTGGCCCACATCGTCGGCTGCCTGGACCTCGCGGCGCGCCGCGGCACGACGCGGATCGAGGTGTCCCCGGCGGCGCACGAACGCTATGCGCAGCATATGCGAGCCCGCGCGCAGCGGACGGTCTTCACCTCGCCCGGATGTGCCGGCGCGAACAGTTACTATCTCGACGACCGGGGCGAGGCGTCGCTGGCGCTGCCGCACACGCCGTGGTGGCGGGTACGGCAGCGGCGGCGTCTGCTGGTCGAGGGATACGTCTGATGGCGTCGGTCCTCGCGGCGCTCGACGAGGCGGCGGCGCAGCATCCGGATCGCCTGTTGTATGCGTTCCTCGACGTCGATGGGCGCACGACGGAGTCCTACACCTACGCGCAGTTCGTGCAGCGTAGCGCCGACATCGCCGCGCATCTGCAGCGCCGCGGTCACCTCGCGGCGGGCGAGCGGGTGTTGCTGCTGTACCCGCCGGGTCTCGAGATGATCTGCGCGTTCTTCGCCTGCGTCCGAGCCGGACTGATCCCGGTGCCCGCCTACCCGCCCACCAGCACGGGCTTCAGCACCGCGCTGTCGCGGCTGGAGTTCATCGCGCGCGACTGCGGCGCCGCCGCGGTCCTGACCACGCGGGCCTACGCCCTCTCCATGCGGGTCAACGAGGCCAGGCACCGGGTGACCACCCTGACCTTCGCGCGCAGTGACGTCACCCGGCTGCCGTGGATCGTCAGCACGGACGCCGACCGCGGGGCGCCGTTGGCCATCGCGCACGACCATCCGGAGCTGCTGTTCCTGCAGTACACCTCCGGCTCCACCAGCGAGCCCAAGGGCGTGATGGTGACCCACGACAATCTCCTCGCCAACTGCGAGGCGGTGGTGGATCACCTGCCGATCGGCGTCTCGTGGCTGCCACAGTACCACGACATGGGATTGATCGGCTACTACCTCTTCTTCGCGTTGAAGGGCGGCACCACCTACGGGTTCTCGCCGCTGGATTTCATCCAGCGACCGGCGCTGTGGCTGGAGACCATCACACGGGTGCGCGGCACCGCGTCGTCGGCGCCGAACTTCGCCTACGAGTATTGCCTCCGGCAGGACAAGCTCTCGGACGAGCAACTGGCGGGCGTCGACCTGCGGTCACTGCGGTTCCTGATGACCGCGGCCGAGCCGATCCGGGCCGACGTGTGCCGCGACTTCCTGCGACGCTTCGAACCCTACGGTCTCTCGCGGCGCAGCTTCTTCGCGGCCTATGGGCTGGCCGAGTTCACCTTGGCGGTGTCGAACTACGGCCGTCGCACGCTGTCCGTCGACCGGCCGGCGCTGCTGGCTGGGACCGTGGTCCCCGCAGGACCGGACGCCGAGCCCGCCACGAGCACGGCCTTGGTCAGCTGTGGCGTCCCGCTCGGCGATACCGAGATCGCGATCGTCGATCCCGACACCGCCACACGGCACGTGGGCGAGGCGCAGGTCGGGGAGATCTGGATCCGCGGCCGCAGCAAGTGCCAAGGGTACTGGGAACGACCAGCGCTGAGCCAGGAGCACTTCGAGGCCCGCTTGGCAACGGATCCGACCGATGCCCCGACGTGGCTGCGCAGTGGCGACCTGGGCTTCGTACTCGACGGCGAGGTCTACGTGTGTGGCCGCCGCAAGGATGTCATCATCATCCGCGGGCTGAACTATCACCCACAGGACATCGAGGTGCTGGTCAGCGCCGACGACCGGCTCCGCCGAGGTGGCGTGGCCGCCTTCGCGGTGGATCGCGACGGGCACGAGACCCTCGTCGTGGTGGCGGAGGTGAAGGACCCGCAGCGACTCCCCGACGTGGACGTGCTGAACCGCCGGCTGCAGCAGGGACTCGGTGTCACGGCGGCGACGTTCGTGTTCATCCGCGCGCGGTCGCTGCCCAAGACCAGTTCGGGCAAGGTCGCCCGGCACATCGTGCGGCAGCGATGGACGGAAGGGCGACTGGCCGTCGCCAGCGAGCGACGTGCCGATGCGCCCATGCCCAGCCCTGACCTGCCACCAGAGCGCGCCTGGCTGCAGCCGTTCGGCCTGCGCGGCGACGAGCCACACACGTTGGAGGACGCAGGATTCGACTCCCTGCGGCTCGTCGCATTCGCACACGCCGTGAAGGCGCGACTGGAGGCCCGTGGCGACACCGTGCTCGCCCGAGCGGTGGACCTGCGCGTCCTCCCGAAGGTCGTGATCGCTGAGCTCGTCGACCTCGTGGAGCAGGTCGGTGCAGGCGCACCGTTCGCAGATCTCCGCCTGCAGCGGATGCTCGCGGACCTCGGGCGTGAGCAGCAGGACAGCGACGCGGCATTGATGCGCGCGGACAGTGTACGGCGAGCGACTCCGGATACGATGCCGCTGGCGCTGCGCCACGATGCCGAAGCCCCCGGACGCATCCTCCTCACCGGTGGGACGGGGTTCTTCGGCCCCTTCCTGCTCGCGAGTCTGCTGCGTCAGGAGACTGCGGAGATCGACGTGCTCGTACGGCCGAGCGACGCCGACCCCCTGCAGCGGCTCCGCGACGGACTGCTGGCGATCGCGCCCGCGGGGTCCGACCTCCCCTCGGGCTGGGAACGGCGGGTGCACGTCGTGGTCGGCGACCTCGCGCGGCCGAGCTTCGGACTCACGTCCACGGCGTGGGAAGCCCTCTGTGCGCGGGTGCGGACGATCTACCACAACGGCGCGGTGGTGAACTACCTGCTCGACTACCGGGCCCTGCGCGATGCGAACGTCGGAGGCACGCACGAGGTGTTGCGCCTGGCGACGTCGCGGCGCCTCAAAGTCGTCAATCACATCTCGACCACGTTCATCTTCGGGTGGTCGGTGCAGGAGACCCTCTCCGAGCAGGACACCAATGCGGCGATGGAGCGTCTGGACTTCGGCTACAGTCAGTCCAAGTGGGTCGCCGAACACGTGATGCATCGCGCCCTGCGCGACGGCGTGCCGGGCCGCATCTTCCGCCCGGCGCTGCTCACCCCGACCATCGACGGCGGCGGCGCGAACCTCGACATCGCCATCCGGCTGCTGGCCTTCATGATCACACATGGCCTCAGCACCTCCGCCCAGAACCAGGTCAGCTTCTCGCCGGCCGACGCGGCCGCGGACAACATCGTCGCCATCGCACGGTCACCGGACAGCCTCGGTGGGACCTTCCATGTCACACGCGACGAATATGCGAACCTGGCCGACGTCACGGCCCTGGTCAGTGCGTTGACCGGCCGGACCTTCCACGCGTACCCACTGGCCGATTTCGTGCCCGAGGTCATCGCCCGCTGCCGACCAGGTGACTGCCTCTTCCCGCTGCTCGACTTCCTGGTGCGATCCGTGGACCACATCACCGCGATGGAGTTCAAGCGCTATGACAACCGCGCGTATCGCCACTTCCGCGATGCCTCCGAGGCCGGTCGGGCCGACGCGCCGCTGGTGGATGTCGTGCGCGGAATGCTCCGCTTCATGCAGCGCCGACACCTGATCCCGGACTGAGGTCGCCCTATGCTCACCGGTCGCTTCACCAATGCGCCGCACATCGCCCGCCTCCGGGCCATCCGCGACTCCCGGGCGATGGTGCGGGACCCTATCGCCGTCTTCGAGACCTACCGCGCTGAGCTGGGGGCCACCTTCAGCGTGCACTTCGGCGGCGTCCGGCCGGCGATCGTCACCACGGACCCCGCGGTGATCGAGCATGTGCTGCGGGTGAACCGCGATGGCTACGTGAAGTCCGAGATCCAGGTCGAACGCATGGTCGAGTTCCAGGGGCGCGGCCTCGTGAACATCCACGGCGAGGAGTGGATGCGCCAACGCAAGCTGCTGGCGCAGGGCTTCAAGCCGCCCCACCTCGCGAAGCTCTTGCCCATGCAACAGGAGGTCCTGCACGACCTGATGCAGGACTTCGACCAGGCCGCGCGGCGCGGCCCCATCGACATCCATCAGTCCATGGTGCGCTTCACCCTGCGGCTCGTCGGGCGCTCGCTGTTCGGACGCAGCATCCCCGGAGCGGAGTTGGACCGCTTGGGCGAGATCATCGCCGCGATCCAGGAGTTCGTGCTGCGTCAGATCGTACAGCCCTGGAAGATCCCCTGGTTCCGGCTCAGCGGCGAGACGGAACGCTACCAGCGGCTGCGCCGGGAGGGGGACGCGATCGCCCTGCGACATATCCGCTCGCGCATCGCCGACGGGCTCGGCGAGACGGACTTCCTGCGCATCGTGCTGGAGACCCCGTACCACGACACCGGCTGCCCCATGGATCAGTCACTCGCACTGATCGAGACCCTGCAGATGCTCGTGGCCGGCAACGAGACTTCGTCGAACGCATTGACCTGGGTGTTCCACCTGTTGTCGCAGCACCCGGACCATGTCGCGGCGATCCGCGCCGAGGTCGGCCGTGTGATCGGGGATGCGCCGGTGGACCCGGCGATGCTCCACCGGCTGGAGCACAGCGCGCGGGTGGTGCACGAAGCCCTCCGGCTCTACCCGCCCTTCTGGATGATCGACCGCATCGCGCTGCAGGACGATGCGGTGGCGGGGCTGCACATCCCCAAGGGGACGATGGTCATCCCGTACATCTACGGGACGCACCGCAACCCCGCGCACTGGCCCGACGCGGAACGCTTCGATCCCTCGCGCTTCGCGGCCGCGCACGATGCTGACCGTCACGCCTTCGCCTTCCTCCCCTTCGGCGGCGGCCCGCGGACCTGCATCGGCAACAACATGGCGATGCAGCAGATCCTGCTCATCGTCGCCGCCGTCGTGCGTCGCTATGACTTCGCGCCCGCGAGCGCCGACCCCGTGATCGCGCGGCCAATGATGCTGCTCCGGCCGGCCGGCGCCGTCCCGCTGACCTTCCGGCCGGTCGCGTGAGCCGCGAGCGCTGGCGCGACAGCGTCCGGGACTGGCTGCGCACCCCCGATGGGCAGATGCGCCGGCGCCCCTTCGCGCTGGTCGCGCTGCTGGGGTACCTGCTGTTCACGGTCACCTACGTCCCCATCAACCTGCTCAGTGCGGGGCGCCGCGCGTACACCCTGTTCCTCCCCGGGGAGGAGCGTCTCCCCTTCCTGCCCGTCTTCGAATATCTCTACCTGCTGACCTTCTTCGTGGGGCCGCTCCTCGTCCTGACCGTGCGTGAGTATCCGCAATTCGTCCGTCTCATGCGGGCGCTCGCGATCGCACTCGGGCTGGCCTACACGACGTACCTGATCTTCCCCGTGTACTTCGAGCGACCCACACTGCACGTGGACTCGCTCCACACCTGGCTGCTCTCGCTGAAGTACCGGGACGGGCCGTACAACCACTTCCCGAGCCTGCACGTGACCCTGAGCTGGATCGCGGTGCAGGCCGTGCAGGTCCCGGCGCGCAGGCGGCGTCTGCTGATGGGGCTCGCCGTCGGGGTCAGCGTGAGCACGATCTTCGTCAAGCAGCACTACATCGTGGACGTCCTTGCCGGTGGAGTGCTCGCCTGGTTCGCCTGGCGGATGGCACGTCCCACACATGCGCCGCATTGAGCGTCAGCGGTCACACCTCGAGCGCCCTCAGCGCGCGGGCACCAACTGCACGTACTGCCGCACCAGCCAGATCAGCCGCTCGAACACGCTCGTCGCCCCGTACAACTGTTCGCGCGTGGCGAACGGGAGCGCCTGGCCCTCGGACAGCAGCCGCTTGCGGACCCCGTCCATCAGGGTGCTGCGGTCCGCGGTCATGTCGCGCAGCATCGCCGCATCGTCCGCGCCCTCCGCGGTCAGAGCATGGGACAGCGTCACCAACACGAAGTGCAGCGACTCGACCAATGCCTCGGAGACTGCGGTGGCCTCGGGCGCATCGATGGTCCGCACCAGCGCATCGAATTGCTCGACCCCCGCGGCCAGTTCCACCAACAACTGGTTCCGGGCGCGCAGTCCGAGCAGGTGATCCAATGCCGCACGATCGCTGTGCCGGTCCAGGAGTGTGGTCACGAACTCGTCGATGGTCGCGGTGATCGCGTGGTTCGCCGCACGCAGCGCCGCCGGCGATTCGCGGGGTGGGAGCCCCGCGTCGCGCTCGGCGGTCGAGAGCGCATCCGGCAGCATCGTGGCGAGGCGCTGCTGTTCGCGCTCGACCAGCTCCATCGCCGAGGTGACATCGTCCGCCGCTTGCGCGTAGATGAACTGCGGCTGCGACAGCGCTTCCTGCCGGTTGGGCGGTGACCAGCGCTGCATCAGGCGGTGCACCGGGTCGAAGCCCAGCGTCAGCATCGCCGCACCGACCAGCTGGAACAGGAGGAACACCCAGGCGGACTGAATGCCGGTGTTGCTGCCCAACGGCGTGACCAGGGCGATGACCAGCGGGATCCCCAACGTCAGCTCGACCCACAGCAGGACCAGCATCACGGCGGCGGCGAGGCCCTTGAAGAGCACCTGCAGCACGACGAGCTGTCGTGCCACCCCATGCAACGCCGCACTCAGGAACCAGAGACTGACCGCCGAGCCCACCGAGGCGCCGTAGATGATCAGCACGGTCTGCTCCATGGTGAGCATGCCCACCGACGCCATCGTCGCCGCGATCGCGGACACCGTCCCCGACGACTGGAGCACGGCGGTGACGAGCGCGCCCACGAGGAACAGGGCGGCCCACCACGCGCTCGCGCGCTGGAGCGCCGTGCGGACCGACTCCATCTCCTGCAGGGGGGCCGCGCCACCCTTGATGAGTTGGAGCCCCAGGAAGAGCAGCGCCACCCCGAGCAGCGCGCCGGCGAGGTGCCGGAAGCGCGTCGACCGATCCACGTCCAGGTAATAGGCCAGCCCCACCACCGCGAGGAGCATCGACACGGCCACGCGGATGTCCACCGTGGCCACCATCACCAGGACCGACGTGCCGACGTTGGCCCAGATGATCACGGGCATCGCCCGCCGCACATCGATCAGGCCGGCCGACTGCAGGCTCGTCATGATGAACGTGACGACATTCGTGCTCTGCGTGGCCGCCCCCGCGACCAACCCCACCAGCGCCCCGCGCCAGGGATGGTCCACCAGCGACGCCACCCGGTTGCGCACCTCCCGACCCGTCATCTCGCACAGATGGGTCGGGATGAGCTTGACCCCCACGAAGAAGAGGCCGAGCCCGGAGAGCAGCGCGCTGAGGACGGTCGACATAGGCGGCGAAAAGAGCGAACTTGGAGCCGAACCGTGTAAGCAAGCCCGCCACGCTGTGCCTCGATACGGCGCCAACGTAACGATTCGGTCGCGCTTTCCGGCGCCCCGCGCACCCCGCGCGCCGCTGCGCCAGCAACACCCGCGTCGCGCCACGCGTAGCCACACCGTACCCCCTCACTTCCTCACGTCTCCCGATGCCGCAGCCGTCCACCCGCCTGCTCCCGCTCCTGCTCGCGCTCAGCGCCGCCCCCCTCGCCGCCCAGTCCTCCGGCACCGCGGCCTGGGACCCACAGGCCATCCTGCGCACCGAGCAGTACGTCAGGCCACCCGCGCGTGTCGCCGAGATCATGACGACGCCGCGCGTGGACATCAGCTTCACGGACCAGAGCCCGGACGGGCGATGGTTCCTGCGGGCCACCGGCACCGACCGCTCGGACATCGCCATCAACGCTCGGCCGCGCGAATATCTGGGCGGCCTCGTGCTCGACGCCGTCGCCGGCCGTGCGCGCAGCCTGACGACCAGCACGCGCTTCGGCCTCTCGCTGATCGATCCACGCAGCGGCGCGGAGCGTGTGCTCGAGACGCCGAAGGGCGCATCCATCTCCGCGCCCCGCTGGTCACCGACAGGGCGGCACATCGCATACATCGCGAACTTCGAGACGGCGAGCTACGCGTATGTGGTCGACGTCGCCAGCGGCAAGAGCACGCGGCTCAGCGAGCGTCCGCTCCTCGCGAATCTCGTCACAGAGCTGTCGTTCACCGGCGACGGACAGCAGGTCGTCGCGGTCCTCGTTCCCACCCGCCGTGCCCCGGAGCCCACCCGCGACGCCCGCGGTGCGCTCGACGGCCCGCAGGTCCGGCTCACGGAGTCCAAGGCCGTCCCGCAGCCGGTGCACTTCGACCTGCTCGAGGACCCACACGACAAGGCCCGACTCATGTGGCACAGCACGGGCCAGGCGGCGCTGATCGATGTGCGTACGCGCCGTGTGACCGAGGTGGGCGCGCCCGCGATGATCCGCGCGATCGACGCCTCGCACGACGGCGCGCACCTTCGCGTGACGCGCATGACCGAGCCGTTCTCGTATCTCGTCCCGGTGAGTGCCTTCGGCAGCGTACAGGAGCTCTGGGACCGTAACGGCCGCGTGCTGACGACACTCGCCGAGACGCCATTGCGCGAAGGGGGGCGCGGCGGTGCACCGGGCGCGGCACCCGGCGGCGCAGGTGCGCGGCCCGGCGCGGTGGACACCGCGCGTCGCAACCTGCAATGGAATCCGATCGGCCCTGGCATGCTCTTCCTGCAGTTCGCCGTCACCGGGGCGGCTCAGGGCTCACAGCCCGCGCCCGTCGAGACACGCGTGGTGCGCTGGGATCCACCGTTCGGTGCGGGCGACACCACCGTCATCCTGCGCGGCGGCCGTCAGCTCGCCAACCCGCGGTACAGCACCGACAGCAGTACGCTGTTCTACAGCGACAGTGGCAGCACGCGTGCGGTACGGGTGGCCGACCCCACGCAGCGCTTCGACCTTGGCCGCAGCGTCTCGCTCGGCGGCGGTGGTGGCTTCGGCGGCGGCGGTGCGGCCGCCACGCCCGACTCCACCGCGGGGACCTTGGTGTCCCGCAGCATCGGCAACGCGCAGTACGTGGTGCTGAGTCGTGACCGGGCCAGCGTATTGGTCAGCGGCACCCGTGCGCCCGGCGCCGAGTGGCACCGCCGTGCGCCTCGGCCCTGGACGGACCGGCTCGCGCTGGGGAGCAACACGCGCACCCGCGTGCTCGACAGCCCGGCCGAGCTGCATGAGGAGCTCATCGCGCCGGTCGATGACGCGTTGACCCAATTCGTGGTCCTTCGCGAATCCCCCACCGTGATCCCCGACGTGTGGCTCACCGGAGCCGGCACCGAGCGGAAGCTCACTGCGAACCAGGACGCCGCGCCGGAGCTCAGTGGCGCGGTCCGCAAGCGCTTCCCGGTCACGCGCCAGCGCGACGGCAGCCAGTTCTGGGTCGATGTCACGCTGCCGCGGGACTGGCGCCCCGGCACGCGCCTGCCCGGCCTCGTGTGGTTCTACCCGCGCGAATACGCCACCGTCGAGGCCTACCAGCGCTCCCGCTACAGCACCAACATCAATCGCTATCCGCTGCTGCCGTCGGCGCGACCGTCGGTGAGCACCAAGCTCTTCGTGGCGCATGGGTACGTGCATATCGAGCCCGACATCCCCATCTACGGGGACTCGGGCCGCATGAACGACAACTACACCCGCGACCTCGTCGAGAACCTGCGCGCCGTCCTCGATGCTGTGGTGGACTCGGGCTTCGTGGACCGTGACAAGATGTCGATCGGCGGGCACAGCTACGGCGCGTTCAGCACCGTGAATGCGATGTCGCTCATGCCGGACTTCAAGGCCGGGATCGCGGGGGACGGCATGTACAACCGCACGCTGACGCCTTTCGGCTTCCAGAGCGAACGCCGCAACTTCTTCGAAGCGCAGGCCACGTATCTCGACATGTCGCCGTTCCTGCGGGCCGACAATCTCTCCGGTGCACTGCTGCTCTATCACTCCTTCGAGGATCAGAACGCCGGCACCAGCGTGATCTCGTCGCAGCGCATGTACGCCGCGCTCCAGGGCCTCGGCAAGCCGGCGTCGATGTACCTGTACCACCACGAGGACCACTGGTTCTACACCATCCAGAGCGACCTCGACCTCTGGGGCCGTATGCTGGCGTGGCTCGACGTGCACCTGCGTGGGGCGGGGACGGGGGTGACGCGCGCGCAGTAGCGGCTGTGCGGCGCGGGGGGCGGTCGCCTCCCGCGCGCGCTCAGCGCAGCGCCGGCATCGGATACCGCTTCAGATACACCAGCCCATCCGCATCCGTGCGCGTCGTGTACACCCACGCGCTGGTGTACCCGGCCATCGACTCGTCGCGCGGCGGCTCCAGTCGCGCGAGCAACGCACCGGCAGGACTCAGGATGTCGATGTGCGCCAGTGCTCCCAGCAGATCGCTCGGCACGGCGACCCACAGGCGGCCGAGCCCGTCGCTGCTGAGCGCGGCCCAGCGCGGTAGCTCGGGCTGCCATCGCTCCGGCGCCTCCACGATGAACTCCGTGCGCGGCAGCGGCAGGTCCACGCCTGCGGGGATCCGCTGCAGCATCTCCGCACGTTGCTTGTCGCTCTCGACCTTGGCACGCGCCATCTGGGCCCGCATCGAGTCCACGGCCGCACGCTGCATCGCCGCCGTGATCGGACGCGCCTGCGACGGCACCAGCGGCCCCCGCGTCTCGCGGCCGTCCGCACCGATGAAGCGCACGCGGTACTCGCTGCCCGAGAGCACCGCGATGCGCCCGTCACGCAAGAACGTGAACACGTCGTGTGAACGGCCGTCGGGCACCGTGGTGCGGGCCGTCACCAGCGTCGGAGTCGTCGTGTAGCGGGTGTTGGTCCCGCTGAGCGGGCTGCGGACCCGCAGCACCGTGTCGCGTCGAGCATCACCTGGCAGGAATCGCACGACGGTCATACTGTCGTCCAGCGTCATCTGGCCCGTCGGCATCGTCCCGCTTCGGGGGGACGGCATGCGCATCGGGCGCAGCAGGCTGTACACGCGGCCCGCGGTGTCGGCGTACAGCATCGCGCCCATCGCCATCATCGCCTCCATGCCACTCCCCAGCGAGACCGTCCCCGTGGGACGACCCGCTGCGTCGAAGCGCAGCAGACGCGTCTGCTGGATATCCTGGAACAGCGGGCGGTCGGCTGGCGACCGAACGAAGCCACCGGTCGGCGCGAACTCGAGCGGCCCGCTGCCCTGCCGGGCCGCATCGCTCACACGTCCCGACGCGAAGTCCAGGCGGACGATGCGCTTCTCCTGCCGATCCAGGAACAGCAGCTCGCCGTTCGGCAACTCGTGGAGGCCACCGACGCTCGAAAAGGCCTCGGGGAACTCCACGCCGCGCGTCAGCCGCAGCATCGGCACCGCCGCGCTCTGTGCCGCCGCGACGACGGCGGTGCCCGCCATCAGTGTGAGCACGCGTGCGGCGAATGCGAGGGGCTTAGGCATCAGCAAAGGAGTAGTGTAAGCGCACACAGCCCCGGTCCAGCGCCGAGGCACTCAGCAGCCGCGCGCTGCGGCGCAGTCCCGTCGCCGGGAACAGCGGTCGACCACCACCGATCAGCTCGGGCATCAGGTAGACCTCCAGCGCATCCAGCGCGCCACGCTCGAGGAACGCCATCTGCAGTCGGCCACCGCCGAGCATCCACACGTCGCCGTCATCGAGGGCGCGCAACTCTGCGATCAGGGCGTCCACGTCCGAGCGGATCTCCAGCGCGCCCACGGGCGCGGCGATCGGTCGTGACGTCACCACATAGGCCCGATGCTCCGCATAGGGCCAGGCCACGCCAGCGCGCTCGACGAAGTCATAGGTCGCACGACCCATCACCACCGTGCGGATGCGCGCCATGAAGTGCTGCGCGTCGTGCTCGCCGAGGTCCATGCCCTCGTAGCCATCCAGCCAATCCACCCGGTCGTCCATGGTGGCGACGTATCCGTCCAAACTGGACGCGATGTATCCGACGATGCGTGCCATACCGCTGGGTCTGAGGGCCCGTGTCGCGCACCAGCACCGCGCGCGGTCATGCGCACGCTGGGCCCAACGAACTTACGCGGAGGGACGCAACACCGACAGCACCCACGCACGCAGCATCCGCACGCTGTCGCGGACCACCTCGGCGTCGTTCAACGCCTTCGCCACCACGAAGCCGCCCTGTAGCACCACCTGGATATGCTGCGCCATCGCCCGCGCGGTCATCCCCGGCACCGGATGTGCGGCGAGTGCGTCCTCCACGTGCCGCTCGATGTGCGCGATGCCGCCGAGGATGCTCGCACCGGCCACCTGACGGATCGCGGGATGCGAGGCATGGATCTCCTGCACGAGCGTCCCCGCCACACAGCTGTACTCGGCCGCGGAACCCTGCACCAAGTCCGCCCGCAGGTCGAGGTACGCCAGCACGCGGTCCACCGGATCCGCGTGCCGGTGATAGTCCGCTGACGCGAACAGGGCGCCCGTGACCTCCGACCAGTGCTCGACGGCCGCGACACCCAGGGCCTCCTTGGTGGCGAAGTGATGGAAAAACGCCCCCTTGGTCACCCCAGCCGCCTGGCAGAGGTCGTCGACCGTGGTGTCGGCATAGCCCCTCGCGCGGAACTCATGCAGGGCGGCATCGAGCAACGCCGTGCGCGCCGCACTGCGCGGCCAGCGAGGCGCCTCCGACCGCGCACGGCGCACCATCATCCGCGGGCCGCGGCCTCCAACATCGCGACGTCGATCTTCTGCATGGCGAGCATCGCCGTGAACACGCGCTGCCGGGCATCCGCGTCGGGGTGGGACAGCAGTCCTGGCAGCGCCTCCGGGATGATCTGCCACGACACGCCGAAGCGATCCTTGCACCAGCCGCACTGGCTCGCGGACCCACCGTTCGCGGTGATGGCCTCCCACAGCCGATCCGTCTCGGCCTGATCCGGCGTGGTGACCACGATGGAGACGGCCTCGGAATGCGTGAACCGCGGCTCGGCGTTGAGGATCTGGTACGGCACCCCCGCGAGCGAGAAGCCGATCACCAGCGGCGGCGCCTCGGGCGCAGGACGGAATACGTGCTCGATGCGGCTGTCCGGCAGCAGCGAGACATAGAACTCGGCCGCCTCGAGTCCGTTGCCGCCGAACCAGAAGCAGGTGCGAATGGGGATGCTCATGCGCGGGACTCCAGGAAGAGGGCGACGGTGCTCATCGGGCGGGAGCGCTGCCTTCCTGCAGCACGCCCCAGACGACCCCGAAGGGATCGGCGAGCAGGCCCCACTCGTCGCCCCAGAACTGCATCGCATAGGGCTCGACCACCGTGCAGCCGGCGGCGACCGCGCGCTCCCACCACCGTCGGCCGTCGTCGACGACGAGCTGCAAGTGCCCGCCGGCCATCGGCGCCGAGGCCGGCAACCCGTCGGGACTCATGTGGTCGGTCATCATGAGCGAACCGCCGTTGATCTCGACTTGCACGTGCATGTAGGCGCCCGGCTGGCCCTCGAGCGGCATGCGGCCGAGATCGGTGGCGTCGAAGGCGCGGGCGTAGAAGTCGGCGGCCTCGCCGGCACGACCAGCGAAGTTGAGGTAGGGGATGACCCCTCGCATGGTGTCTGGCGTCGGTCGGCCGTTGGCGTCGAGTGGCATGGCGGGTAGGGAGTGGGATGGGAGTGGCTGGCGGCGACCTCATCAACATACCGACCGGTCGGTATGTGTCAAGACACGCCCACGTGG
Source organism: uncultured Gemmatimonadaceae bacterium (assembly GCA_964503275.1). Taxonomy (GTDB): domain Bacteria; phylum Gemmatimonadota; class Gemmatimonadetes; order Gemmatimonadales; family Gemmatimonadaceae; genus DASRAP01. The sequence continues at coordinate 131,633 of CAZCZO010000004.1, read as the reverse complement.
CCGGGCCGCGTCGCGTCAGCGCCCCTCGGCGCGCCTCCGCAGCCCGCCGCGCAGCTCAGCGCCAGGCACAGTCCGTCCCGCGGACCGCGTACCGCCGCACGATCGTATGCACCCGGCCCGCATCGTCGTCCTCCTGGGTCGCGACGGCGAGGATGCCCCCAGCGAACGATGCCGCTGGCAGAGGGTCCAACGGCACAGGGACCACCGCGTCCACACAGGCCCGACCGCTCGCGACATCCACCAGCGACACGAAGAGCTGCGCCGTCATCCGGTGCTCGACCTGCGCAAGGTCGTAGTGCAACACGACCACGGTATCCGACGCCCCCACCTGACCCACGGCGAACGGCTGCGACGGCTGGTACACCACCGACGCGAACGACGCGGGATCGTCCGCGTTCAGCCCCAACAGCAGGTCCAGCTTCGCCCCGCGTCGCGCGACAGCTGGCAACGCCACCGTGCGACCGGGCCCACCCTCCGCCGGCCACACGAACAGCGAGTCCACCCCCTCCATCGCCAGCACGACAGAGTCGCCGCGCCACGGGAGGATCGCCATCGTCGCGAACATCAGCTGCAGCGCCTGGCGCCCCACGAGATGCGCGGGGAACGGACCGGCGCCGCGCAGCGTGTCGCTCCAGCCGATCGCCGTCGCCAGCACCGTACGCCGATCCTCACGCACCGCGTCGTACCACACGCGGCCATCGCCCACGGCGCGCAGCACCGACAGCCCACCCGGCGACGTGCGCGTGTGCGTCACCTCGCCGCTCGGCAACGCGAGCCGGACGGCGCGCGGGCCGTCGTTCACGATCAACGCCGAGTCGCCCTCGAGTCGCATCGTGCCGGGACCCTGCGCCCATTCCGCCGGCCCTCGCCCACGACGGCCAAGGCGCTGCACCACGGCGCCTCCGCGGTCCACCACGAGCACCGTGCCCGCGCGCCGGTCCGCGAGGTACGCCACGCCCTGCGTCGTCACGGCCAGCGCCGTCGGCGGGGCGATCGGCTCCGGCCCCGTGTCCACCACGATGACCGAGTCCAACAGCACGAGGTCGGGGTGCGCACGGCGCGGTGCGTCCGCAGCACATGCGCCGAGCATGGCACCGCACACGAGGGTAGGGACAAGGCGTTGGTGAGCGCGCATCTGATGGGGTGTGAGTCTGTGAGTTATACGCTCGGGCTCACGACCCCACCAGTCTGCGACGCTGACCAGCGCTACGGCGCGCGAGGACGCAGGTGACGCTCCAAGTGCTGCAGCTCGTCCGCATCGGTACGGACCACGTACAGATGCGTTGCGGTCACACCCACCAGCCGCGTGGCGGCCGCCAGCCGCACGCGCTGGGTCACGCGACCACTCGCGTCGAACACGTCATAGACCGGGATCGCGTCGTCGTGGGCGCGGGAGCGGAGCACCCACACGCTGCCGTCCTCCGCGGCCAGCGCCGCGCCCGTGAAGGGCGGCTTGTGCGTCGGCCACACCATGTCGGGCGTCATCATGTCCTGCGGAGACTCGACCACGCGCGCCCCGCCACCGGCCGATCCGCTGCTGTTGCTCACCGGCGCACCGCCGCTCACGACGATGGCCCCCGACCGCACCTGTCCCCGCACGAAGGCCTCTTGCTCAGCGCTCGTCACGCGAACACTCGGCGCCGATGCCGGCGGACCCGCGACGGGACGACCGTCGGTCCGCACGCGATCCACGCGGTACGGCGCAGCCCGCACCACCGCAGGCTCCGCGGGGCCGCCCTGCGCGACGACGTCGCGCGGGGCGAGCGGCCGATTGGTGGCGAGTTGGATGCGGCCGCCGCTCAGCACGCGCGCCGCCGTGACTTCGTCCTGCGGGCGCGCCAGCATGGTCAGCGTGTCGAGTCGGGCACGCTGGCGATCCCAGCGCACGAGATCGACCTGGTTCGCGGGACCGGATCCCGCTGGTCGGGCGCGCGTGCTCTCGAACAGCAGCCGACCCTCCCGATCGCTCCCCACGAGCCCACCCATGGTCAGCGCGACGCCGGGCGGCGCGGTGAATGTCGCCCCAGGGCGCCCATCGGGCAGGATGGTCAGGAACCGACCGTTCGCAGGGTCCTCCATCACCGTGGTGTCGCCAGGCAGCCCGACGAAGCGCGTCAGCGACTTGAACTCGCCGGGACCCGACCCCTCGCGACCGACCGGGCGTGCGACGCCGCTGCGGAAGTCAAGGAGATGGATCTGTTTCTCGCGCGCATCACCCAAGAGGACTCGCCCATCGCGCAGCGCGCGGAACCCACTCACGGAGGAGAACGGCTCAGGGAACACCGACTCGGCCGCGCCGAGCGTGAGCGTCGCTACGGTGGCACTCTGCGCACCGAGGGGCCACGCAAGGAGAGAGACCGAGAGGGCCAGAACATTTCGCATGTCCCCTTGGTCACCGAACGGACGAAGGGCGTTGCCGCCCGATCCATCGCCGTGAGTCGGCCCCACCGACGTCCGCATCCGGATCCTGTGCTGCGGTATCTGTCACTCCGACATCCACGTCGCACGCGGCGCTCAGCGATCGCCGACCGTGAAACTCGCTGAGCGACTCGTGCGCACACCGGTCACGCGGTCGATGATCGCCACCGTCAACGTGTAGTCCCCGGACGCGGTCTCGGCGAGGTCGATGGACAGGCGCTCCACCCGTGGGTCGCGGTGCGGTGCGTCGACGTCGGCGCTGAAGGTCACCACATCGGGGCTCCGGTCGGCGCGGAAGATCGCAGCGGCCGCCCCCGAAATCTCGGCGATCACACGGCCCCTCAGTGAGCGCCGACGCCGCAGCGTGATCTCGAGGGTGAAGGCCATGTCGCCGTCACGGTCCGCGAGGTCGTAGGTCTCCCACAGGACGCTGATCCCATGGCCGCTGGGGACCGGCCCGAGGAGCGGGGTGAATCCCGCGACCGGCACAGCCGCCGCCCCACGGCTCGACGACTCCACCCCAAGGAGCAGATCACTGAGCCCGAAGCCGCGCGTGTTGAAGCCCGTACGGTCGTCGTCCTCTGCCACGACCTCACCCGCGGCCCGGACCGCCACGAACGAATCGTCCGAGCTCGCCTCGACGCGGTAGGCGTAGCGACCGGGCGGTACGCGACGCCGCCACAGCTGCGCGCCCGCCGCACGGGCCATCGCCGAATCGCGGAGCAGGCGCTGCCCGTCGACATCCATCAGCATCAGGTGCCCGACGGCCGCGGCGTTCGCGACATCGGACTGGAAGATCGCCGCTGGGATACTCGTCGCGACGATCACATCCACCGAATCGCTCGCCGACCGAAAGCGCGCGACCTGCACCGGCGCGGCGACGATGGTCTCGGGCGCAGCATTCGCGAACGAGGCAGGCATCTCCTCGATCGCGGCCTCCACATGGACGATGTCGGTCATCGGAACACGGGCGGTCCCGAGCGTTGGCGCACCCCAGAACACCACCGTCGGCCCCTGCTCGTAGGACCAGAACGTCAGCACATCGCTCTGCCCGGGCATCCGCGGCGGGGCCATCGCCACGCCTTCGCCGCCGACCCGCGGTTCGGCCGAGACGAGCGTTGCGTCGTCGGCATCGACGACGACGCAGGGCGGCATCGCGGCGCTGGTGGACCACGCGCACCCGCGGAAGACTTTCACAAGATCAGGTGGTCCATAGCGCACGTAGATACCGCCGCGGTCGGTGTCCGCGCCTCGCACGGACAATTCCTCCACCGACCACCGCAGCTCGGCGAACACCACGCGGGCGAGGAACTCCGTGCGTGGGTCGCCACCGTCGCGCGACCACAGGGGATCGGCCATGCGCCAGAACGCCTGCTCGATCCGCGCGCGCTCCGCCGCAGATGCCACCGCGAAGCGGGCGGAGTCACTCCGGCTGAGGATCCGCGTCAGCGAGAAGAGCTGCGTACGCTCCGCCGGATCGAGGCGGGCCAGCGACGAGTCGAATGCAGCCGACGCTGCTGCACGATCGCCGCTGCGATGCAACGCGAGTCCCAGCCAGCTCCATGGCTCCGCAGCGCGGACGTTCGCGGTGGCGCGATCACGCGCCAGCGCAGCGAGTTCGGTCCACCGATTGCGCTCCGCCAGCAGCATCACCAATTGCGTCACCGCCGGCTGACCGTACCGCGAGGCCAGCATCGCCGCGCGGAACGACTCTTCGGCCGTCCGGTAGGCGACCTCCGGAAAGGCACCCGGTCCGCTGGGGCATCGCACGAGGATGTTGTGCAGCAGCTTCATCGCCGCGACACTGGGCATCGGGCGTGCGTCCTCCTCCACCGTCGCGCCTACACTGCCGCGCTCAGCAAGCACGCCGAGCTGCGGCGACAGCTCACCGCAGCGCACACCGGCCTCGTGCACCTCCGCGTCGTAGCGCAACCAGTGCAGGCGCCCTCGGACCATCGCAGCCTCAGCGAGCAGCGCCTCATCACCCGCCTCACCCGCCAGCTGCATCGCTCGACGAAGGTGGTCCTCGGCCAGGAAGCGCGTCGGGGTCGGCTGGACGCCCCGAAAGAAGCGTCCGAGATCGAGCTGGTAGCGCGCGTTGTCTGGCGCGAGCTGTGCGGCGATGCGGAGCGACGAGTCGGCCAAATGCCGCAATCGGATCGCGTCGAGTCCACGTGCGGTGATCGAGCCACCGCCCTCCGAGAGCACCCACGCGATGCGCCCCCGACGGTGCCACGCCGCGGCGTCACGAGGGGCCTCGCGCAGGCGTTCGCCGAGTTGCGCGAGGACCGCCTGCGAATCGGCGATCGCGGTGGGAGACAGCGTTGGGAGCGCGACGGACTGTGCGGCAGCCGTCGCGCGCAGGACCAGCAGCAGCACGCCACCGCGCAACGCGGCGCCGAGACCCCGGGCGATGCGCATTCAGGGCCAGCGCAGCATCGGCACGAAGCTCCCCGCGATCAGTCGCCGCCCGTCAAAGGTCGGCGGCAGGTCGCTGAACTGCATGCGGGGGTCGGCGGTGACCTTTGCCATGCCCGCATCGCGCGCGGCCTGGTCGGGCCATTCCACCCACGACAGCACCACCGTCTCGTCGGGCCCGGCACCCGCCGACGCCGCGAACGTCGGGTATCGCTCGGCCTCCACGCGCACCGCGTCGCCGTGGAAGGTCTCAGCGCTCGGCCCCTGCTCATCCAACCAGCACTCCATCACGCGCAGTGCCCCGTGCTCTCTGAGCACCGCAGCGCCGATGCGAGCGAGGGCTTCGTAGGCGTCACGATTCGCGCGTGGGACCGGGACGAGGTAGCAGTCGAGGTAGGTCATCGGATCGTCGCCGGGTCACTCGCGCTGTGCGGTGAGCGCCAACTCGATCACCGCGGCGATGCGCGTGAGCCGCGTCTGCTCCGTGCGTGCTTCGTCGATCCATTCGATGTACTCCCGCCGCACCGCAGGTGCGAGCGCGGCGAACGCCTCTCGGGCGGCGGGGTCGGCCGTGAAGGCCTGCTTCAAGGCGCGGGGGAGCGTCGGCGTCGCCTGCGCGGCGGGTGCTTTGGAGCGCGATCGCATGGTGGAGAATACTAGCCTTCGGCGCACGCGCTGGTGACCACGAGGCCGCGGATGGACGGCGCCGCGTCAGGTCGCTGCCGCAGCCACCTCCTCGACCAGATACGTGAGCAACAGCACGATCAGCTCGCATCCGGGGTCCGGTTGTCCGGCGACCTGCTGCGCCGCGAGACTGCGCGCCCGGCCGCGCCGCGCTGCGAGTCCGGTCGCGCGCGCGGCGCCCTCGGCAGCGGCATCTCGAATGGATCGCAGCATCGCGACATCGATGGCGGTCGCTCCCAGGGCCATGGCCGCCGCCTCCGTCGCCGGAAGCAGGGCGTCGACCATCGTCCGATCACCCCGTGCGGCCTTGCCGATGCGCTGAACGGCGTCGGTCCCGTCGGTGAACGCCGCGTAGACAGTGGCGCCGGTGCGCGTGCCCCGCAGGTGCGGTGCCGCCGCCGCGAGGAAGCCCCCGAGGAGCGGACCCGACGTGCCGCCGAAGGCGTCGGCCACGACCTCCCCGACGGCGCCGAGCAGCGCCGCAGGGTCCGGGTGGAGTACACCCGTCGCCTCAAGGTCTGCGATGAGGCCGAGCACCGCGGTCGCCGCCCGGGCGGTCCCCGTCCCGAGGTCGCCATCACCCACGGCCGCATCGAGCGCGTTCAGCATCGCCTCGTCGTCGAGCAGTCGTCGCGCGATGGCGCGCACGATGCGCACCGTCTCCACCGCGGACCTCGCGTCGTCGACCGATGCCACGGGCGGGATCGACCACCGCTGCGCGCTGGGCGTCGCCTTGGCGTCGGGCACCTCGCTCGCCGGCACACAGACCATGAACGCGCCGACCTGCGGCGGGTCCACCGCGTCGAGGTAGCCCAGCCACTCGGTGGCCTCGCGCGCACGGGGGAGCCGTAGCACGGTCACCGAGATCCCGTGCATGTCGAGCGCCGTCATGGCCCGTCCGACCACAAGGCGCTGCACGGCGAACTGCAGACCATCGGCGCGGGCAGTCCGCATCACCGCGCGAACGACGATCTGCATCTCGATGTCGCTGGTGGCCCCCAGATTGTTGACGAACAGCACGTGGCCGTGCGCCGCGTCGCCGCGCCACGATCGTGAACGGGCGGCATCGCCCGATGCCGACTCGTGGTCGGACACAGGCGGCGAAGCGATGTGCTGCAGCATGCGCACGGCGAGTCGATCGATCGCCTCATGCGGCCGTGCTTCCTTGCCCGACTCCCCGTGGATGCCGAGGCCCAGCTCCACGCTACCGTCCGCCAGGGTGCTCGTCGGTGCACTCCCGGGCAGCGCACAGGACGACAGGCTCGCGCCCAGACTGCGGAGGTTCGGTGCGACGGCGTCGCAGAGCGCTACGAGCTCCTCCAAGGACGCCCCGCCGTCAGCCGCAGCACCGAGCATCTTGTACAGGAGCACGGTGCCTGCGATGCCGCGTTGCGCATCGTGGTCGGCGCCGAAGGCCACGTCGTCGCCGATCACGACTGCGCGCACGCTGATCAGGTCGCCCGCATCGCCGACCGGCTCCGTGGCCGCGACGGTCGCCGCGGACATGAAGTTGATCACGTCGCCGCTGTAGTTCTTGATGAGCAGGAGCACTCCGGCGTTGCCGTTGGCCCGGCTGCAGTGCCGGATCGCCCGGAGAACCGATCCCTGCGACGGCGACGCGAACACGCCGCCGCACACCGCAGCGCTCAGCCATCCCTCGGCGACGAAGCTCGCGTGCGCGGGTTCGTGGCCGCTGCCCCCGCCACAGATGATGGCGACCCGGCCCGGCGTGATCGCCCGCCGCACGACGACGTTCGGGGCCTCGGGGAGGATCGTGAGGTCGGGCCGCATGTACAGCAGACCCTCGATCGCCTCGGCGGGCACGTCGAGCGGGGCGTTGATGAACTTGGGGGAGACAGGCATCTCGGCGCGACGTCGGCGTCAGTCGGGGGTTCCTCGACCCGGACCTCGGGTCGCTGCGCGGAACTTCCCGCGGCGGCGTCCCGACCGCAACCGGAGCGCCGCGGCACCGCCCGTGACACCCAACGGCCGCTGCCCCCGTAGGGTCGGCACCAGCGGCCAACGCGCGTGGCCCGCACGCCCCCACGTCACCACTCCCTGCATGCCCCTCATCGAAGCGATCTCCCTCGCCTTGGGACAGATCCGGGTCCAGAAGCTGAAGAGCTTCTTCACCCTCCTCGGCGTCACCATCGGGGTGATGTTCCTGATCGCGGTCGTCTCGATCGTCGAAGGCATGTCGAAGTACGTGGAGGAGGACTTCATCGGCCGGTTCATCGGCGCGAACACGTTCACCCTCCGCCGTTGGCCCGACTTCACCGGCCCCGAGACCGAGGCCGAGTGGCGCGACATGCAGCGCTGGCCGCTCATGTACCGGCACGATGCCCGCTACGTCGTGGACGTGCTCCCCAAGGATGTGCAGTGGGCGATCGAGACTGACGCCAGTGCGACCGCGTCGAGCGCCTACGCACCGCGCCCGCGCCAGGCGACCATCTACGCCGTCGAGGGTGACTACTTCCAGATCAAGAACTACGACATCGTCGCCGGCCGCACGATCGCACAGCCCGAGTACCTGAACGGGACGAACGTGGTCGTGATCGGCGACGAGGTGGCGACCTTCTTCTTCCCGAACCTCGATCCGATCGGCCGCGAGCTGCGGGTCGGCGGCGTGCCCTACATGGTCGTCGGCCGCATCGAGAAGCAGGGGTCGCTCTTCGGGATGTCGATGGATCGGCTGATCATCGGCCCGCTCGAGTCCGGGCTCGGGCGTCTCACCAACCCGCGTGGCGACATCGACGGCATGATGCTCAAGGCGCCGAGCACCACCGCGATGTTCGACGGGATGGAGCTGGTCCGGGAGGCCATGCGCTCCCGCCGGCAGTTGCGCCCGGCACAGCGCGACAACTTCTCCATCGAGACCTCCGAGTCCGCGCTGGAGGATTTCCGGGAGGTGAAGTCCGTCATGACGATCGCGGGCACGGCCCTGCCGATGATCGGGCTGGTCGTCGGCGGCATGGTCATCATGAACATCATGCTGGTCGCGGTCGCCGAGCGAACGCACGAGATCGGCATCCGCAAGGCACTGGGCGCGCGCCGCAAGGACATCCTCCGGCAGTTCTTGGTCGAGGCGGCGACCTTGAGCACGCTCGGCGCAGTCATCGGCATCGGCCTCGGGCTCGGCGGCGCGTGGGTCATCGCGTCGAATACGCCGCTTCCGGCCGCGGTGGCCCCATGGTCGCTCGTCGTGGCCACGCTGCTCGGACTCGGCGTCGGTATCGTCTCGGGCGTCTATCCCGCGCGGCGCGCCTCGCGGCTCGACCCCATCGAAGCCCTTCGGCAGGAGTAGCACGTGCACATCGGCTCTAGAATCCTCAGTGTGTTCGAAGGGGTGAAGATCGCGTTGGATGCACTGCGGGCGAATCGCGTGCGCGCCGGGCTCACTATCATGGGTGTCGCCGTCGGCGTGTACGTGGTGGTCGCGCTGTCGTCAGTGGTCCACGGCGTCAATGAGAGCTTCGCGCGCGACGTGGAGGCCGCGGGCCCGACCTCGTTCTTCGTGTACCGTCGCCCGATCGGCGGCTTCCAGGTCTGCGATGGGACCGACGAGACCTGCCCCGAGCGCCGCAACCCGATGATCACGATGGACGAGGTGCGCATGCTCGAGCGCCTGCCGAGGATCCGGTCGGTGACGGCGCACGTGGCCACCGGTGGGACCTTCCGCTACCGGGACCAGCAGCTCAGCGCCGGGATCGAGGCCTATTCCACCAATTGGAAGGACGTCGACGCCGGTGACATCTATCCGGGACGCAGCTTCACGAGCGCCGAGTACAACGCGTCGGCCCGGGTCGTGATCCTGAATACGATGCTGGCGCAGCGCCTCTTCTACGACTCGGACCCGCTCGACAAGCAGGTGCTGATCAATGGCGTCCCCTTCACGGTCATCGGCATCTACGACTACACGGCGAGCCCGATGGGTACCCCGACATCGGCGGCCGACGGCAACGATCCCAAAGCGATCATTCCGTGGACCACGGGCAAGAGTGCGTTGAACATGTGGATGCTCGGCAACAACCTGATCGTGCGGCCGCGCGCAGGTGTGACGACGGCGGAGGCGGTCGACGATGTGACGGCCGCGCTGCGCGGCGCCCGCGGCCTGCGCCCCAGCCAGCGCAGCAACTTCGAGATCGTCACCCAGGACCGGCTGATGGACATCTACAACAGTCTGTTCGGGACCTTCTTCGTGGTCGGGCTCGCGCTGTCATCGGTGGGCCTGCTGGTCGGCGGGGTGGGCGTGGTCGCGATCATGATGATCTCGGTGACCGAGCGGACCCGCGAGATCGGTGTGCGCAAGGCGCTCGGTGCCACGCGGGCGACGATCCTGTGGCAGTTCCTCGTCGAGGCGGTGACGTTGACCAGCATCGGCGCGGCGGTGGGACTGGTGCTCGGCATCCTGACGGCCGTCGGGATCCGCACCGCGTGGCCGGCGATCCCGGCGGCGACGCCGCTCACCTCCGTCGTCGCCGCGTTGATGGCGAGTGCGGTCACCGGTATCATCTTCGGCATGCTCCCGGCGATGCGCGCAGCGAAACTGGATCCGGTGGCGGCCCTACGGCATGAGTGACGCCGGCGTGCACGGCCACGGCGCCGTACCGCGTATCCTCCTCGTCGAGGATTCGCCCATCAACATCCAGGCGCTGGCGGCCGTGCTGCACGACGCGGGCTACCAGGTGAGTGTGGCCACCAACGGCGGACACGCGCTCGACGCCCTCGACACGATCCGGCCCGACCTCATCCTGCTCGACGTCCTGATGCCGGAGATGGACGGCTTCGAGACCTGCAGACGGATCAAGGCATCGGACGGATGGCGCGACATCCCGATCATCTTCCTGACCGCGCGCACGGGGACGGACGACATCGTCCGTGGCTTCGAGCTCGGCGCGGTCGATTACGTCGCCAAGCCCGTCAATGCGCACGAGCTGCTCGCGCGGGTGAACACCCACCTGTCGATCGACCGGCTACGCCGCGAGAATGAGCGGCTCATCCGCGAGGAGTCCGAGCTCGCGCGGCATCGGTCCGTCGGGCAGATGGTCGCGGGGGTCGCCCATGAGCTGAACACGCCGCTTGGGGTGGTGAACACGGCGGCCAGCCTCATCGCGCAGCGGCTCGGGGAGCCCGCGATCGCCGCGCTCGGTGAGACGGCAGAAGGCCGCGAGCTCGTCGATGACCTGGAGGCCGCCTGCCGCCTGATCTCTCGCAATGTCAGCCGTGCGCACACGCTGGTCCAGCAGTTCAAGAAGGTCTCCGTCAACCAGATGACCGACGTCCGGGAGCGCGTGGTCCTGTCAGACATCGTGAACGAGACCGTGAGCCTGTTTCGCGTCACGGCGCGAGCGTCGCGGATGGAGGTCGTGGTCATCAATGCGCTGGACGACCCGGGTGCGGAGTGGACGGGGTACCCCGGATCGCTCTCACAGGTCCTGCTCAACCTGCTCAGCAACGCCCAGCAACACGCGTATCCCGAGGGCGGCGGCGGGAAGGTCGAGATCACGATCGGGCCCGACCCAAGTCAGCCTGAGGATCGCTTCCTGATCGCCGTGCGCGACTTCGGCGCCGGGATTGCGGCGGAGCATCGACCTCGTATCTTTGAGCCGTTCTTCACGACCGGACGCAGCCAGGGGGGCAGTGGGCTTGGCCTCGCGATCGTGCATAACATCGTCACCGCACAGTTGCGCGGAAGCGTCGCCGTCGAGTCCACCGAGGGGAGCGGCACCACGGTGTCGGTCAGTCTCCCGCCGTCGCCGTCCACCACACCTACACCGGGTTCCTGACCGTGCATCTCACTGAGCTTCACGTCGTGCTGGTCGACGACGAGCCCGACGTCCACGAGGTCAGCCGGCTCGCCATGCGCCAGTTCAAAGTCCATGGGCTGCCGATCCGTCTGCATTCGGCGATGAGCAAGGCAGAGGGCATCGACCTCCTGCACAGTCTCACGCTGGGCCGCCCCGACATCAGTCTGGCCTCGGTCGCGCTGATCGACGTCGTGATGGAGACGGACCACGCCGGGCTCGAGCTCTGCGAGTACATCCGTGACGTGATGAAGAACCGGACGCTGCAGATCTGCGTGCGCACCGGGCAGCCGGGTATCGCGCCCGAGCGCGCCGTGCTCGACCGCTACGACATCCAGGGCTACCTCGCCAAGGCCGAGGCGACCGAGGACAAGCTGTACACGGTCGTCAAGGCAGGCCTGCGGACGTCGTATTACATCGGGCTGTCGCACGCCCTGCAGGACCTGCTGCACTACCTGACGCCATCGGCGGCGTCGCGCGAACGCATCACGAACGCGCTGCAGACCTGGCAGAAACTGGCGCGCGTGGACCCGCAGGGAGGCAAGGCGGCGAGTATCTCGGCGTCGCTCTGCTATTTCGCGGAGGACCGCTTCCTCGTTGGCCTGCAGGACTGGGCGGATGAAGCCGCCGCGCGAGGTCGCCTCGACACGCTGGCGGCGATGCCAGCCACGCGATTCAACGACGATGGCGATCGCTTCGTGATCGATGGCCGTGACCTCTTGGTGCAGATCGCGCCGACCAACGTGAACGCGCCGATCCAGTACATGTTGCGAGGGACGGTCCCGCCGCCGGACTGGGAGGTGTACCTGTATCACCGCTATCTGCGGACGTTCGCGGCGCTGTGGAAGCAAGCGGGGGGCTGAGCTGACGCGACCACGTCACTGATGCTCAATGTCGTGGGCCTTGGGCTCTGCGCCTGCTTCTTGATCCTCGCGGTCGAAGGATCGCGGGGGAAACGAACCACCCCAACACGCATCCGAGCGCGCCACTGCCGACCAACGCGACCGCAAGCAGTGTCCACGAGTACCGCGAGTGGTACGCGACCGGGATCTCGTCGTAGATGCCGCGATCGACCGCAACACCCATCGCCAGCGCGACGGCGACGACGCTCAGGGCGGCACTCAGCGCGAGCCCGAATCGCATCCAATCATGTCGCTGCCACGACCCACGATGGTATCGAATACCGATCCACAGGGTCCGCAGCAACGCGCCGATCAGCACCACCAGTTTGGCCCAGCGTACGACCTGTTCCGACATGACGAGGTGCGTGAGGTGTGCACGGACGCGAATCGAACCAGCAGTGCTCGAAGTATCTAGCGCTTCCCGTCGACCGGGTCAACAGGCCGACACAGGATCCTAGCGCATCCGCACGGTCCCCGGCGTCTCACTCCGCGTCCAACGTCGCGAGCCACACCGTATGCCCGCCGCAATCCGGGTCCTCGGCGACGAATGCTCGTTCAGTGAACCCGTTGCTGACCAACAGCGCGCGATACGCCGCCGGGTCCAGACTGGCGTGATAGAGCGGCTCGCCTCGGTACGACCCGATCACCTCCCCAGCCGCCGGACCGCTGGTGAACATCAGCGGCGCGCCATCCGCGGCATGCGCTGCGAAGCGAGCGAACATCGCGCGCTGGTCGTCCATGCTCAAGTGAAAGAAGCTGTCCCAGGCCAGCACGCCGTCGAAGCGTCGGCCGAGCGCGAGGTCCCGCATGTCGGCGACCAGCCACTCCGACTGCGGGAAGCGGGTGCGGCACAAGGCGATCATCGACGGTGCGGCGTCCACGCCGACGACGTTGACGCCGCTCTCCATGAGGTACCGGGCGATGGGCTCGCCCATCCCGCAGCCGATGTCGAGGATGGTCCCGCCTGGCGGGACGAAGCTCAAGAAGCGGTCCAACCAGCTTCGCTCGTGGAGTGAGCGGCCGCGGTCTTCGTCGTAGGCGTGCGCGTGGCGCTCGTAGAGGTCGGTGATGTTGCGGGTCATGCGCGATCAGGCGCGACGCGCCCACGACTCCAACGCGAGCCCAGGTACCCGGCGAAACCCCCGCTCGTTCGCCGTCACCATCACCAGCCCGTTGGCAATGCAGGATGCGGCGAGCCAGAGGTCATTGGGTCCGATGAGCTGCCCGCGCGGCGACAGGTCTGCCCAGATCTGCGCATGGGCCCGCGCCGTCTGCATGTCGACCGGCAGCAGCGGGAATCGGTCCAGCACGGCTTCCACCCAAGCGGCACGCCGGGCACGTGTCGCGGCGTCGACCGCGTGATGCACGCCGTGAAGCAATTCGCTGGCGCTGATCACTGACAGGAAGAACTCTTCGTCGGGCCGCTGATCGAGATGCGGCTCGAGCTCCAGCCGACCTCGCTCGTGCTCGATGAGGATACTGGCGTCGATCAGGACGCCCATGGATCTCGCAGCGGCTGCTCACCAAGCTCGCGGCGTGCCGCCGCGATGTCCTCTCCGAACGCCGACGCCTCATCCGCCGACAGCCGAGGGAGGGATGCGAGCATGGCGGGCAACTCGCGGAGGCTGCGTCCGGCCGGCACCGGACGCAGCTCTGCCACCGGTCGGTTGCCGCGCATGAGTGTGAAACGCTCGCCGCGAAACGCAACGCGGTTGATATAGTCGGCGAAGTTGCGCGCGACGTCGGTGACGGTGGGGGCAGGCGGCATTGGCGTGGCGGATGGCCGAGAATCAGACTATCTGATCAGTGGTGTTCATGCAAGGGAAGTGGCTTGGGATGTCCCGGCCGGGGCTTCAAGACCTCGATACCGCTCCATCCTGTCACCTGCAGCAGGTGCTTGTCGCGTGACACGATGATCTGAGCACTGCCGGCGATCGCAGCGGCAAGGAACATGTCATCATCCGGATCGGCGCTCACCCCGACGTCCAGGGGCCGCGCGTCCAGCATCAGCGCGTGAGTCGTCACCATCATCACGAATGACTCAACCAGACCGATCAGCGGCTCTCGCCCTTTGCTCAAGTCAAGCCCGACGCGGCGGTACTCCTCGAGCACAGGCGGAGACACAACAAGCCGAAAGACACCCTCGCTCCACGCACTGAGTACTCGGCCAGGGACGCCACCGAACAACAGCCCCGACATCAAGACGTTCGTGTCGACGACGACCTTCACGCCCCGCGCCGCACCTTCTTTGTCGCCCGCTCGACATCGCCTTGCTTGAGCTCAGCGGCCTTGGCAGCTCGGCGCGCCTGCGCACTCAGCGCCGCGAATTCTGACAAGGCCGGTGGCTGCAAGACTCTCAGGATCACAACATCACGATCCGCGACCACCACGAACTGTGCACCCGCCTCGAGTCCCAATCGCTCGCGAATGGCTTCAGGAATCACCACCTGTCCTTTGGAGGACATGGTAGTCGTAGCAGCGAGGGACATCGTGGGCTCCATGATGCGTCTTACTGGTAAGAACAACGAGGTACGCGGCTCAAGGCAGGGCGACGCCTGTCAGATCATGCGAACCGTCCCTACCCATCCACCGCCCGATACGCGTCAATCACCGCGCGTTCCCCGTCCTTACCCGGCCGCGAATTCCCATGCTCCATCCCCACGATCCCTGAGAACCCTTTCTTCTTCAGGTGCCGGAACACGTTCAGATAATTGATCTCCCCCGTCGTCGGCTCGCGACGCCCAGGGTTGTCGCCCGTCTGGATGTACGCCACCTCCTCCCACGCGCGATCCAGGTTGGGGATCAGGTTCCCCTCCGTGATCTGCTGGTGGTAGACGTCGAACAGGATCTTGCAGCTGGGGCTCGCCACCGCCTTGCAGATCAGATACGCCTGCGGGATGCGCTGCAGGAACTGCCCCGGATGATCGCGGATGGTGTTCAGCGGCTCCAGCACCATCACCAGCCCGTGCGGCTCGAGGATCGCGCTGGCCTGCTTCAGCGCCTCGACTACGTTCGCGGTCTGGTACTCCAGCGGCAACCGACCGTCCATCATCCCCGGCACCACGGTCATCCAACGCGCGTTCACGCGCTTGGCCACCTCCACCGACTCGCGGACTTCGCGCAGGAACACCTCGCGCTTCTCCGCATGGCCACTGGTCAGGTTGGCGTCGTTCCAGCCGATGGTGTGCGCCACGAACACGCCCATGGCCATGTTGAGCCGCGTCATCGTACTGGCGATACGCTCCTGCACGTCCACCGCGCGGCCCTTCATGCCGTTGTCCTCCAGCGCGGTGAAGCCTTCGCTGGCCATGAACTCCAACTCGGCGACCACATCGTTGCCACCGGCGTGCGCGCGGAACATGCCGAAGTGCGGCGCATAGCGCAGGCCCCAGGGCGCGCCGTGCGGCACCCCCGCCGTCGCGTCAGCGGCGGTCACATCGCCAGCGGCAGCCACCGCGGGCAGCGCACTGGCGGCGACACCCAACGCCGCCGAGCGCACGAAGTCGCGACGATCCATGCTCACCAGCCGGTGTCGAAGGTGCGCTCCACCTTGGTGCGGCCCGGCACCGGCACCGGCGGCAGCACCATGGCCCCGAACGCCACGCTCGGCGGTGCGAGGTCCTGCGGCGCCGCCAGCAGCGCGTCCCACGTGATGGTCTGCCCCGTGTACGCCGCCTCACGTCCCATGATCGCGCTCAGCGTCGACTCGGCCACCCGCACGCCCTCGTTCAGCGGCCTGCCCGCACGGATGGACGCCAGCAGGTCCGTATGCTCGTTGATGAACGGATTGGGGGTCGGCCCCGCATAGGTGTACACGGACGCCGCCGTGGTGATGGTCTTGTTCGCGTCCGTGTGGCCCCGGCTCCCCTGGAATCGCTCGCCCACGAAGTTCGCGCTGCCCTCGATCTGCCGGCACATCGACGTCACGTGACGCCCGTCGGCATACTCGAAGTCCACCATGAAGTGATCGAAGATGTGCCCGTACTTGGGGTCCGTGCGCTGCGCCCGCCCGCCCACACCCGTCGCCTTCACGGGGTGTCCGCCCATGACCCAGTTGCCCACGTCGATGTTGTGGATGTGCTGCTCCACGATGTGATCGCCCGAGAGCCAGGCCAAATACAGCCAATTGCGCAGCTGCCACTCGGTGTCGCTCCACTCCGGCAAGCGGTCGCGATTCCACAGCCCGCCCTGATTCCAGAACACCTGCCCCGTCATCACCTCGCCGATCGCGCCTTCCTGCACACGGCGGATCACATCGACATAGGCGGGATCGTGCCGCCGCTGTGTCCCGGCCACGATTGCGAGCTTCTTCTGCTCGGCCACCCGCGCCGCCGCGATCACGCGCCGCACACCGGCGGGATCCACCGCCACGGGCTTCTCGGCGAACACGTGCTTGCCCGCGTTGATGGCGGCCTCCAAATGCATGGGCCGGAAGCCCGGCGGCGTGGCCAGGATCACCAGGTCGATGTCCGTCGCGAGCACCTTTTGGTAGGCGTCGATGCCGGTGAAGCTCATCTCGGGCGTCACCTTGTACTTCGCGGCGATGCTCGGGTTCTCGGCCGCGAGCCTGACCAGGTTCTCCTGTGCGCTCTTGAGCCGGTCCGGGAACAGATCGCCCATGGCCACGAGCACGATGTCCTCGTCGCCGGCCCGCATCATGTCGCGCACCGCACCCGTGCCGCGGCCTCCGCAGCCCACCACGCCAACGCGCAACAGGGGCGCCCGCTCGCCGGGCAGCGGCACGGCGCGGGCCACGCGCGGGGTGAGCAGGAAGCCGGCGCCGGCGAGGGCGGCGGTCTTGGTGAAGTCGCGGCGGGTGAGGGGAAGCTCAGGCATGGGCAGATGGATGAGGATGCCGCCAAAGCTGTCACCGGGGGGCGGGATTCGCCATATGGCCTGCCTCGTAGCGGGTTGCGCCCTCGTCCGTTTGGTGGCAACATCTGCGCATGAGAGTCCTGCTGATCCCGCTGCTCGGCCTGACCGCGCTGCCGCTCGACGCCCAGACCACCCGCACCCAGCGCGGCGATACCATCGTCGTGACCACCACGGGCCCGGGACGCTGGGGCGCCACGCCACGGCTCGCCGAGGAGCTGCGCCTCGACGGTGCCACCCACGAGACGACCTTTGGGCAGATCGGGCGGATGTGGGCGCTGCCCGACGGCGGTGTGCTCGTCGCGGACCTCAAGAGTCTCGACGGGCCCGCCCTGCGGCGCTTCGACGCGACCGGCCGCTTTGTCGGCAACATCGGACGGTCGGGACAGGGGCCCGGCGAGTTCACCACGTTGTTCATGCTGGACGTCGCCGTGCGCGCCGACGGGCACATGCTGGTCCGCGACGGCGTGCGCTCGGTGAATCACTTCGGCCCGGATGGGCGCCTCATACGATTGTTCGCGCTCAACCACAACAACGGCAGCACGAACGAGATCATCGCGCTGCAGGACGGTCGCATCGCGGTGCGGGCGCCCTTCGCGCGTGGACCATCGGCGACCGAGTCCGGCCTGCTGCGTCCCTTCCACTTCTTCAGCGCCCAGGGACAGCTGATGGATTCCATCAGTGACCGCAAGCCGTGGCGCGCGCCCGCTGCGCCCGGCGAGGTGTTCATCCGCTGGTGGCGCCTGCTCCCCGACGGCGCCGAGGTCCAGTCGCGCAGTGACATCGTGGGTTTCCTGCGCACTGACCCCACTGGCAAGCAGCCGCCGTTGATCGCTCAGGTCCCGCGCACGGGCGTACCCTATACGCGCGAGGAGCGGCGGCACGCGAACAACCTGCTCAGCTTTTCGCGTGACTCTTGCCCTCGCGCAGGCATGCCACAACAGCCACCGGTCGACATCCCCGCCGATCGACCGCCCGCGCGCGGGCACTTCTCGACGGACTTGGCTGGGCGCGTGTGGGTGAGCATCTCGGCGCCGGGGGAGCGCGTGTCGACACGGGTCGCCGCGTCGTGCTCCCTGCCGGGCAGTGCGCCGAAGGAGTACCGGCTGAACATCGCCGACCCCGTCGCGCACGCGGTGTTCGAGGCAGACGGCAACTACCTCGGCGATCTCCGCTTTCCGTACGGAACGGTGATTGCGCCCGGGCGTGACCACCTCTGGGTGGCACTGCGCGATGCGGATGAGGTGCAGTATGTGGTGAAGTATCGGTTGCCGCATGGGGGGTGAGGGTCGGTGGGCGTAGAAGACTCACGTCGACCGTCTTGCGCTCTGTGCCAATCCGCGACTACTTCCACGACAACGAGATACGTGAGCCACCGAATTGCTGGAGGCATGGCATGCACACTTCCGCTGGCGGCGGCGTCCCTCGGGCCGCTGACGTTCGCTGTGATGATCAGGCACTACGTGTGACGCTGACGGATGGCCGGACGATCGTGCGTCCCGTGCGTGACTTTCCCCGACTGCTCGGTGCCTCGCAAGCGGCCCGCGATCACTGGGTGTTGCTCGGTGGTGGTGAGGGTATTCACTGGCCTGAGGTGGACGAGGATCTGCACGTCGGCGCACTTACACGCTGACCCATCCCTGAACGTTTCACACGCTCGGTATCCGCGCCAACTTCCGCATCGTGAGCCGCATGTCCCCCTCCCTCGGCCAAGTCGCCATCGTCGTCGCCGACGTGCCAGTCGCCACCGCGTTCTATCGCGACGTCCTTGGCCTGCAGCACCTGTTCGACGCGGGCCCGGAGCTGAGCTTCCTCGCGGCCGGCGACGTCCGCGTGATGCTCACGACGCCCAAGGGGCACGGCAGTGTCGGCGCGAACTCGGTGCTGTACTTCAGCGTCCCCGATGTCGACGCCGCATATGCGGCCGCGCTCGCGCGGGGGGCGACCGCCGAGCGCAGCCCCATGCGCACCGCGCAGCTCTCGGACCACGAGCTCTGGATCGCGTTCGTGCGCGATCCAGACGGCAACCTGGTGGGGCTGATGGAGGCGCGCGGCGCGCGGCGTGCGCTCGGCTTGGCGCAGGTGACCCCGTTCGTGCACGTCGACGACCTCGATGCCGCCGTGGCGTTCTGCACCGCCGTACTGGGCTTCCGTGTCGTGGTGCGGCACAGCAACTATGCCTACGTCTCGCGCGAGCGCATCGCGCTGCGGCTGCTCGGCGAGCCCGGCCGCCCGCGCGCCGAGGGGCGCGAGCGCCGTCTCACGGTGTATGTGGACTGTGCGGACGTCGACGCGGTGGCGGCGGAGGTCACCGCGCATCGCGCGCAGTGGCCGAGCCTTGAGACCGAAGGACCTGACGATGCGGTGTACGGACAGCGCGAGTTCCATGTGCGCTTGCCGGACGGGCACTGGCTGGCGTTCGGGCAGCCGGTGCGGGTGGCGGAAGTCAGCGCGTCGAGTGACTCTGACGATTCCCTGAGCGATGGGACGTAGTGTTCGGAAGGATCAGTTGAGGTGTGGACGAGCCGGGTCAGATTATCGTCGCCTACCGTATTCGTGTCTTCCGGACCTGCACTCCTGTAGAGTCGTATTGGGCGCTGAATAGCACTGTGTCGCCGAGAGGGACGGCAAGGACCTCCGTCGCATGGTCGAGAGCGAACGCTCTCGCGAGTTTGAACGACATGTCGAAGACGTGCACCTCAGCGTTAGGCAAGCGGGCGAGGTAGTGCTTCGAGTCCGCGTCCCCGTTGGCATGGCCGTAGTACAGCGCGTACACGAAGCGCTCGGTGACGGAGCAGGCTGCGTACGCATGCCGCGTCTTCGCGTGGAAGAAGCTGAACGCCGTCTGGCCGGGCCGGTTCGGGTTCTCCTCTACATGCGGTCTCCAGCGGAATGGAACCGGTAGCTCACCGCGAGTCGCTCCATTCGCGTCAATGATGTCTGCTCTGCCGGCGCTCCTGTAGAACTGCAGCCACACGTTCCGCTGGGGCACGTAGCACAGTATCCCTTGGTACGCGTCACCTAGCGCAGCGGGCGCCATCCGTTCGTCGTCCAACAGCAGGCGGCGCTGCGCGATGACACTGTCACGTGCCAGAGAGTACGTGAATGACTCGACGCCGTGCGGCACCTGATTCACGCCGAGGAGGATCCCGGAAGCATCGGGGCCATCGATGGAAAAAGCCCATCCTGAAGTCGGTCCAACGGCTCGCGTCGCTGAGATCGGAGACTTGGTGTCGTCGGTGAGGTCGCGAATTGCGACCCCCGACAGTCGCCCGGGTTGCGACTGGTAGAACCACACGGTGTCTCCGCGACCCGAGCCCGCAACGGGGAACGGCGAGCTGAGGAAGTCCTCCGGGCCGCCTCCCTCGCGACCGAAAGACCGCCTGTGTCGTCCTGAGGTCACATCGAGAACGTGCACGTACGGCGGCCGGAAGTCAGCGATGAACAGGTGCGGGCCGGACACCATCATCGCGAGTGGGCGAGCGAGGAGGTCCGGTGGCCCGAAGGGGGCGCTCGTCAGACTATCGGCCACTGCGCTACTCGCCCTCCACGACTGCTCACCGGAGTTCGTCAGTCGCTCCGCATCGCTGACCCCATCTCGACCACACGCGCACAGGATGACCAGTGACAGCGCGAATCGGGTCCGCGACAACCAACCGGAAATGAACATTCGAGCTTCAGACGGATGGGATTGAGTCATTGGATAGCCGGCCCTACCGCCGCACCTGCCCCCTGAAGAACTCCCACATCCGCGCCGTCGCATCATAGCTCCGACTCGGCCCATCCGCCCGCGGCAACCCGCGCTGCCCGCCCGGCCAGGCGTGCCCGTTGTCCTCCAACTGCACCACCTGCACGCTGCGGCCATCGGGACAGCGATGCGTCCACGTGATCACCGCGCCCTGCTGGGCCCGCTGCGGCGCTGGCTCACAGCCATTGGCCGCCGCCCAGTAACGGCCCTGCGCGAGGTTGTCCTGTGTGGGCGTGCCGTCCCATGCATTGCGACCCACGCCCTCACCGAGGCCGCCAGTCACCGGCACGCTGCGGTCCAGCAGCCCGTTGATGGCCAGCACCGACACCGGTCCCTTGGGCGGCGGCGCGCCTTCGAAGATGGCCCCCACCACGGGCGCGATCGCCGCAATGCGCTGCGGCAGCTCGCGCGCCAGTATATGCGCCATCATCCCGCCGTTCGACATGCCGGTCACGTAGATGCGCGACACATCCACGGGATACCGCGCGGCCAGCGTGTCGAGCAACGCCGCGATGAAGCCGACATCGTCCACGCGCTCGGTCATCGCGAACCCACAGCAGTGGTCGGCGTTCCAGGTCAGCAGCGTGGTGCTCAGCCGCCCACTGCCATCGGGATACACGGCGATCAAGCGCTCGCGCTCCACCAATGCCGTGAAGCCCGTCATGCGCTCGGCGTTCTGCGCATTGCCGCCGCCACCGTGCAGCACCAGCACCACTGGCAGCGGGGTGCGGTCCGTCGCCACATCGCGTGGGGCACGGACGATGTAGCTGCGTGTGCGGCCATCGTGTTGCAGGGTCTGGCGATCGCCGCGAGCTTGGGCTGGGAGGGCGAGAGGGATCAGCGCGACCATCATGGCGGCAGCCAGAGCGAAACGCCTGAGATTCATCGTCGTGTGCTCCAGAGCCTTGTGATGCCGTATGCATCGAAGGGACGCTCGTTCGATATGAGCGCGAGACGCTCCTCGAGTGCCTGCGCGATCAGCATACGGTCGAAGGGGTCCCCCACCGGGCCGCGCAACCGACCCGCCGTCTGCGCGTGGTCGGCGTTTATGGACAGCACCTCAAATCCCTCAGCATGCACGGCCTGAATGAGGTCGACCGCGGCCTCGGCGGGCAAGGGCAGCCGTCCCAGCCGGTGCTTGGTCACGATCTCCCAGACCGAGGCGGCACTGACGAGCACGGCCGTGTCCTCATCAGCGATCAGCTCGCGGGCGAAGGCCGGGAGTTTTGAGTCGCCGACCATCCACCACAGAAGGGCGTGCGTGTCAAGTAGCAGCCGTCGAGTGCGCGGGAGGCGTTCAGTCTTCCGGGTCATAGGCCTCCGGTCCCCGACCTTCCCAGAGCAACAACTCGTCTTCGGGCAACGGATCGAAGAAGCTGTCTGGCACGGTGATGAGTCCCTTCCAGCGCCCCGGCACCCGCTTGGGCCGCGGCGCCTCAAGAGGCACCAACCGCGCCACCGGCACCCGCCCACGGTGGATCACGATCTCTTCGCCCGCCTCGACCTCGGCGATGAGTCGAGACAGCGTCGTCTTGGCTTGGTGGATGGTCACGGTCTTCACGGCGTTGGCCTCACAAGAGTTAGCTAGAATATTAGCTAGTCTTGGGCACCCTCGCAATCTAGGGCTGACAGTGCCCCGAGGCGTCATCGAAGCGCCGCAGGGCGTGTCGGATCAGCGCGTGGGGATAAGCTGGGCAGCGAACCCAACCAGTAGCCAGACGAGGACGTTGGTGTCAGTCACGCAAATGTCGGCGCCGGACGGCGTCCGCAATGCCGCGCTTCAATTCCTTCAGACTGCTACGCGCGGGCGGCCCCTCGGGGAACAGCGCCTCACGAAGGTCCGCGAAGGTCTTGTCGTGCCCCCGGCGCACCCGAGCGACATCGCCCTCGACTTTCCCATGCACCGCCTGCGCCGCCACCCGCAACGCGGCCGCATCCATCGCCTCCAACGGCAACGTCAGCAACGCATCCACTCTCGTCGACAACGCCGAGTAGGTCGCCGCGAACGCCGCACGAGCAGCCTCGGCCTCCGTGTGCTCAGCGGGGTCCGGCAGGCCCCAGTGCACCTGCGCGCGCGCACCTGCGAAGAACGGGCAGGCCTCCTGCGCGTTGTCGCACACCGTGATCACCAGGTCGAACGCGCGTCCTGCAACGTCGTCGATGGACTGTGGGGCACGACCCTCCCACACGATGCCATGCGCGGCGAGCACCTCGACGGCGAAAGGATTCACACGCGACGCCGGTCGCGACCCTGCGCTCGCCGCGACGACACGCCCAGCAGAACGCGTCGCGCCACGCGTCACGATCAGCGCCTCCGCGATCTGCGAGCGCGCCGAGTTACCGGTGCAGAGCACCAGCACGGAGAACGATGGATCAGACCGCATGGTCACTGACTCACTCACCCAAGGGTCAACGGGCTTCACGCACCAGTCGGAAGCCCACGAACGGCCCATCGCTCAACCACCAACGGCTCGGCGGGATCTGCGGGTCGCGCTCGTTCCACAGGTCACTGGGGACCGCACGTGCCGACGGACCCAGCATGGACGCCGCATCGCGGAACGACCCGCCGCGCGTCACGTGCGTGCCCTCGACCGTGCGCACCCACTCGGCGGCATTGCCGAACAGGTCATGCAACCCCAGCGCATCGGCCGCCTTGCTCGCCACAGGATGCGTCCGCCCCTCGCTGTTCCCCGCGTGCCACGCGAGTGCATCCACACGCGCCGGCGTGAATCCCGCGCGGTCGGCCAGCAACTGCCACTCCGCCTCCGTCGGCAAGCGCCAGCGCTCACCGGTCATCGCACTCAACCACGCGGCATAGGCCTCCGCCGCTTGCCACGCGACAGAAATGGCCGCGAACCCGTTGTGCCCCCAGCCGTAGTCCGGCGCGCCGTACGGCTTGCTGGGGCGTGCGACCGCATCCGCACCGCGCGCGCGATCGCGCTCGCTCGGGGTGGACAGCGCATAGGTGTCGTACTGCTCCCAGGTCACCTCTGTCCGTGCGACCTCGAAGGGCGCGACGTCGATCGGGCGACCCTGCAGCGACACGCGTCCTGCGGCGACCGGCAGCAGCGTGATCTCCACCGCCGAGCCCGGGATCGTGACGCGGGTCTGCGCCGGCGCACTGAGCGGTAGCAGCACGAGCAACGCCAGCACGGGCGCGGCCACGCGGGTGCGCCACACGGCGAAGGCGTGAAAGCCCAGCTCGATCACGATGATCGCCGCCAACAGCCAGAGGCCGTGGCGCGACATCCACGCGATCAGAGGGGGCAGGTCGTCGGGAGGGCGGTCGGAGGACATACACAGCGAGGGTTGTATGGATTCTATCGCTATGTTGCACCCATGCCCACCGGCACGCCCATCGTCGTCGCCTTCAGTGGCGGCAAGGACAGCACGCTCGCACTCGCCGCGCTGCGCGCCGACCCCGCCTGGCAGGTCGTCGCGCTGCTCACGACGGTCACACCGGAATACGACCGCGTGAGCATCCACGGGATCCGCCGCAGCATCCTCGCGGCGCAGGGTCGCGCCCTGGGCGTCCCCGTATTCGAGGCGGCGCTGACGCCTGGCGCGGACAACGCGGCGTACGAGGCAGCGTGGACCGCCGCGTTCGACGAGATCCGAGCGCGGGTCGGTCCCGTGCGACACATCGCCTACGGCGACCTCTTCCTGGACGACGTACGCGCCTACCGCGAAGCGCTGGCACGCCGGATGGGCGCGGACCCCGTGTTCCCGCTCTGGGGCTTCGACACGGCGACGCTGGCAGCACGCGTGGTCGCCGAGGGCTACGAGCTGTATCTGACCTGCGTGGACACCGAACAGCTCGACGCCGGGTTCGCCGGCCGACGCTTCGACGCGGCATTGCTCGCGGACCTGCCGCCGGGCGTGGATCCCTGCGGCGAGCGCGGCGAGTTCCACACCTGCGTGATCGATGGGCCCGGCTTCGCGGCGCGCATCGCGGTAGAGGTCGGCGAGCGCGTGCGGCGCGAGGGGCGATTCGAGTACGCCGACCTGCTGCCGACGGCGACCCCCGTCACGAGCTAATCCCGCGCGCTGACGGCCCGCGCCCCGCGCTCTGCGGGCAGATACACGTGGAAGGTGGTCCCCACCCCCTCGGTGCTCTCGACCGTGACCACGCCACCGGCCCCCGTGACCGCACCGTACACCACCGCGAGCCCCAACCCCGTACCACGGCCCTCCGGCTTCGTCGTGTAATAGGGCTCGAAGATGCGGCTGACGACCTCGGCGGGGATCCCCGTCCCCGTGTCCCGCACTTCGATGTGCACCCACGGCGCCTTGTCGCTGCCGGCGTCGAGCGGCGCCGGCAGCGCGGTGACCGCCGCGGTCCGCACGGTCACCGTGCCGCCGTCCGGCATCGCGTCGCGGGCGTTCACGATGAGGTTCAGCATGACCTGGGTCAGTTGTCCCGCGTCGCAGACCACCGGGGGAAGGTCATCGGCCAGCACGGCAACGAAGCCGCGCTCGCGCCCCAGGAGCTGACGCAACATCGGCTCGAGGCCGCGCAGCGCCGCGCTGACATCGACCAGCGTCGGCGCGGTATCTTGTTTGCGACTGAAGGCGAGCAGCTGACCCGTGAGCGTCACGGCGCGCTCGGTGGTCTGCAGGACCTGCGTATGACTGCCGAGGATGGCCTCACGCTGCGCCGCGTCGGCGAGCTGCCGCGCCCGCAGAGACGCCAGCTCCGTGAAGCCGACGATGGCCGACAGCATGTTGTTGAAGTCATGCGCGACCCCGGCCGCCAAGGTCGCCACGGACTCGAGGCGCTGCGACTCACGCACGCGCTCCTCCATGGCGCGACGCTCGGTGGCGTCGGACAACACGCCCAGGAGACGCGCGGGCCGGTCGGCGTCATCGCGTTCGACCTCGCCGATCATGAGCACCCAGCGGGTGATGCCGTCGGCCCGCCGCACGCGGAACTCGACCTGCAGTTCGTCGCGCCGCCCAAGACGCAGCGCGTCGAACTGCTGCTCGACCTGCGCCCGGTCGTCGGGGTGCACCCGGTCGAGGAGTGCCGCCAGCGTGTCGAGGCGCGCGCCAGGGGCTGCCCCGAGCACCGCCGCCGCCCCGTCGCTCACACTGACGCGCCGCGTCGCGATCTCGCATTCCAGCACCCCCATCTGCCCCGCGCGCAGCGCGATGCCGAGCCGCGTGTCGCTGCGCGCGGCGTTGCGGCGCAGACGGTCCTCGCGCCCCCCGAGCATGAATCCCAGCAGCCCCGCGACGAGGACCAACGCGGCCGCCGTGCGCCGCGCCGACCGGAGCGGGTTGGCGATCGCAGCGTCCCAGCCGCCAGCCGGCATCCCCAGCAAGGTCCAGTCGCCGTCGGGCACACGCACCCGGAGTCGCTCGGCGTCCTGCACGGCCCCCGCACTGTCGCCGCCGAACCACGCGCCGGACCGATCGCGCACCTCGAGGCGGATATTCGGGGCACCTCCGACGATACCCGCCTCTGCCACGAGTGTCGGCACATCGAGGATCACGGCGGCGAGGTCGGGGAATCCGGACCGCGCGGCGATCCGCTGCCGGACCAGGAGGCCGTTCCCGCCCTGCACCAGCGCAATGGGACCGGTGACCGTCACCTCACCCGAGGCGATGGCCCGGCGCACGTCGGCGGCGAGGCCGGGACGTGGATCGGCGTAGAGGTCGTAGCCGAGGGCGCGCTCGTTGCCCTTGATCGGCCAGGTCATCCCGATGCGCCCCGCCTCGACGAACTGCAGCGCCACCACGCCGCTGGTGCTGACCAGCGTCCCCTGCGCGAAGACGGGGAACTCCTCGTCGAGCGAGCGCCGGGTGGGTCGGGAATCGGCGAAGGAGCGGAGGCCGATCAGCAGCGCGACGCGCCGGTCGACCGCGCCCTCGAGCGCCGTCGCATACGGGGCCATCATCATGCGCGTTGCGTCGCGTGCATCGTCGCGCAGATGCGCCGCATACCAGCGATCCACGACCAGCGCGACGGCGACCGCCACGCACGCGGTCACAGCGGCGGCCAGCCACGCGCGGTGCGCCGTGTAGCGCATCAGGGACCCAGCCGCGCGTGCGCGATCCGCGCAGCGTGCCGCGGCCAGATGGGGGAAAGGCGCACGCTCGATAGTAGCCAGACGCTCCACGGAACGCGAATCGCGGTGCGCCCCGCGCGCGCGAAGGCTACCGGGCCCGCGACCGCGCCTCCCCGTCGCTGGCCGGTCGCCGGTCGCCCTGCTAACATTGACGTCCATTCCGCCATTCGCCCTCCTCCCGGTGATCGCCGCCATGCTCTCCCGCCCGCTCGGTGTCCGCGCCGCACTGCTGACCTTCGGTGCTGTCCTCGCCGCTCAGACGACCGCCGCTCCGCTGGTCGCCCAGGAGCGCCGCCTCAACCGGACCATCGAGACCCTGGAGTCGGGGAAGCCGGTGTTCGGCCTGGCCACCGGCGACTTCTCGCTGATCAACGCCCGGTCGCTGGCCACCAGCCAGTTGGACTTCGTGATCATCGATATGGAGCACAACCCGCTGGACTTCGAGACCATGCAGCGCTTCATCATGGGCATGGTCAACGCCCGCAGCATCGCAGCCAAGGGCTTTCCGCAGATGGACGTGACCCCCATCGTCAGGCTACCGGCCAATGGGCGCGAACAGGTGCAGTTCATGGCCAAGCAGGCGCTGGACGTCGGCGCATTCGGGGTGATGTTCCCGATGGTCGAGACGCGCGCGGAAGCCCTCAATGCGGTGACCTCGATGCGCTACCCCCAGCGACGCGGCGACCCGCAGACCGAGCCGGTGGGCATCCGCGGCTCGTCGCCCGGCAACGCGGCGTGGATCTGGGGCGTGCAGGACTACTCGGCGCGCGCTGACACCTGGCCTCTGGATCCGCGCGGGGAGCTACTGGCCGTGATCCAGATCGAGACGGTGAAGGGCGTCGAGAACGCCGAGGAGATCGTGTCCACGCCTGGCGTGGGCGCACTGTTCATCGGGCCGGCAGACCTCTCGCTGTCGTACGGGCTGCCCGGGAACAGTCCGGAGGTCGAGGCGGGGATCGCGAAGGTGCTGGCGGCCTGCAAGAAGTACAACGTCCGCTGCGGCCTGACGACGAGCGCGAACAACGTGGCGCAGCGCATGCAGCAGGGCTTCGACTTCGTGACCATCAGCTGGGGCGGCGACGCGGGCATCAGTGGCGCGGCAGAGAACGCGCTCAACGTGGCGCGCCAGGCCGCCGGGCGGAACTAGGTGCGGGACACACTCCGCGCACGCTTCGACGCCAACCCGCAGCGGCACCGGGGCGTCACGTGGGCTCAGGTCGAGTCCCGTCTGGCCGCGAACCCCGGAGCGCTGACCGTCCTGCAGGCCATGGAGGACAGTGGCGGCGAGCCCGATGTGATCGGCGTCGACGCGGCGTCGGGCGCGATCCTCGTCTGTGACTGTGCGGCCGAGACGCCGGCGGGGCGGCGCAGTCTGTGCTTCGACCGCGCCGCGTGGGAATCTCGGAAGGCCAACAAGCCCAGCGGCTCCGCGATGGAGATGGCGGCGACGATGGGGGTGTCGATGCTCACGGAGGACGAGTACCGGCACCTGCAGACGCTGGGCGAGTTCGACCGCAAGACCTCGAGCTGGATTCAGACGCCGCCCGACGTCCGGGCGTTGGGCGGCGCGCTGTTCGGCGACCGCCGCTTCGGGCGGGTGTTCGTGTACCACAACGGCGCGGAGTCGTACTACGCCGCGCGGGGGTTCCGCGGGCTGCTTCGCGTGTGAGCGAGTGAGCACATTAGCGCGTGAGCGTGTGTGCGCGAATGCGCCTAGCGCAGGCGCGCCAGCTCCACCTCCGCGACGATCGCACCGAACGCCGCCCAGCCACCACTCCACACCGCGCGTTCGAACCACTCGCGCGCGCGGGCGCTGTCCCCGCGCACGAGGTACCAATTGCCCACGCCGTAACTGAGCGTCGCGACCTGCGTCGCGGCGGTGTCGGCCGGGGTGAACACCTGCTCGGGTGTGATCTCCCCGGCGTACAGGGCGAGCCGGGCATCGTACGCGTTGCCGGTCGCCGCCCAATCGGCGCGCGTCGCGCGCAGGCGGCGGGATTCCACCAGCGAGGCCCGCGCGTCGTCGGCGCGCCCATCGCGCATGAGCGTCATCCAGAGCCAGTCGGTGCTGCCGGAGAACTCACCCGCGTTCGGGGCTAGCGGCAGCGCCGCGCGGAACGCCTCGGCCGCGTTGCGCCAACGCCCGTTGATGTAGTGGATGATGCCGAGGTGGTACCACGCGCCGTAGTTCGTCGCGTCCATGCCCGCCGCGAGCGCGAGGTCCTCCTCGGCCTTGCCGAACTCGCGCACCGACAGCCAGCGATGCCCGCGCCAGCGCCGCAGCATCGCCTCGTCGTCGTTGCGCGCGGTGAGCGCCCGGGTGTACTCGTCGATCGCCCGCCGGAACTGCCAGCCCGCCGCCAGCGCCGCCGCACGCGCGAGCACCGCGTCGGTCGCGCGCGCATCGGGTGCCGCCGGCGCCTCGGCGAGCGGCGGCAACTCCCGCACCCAGATATTCCGGAAGCGGACGCGATCACCGTGGTCTTGCAGCGCGATGGGCAAGGCGTCGGGGTGCGCCTCGTAGGGCGCGCGCACGATGTGCGAGGTGGGCCCCAGCAGCGGCTGGTCGGCGTGGATGACCACGCCATTGTGCCGCACCGTCATGCGCGCCGGCGAGAGCACGCGGCCGTCGGACGCGAAGCGCGGGCGGCGGAACTCGATGTCGTAGCTGTTCCACGCACCAGGAGGCTGTGCGAGATTCAGCCGCGGCGGGTACTGCCCATAGATGGCGCCGGCCTGTCCGTCGGCATAGGTCGCGCTCTCGTAGGAGTCGAGCACCTGCACTTCGTAGCGACCCATCAGGAACACACCGCTGTTGCCGCGGTCCTGCCCGGTGGCGGTCGGCGGGTCCGGCGCGCTCCACTCGACGTGGAGATGCACGTCGCCGAACGCGGCCTTGGTCTCGATGCCACCCGTACCCGGCTGCACCGCCATGGCGCCGTCCCCGAGCAGTTGCCAGCGCGCCGCACTCACGCCGTCGCTGCTGCGCCAGGCGTCGAGCGAGCGGCCGTCGAACAGGATGGTCGCGCCGGGCGGCGGGGCCACGGGCGTGCGCAGTGCGGGCGCGACGCCGATCGGCGGTGCGGGACGTTCCCGGGAATGTTGCGGCCAGCCCTCAGAGGCTTGACCGCACGCGGCGGCCGGGACGAGCACGGCGAAGGTCGCGACGAGCAGGCGGTGTGTCATGGGGAGAAGCTCGCTCCGACCGGTCCCGCCGCGCAACCAGGCCCGCCTAGCGCAACGTCACCCGCCCGACCACCGCGCGATGATCCGACGTCAGGGTATCCGTGACGACGCGCGCGGTGCGGCCCTCCCATCGCGCCGCCGGCGACAGCAGGATGTGGTCGATCTCCTTGGTCGGCGCGGTCGATGAGAAGGTGAAGGGATCCTCGGCGGGCTTGGCCAGCGCCACGAAGCGGGAGCGCCACCGCAACAGCGTGCGGCTCCCCGGCACGTCGTTGAAGTCCCCCATGAGGATCATCGGCAGCGACACTGTGTCGAGCACGGCCGCGAGCGCCTCGACCTGCCTGTAGCGCAGGCTGTCGTCGCGCACCCAGTCGAAATGCACGTTCACCACCTGCACCCGCGCCCCGCTCGGCAGCAGCACCTGCGCCATGAGCGCCACCCGCGGCTCGTTGCCGTCGGGCAGGCGCAGCGGCGTGATCCGCTCCAGCGGAAAGCGCGAGAGCAGCGCCATGCCATACTCGCCGCCTTGATACGGGAAGAATCCACCGAAGGCGGGCTGCAGACCGAGCCGCTCGCCCAGCACGGCCGGTTGGTCCTCGCTGCCACTGCGCTGCACGCGCCGGTCCACCTCTTGTAGCGCGACCAGGTCGGCACCGAGCGCGCGGATCGCCGCGGCCGTGCGGGTGAGGTCGACCCGTTCGTCCATCCCGCGGCCGTGCCGGATGTTGTAGGTCGCGACCGTGATGGTGTCGGCCTGGGGCGCCGGGTGCACAGCGACCACGACCGCGAGCAGCGAGAGGCCGACGACCGCGCGACCGACCGGGCGCCGGAACTGCGAGAAGCGCATCAGCATGACACCAAGGGTAACGCCCTCCGTCGCTGCGTGCCCCGGTCGCGACGCGCCGGATGATTATGATTCCCGCATGCGCGCTTTGTCTCTCGCCGCGATGGCGGTGTTGATCGCCGCACCGCAGCCCACGGCCGCGCCGCCGACGGCGGCTCCTGCTCCCGCAGCCGCACCGCTGATCGGCCTGCTCACCTTGCCCCGCGTCTTCGGTGAGGGGGCCTGCGATCCCACCCCACCGCGGCCCGTGCCGCTGCACGCGGCACCCGGTGGGGTGCGGATCGGTGAGCTCCGCACGGTGCGCCCATGGCGGCAGAATCCCGAAGGGGGCTGCGACCCGCTGGAGGTGCGCGTGCTGCGCGGGACGCGCCGCGATTCACTCCCCACCCGCGAGATGGGCTACGAGGAGGCCGCCGCGATCGTGACCGCCCGAGCGCCGGGGTGGTATCGCATCCGTCTGCATGACGCCGAGGCCTGGGTGGCCGACTCGACGTCCGGCCGCTTCGTGTGGTACGCGCAGTTGGTCGCCGAAGGGCTGGCCTATCTGGAAGCGAGGGCGCCGAGCCACCTGAGCGCGTCGGCCGGTGCGCCTGGCCGCGTCGCCGTCGAGCCCGGGGCCAGCGTCCGCGTCACCAAGACCGCCGACGTCGCGGGCGCGCTGTGGTTCGAGATCGAGGTGCTGCGCAGCTCGCCGTGCGGCGATGACCCGGACCCGCCGACCACCGCGCGCGGCTGGCTGCGCGCCCACGACGCGCTCGGTGAGCCGACGGTGTGGTTCCACAGCCGTGGGTGCTAGCGCGTGACCTCACGGCACGGCTACGACGACGCGGCGCCCAGCGGTCGGTCGATCGCGATGCGGTGGGCGGCGGTGGTGATCCTCGCGATGCTCCCGATCGTGTGGCTTCTGGGTCGGCAGGGTGCGACCGACCCGAACGTGCCTGATGAGCCGAGCAAGGCCGGTCGATCCGCGCGGCGCGTGATCCGCACACCCCTCAACGACGCGGACGCGGCAGGCCGCAATTGGGCCCTGCGCACGGATAGCGGATTCGTGGTGCGCAACGGGTACCGCGATGCGGCGACCGCCTGCCTGTCGCTCGGCAGCGAGTGGTCCCTCCCGAGCGCAGCGCCGGACTTTCCGTCGCTGGACCCGTGGCCGACCTGGACGATCGCTCTCGAGGTCTGGCTTGCCGATGGCCGCACCGCGGTGGTGGAGGCGGGGACGGCGTTCCCGCGGATCCGCGCCGCCGCTGCGGATGAGCGCACGGAGCACGGCGTGCTCTGCGTGCGATGAGACGCGCCCGGAGGTCCGGCGGCGAGCGTGCCGGCGCGCGCGCGCGCCACGCGCCGTCCCTCGCTTGCTGACCCACGCCCCGACCCGCAAGTTTCGCCACCATATGAACACTCCCTCGCCCCGCGCACCCGGCCTCGGTGAAGCGCTCGTTCCCGTTGCGGTCCTCATCCTGCTGCTCGGCGCGTCGGTGTACCTCTTCGGGGACGGCTCGAGCTCGGGGCCGAACCAGATCGCGCTGATCCTCGCCGGCATGGTCGCCGCCGCGCTCGGCGCACGGAACGGCTACCGCTGGGACGAGTTGCAGCGCGGCATCGTGCACGGCATCTCACTGTCCACCGGCGCCGTGCTGATCCTGTTGATGGTCGGCGCGTTGATCGGCGCGTGGATCCTGAGCGGTACGGTCCCCACCCTGATCTCGTATGGGCTGTCGATCATCTCGCCGACCTGGTTCTACGCGACGGCGGCCGTGATCTGCGCGGTCGTTGCGTTGGCGACGGGCAGCTCGTGGACCACGGCCGGCACGGTCGGCGTCGCGTTGATCGGGATCGCGACGGTGCAGGGGCTGAATGTGGGGCTGGCTGCCGGCGCCATCGTCAGCGGCGCGTATTTCGGCGACAAGATGTCGCCCCTGTCCGACACGACGAACCTCGCCCCCGCGATGGCCGGCACGGATCTGTTCACGCACATCCGTCACATGACATGGACGACGCTCCCGAGCTTCGCGATCGCCCTGGTCATCTTCGCCGGCCTCGGCCTCGCGCTCGGCGGCGGCGCCGACGCGCCCGAGATCGCGAAGATGCAGGCCGACCTGGCGGCGCAGTTCGACATCAGTGTGGTCGCGCTTCTGCCGGCCGTCCTCGTCCTCACGCTGGTGCTCCGCAAGGTCCCAGCCTTCCCTGCCCTGCTGATCGGCGCGCTCGTCGGTTGCACCTTCGCCGTGCTGTTCCAGCGCGAGAGCGTGCTCACGTTCGTGGGTGAGACCGATCGCGGCGCGACGCTGGCGCTGCTCCAGGGGGCCTGGACCGTGCTCTTCGACGGGTACACCGCCTCCTCGGGCAACGCGGCGCTCGACGAGTTGCTCACGCGCGGCGGCATGAGCAGCATGCTCAACACCATCTGGCTGATCCTCAGCGCCATGATCTTCGGCGCCGTGATGGAAACGACCCAGATGTTGCAGCGCATCGCCCAGGCCATCCTGGGCTCGGTGCGCGGCACGGGCAGCCTCATCCTGGCGACGCTGAGCACATCCATCGGCATGAACGTGATCGCCAGCGACCAGTACATCGCGATCGTGCTCCCGGGCCGGATGTTCCGCGCCGAGTTCAAGCGGCGCGGGCTCGCGGCGAAGAACCTCTCGCGGACGCTGGAGGACGCCGGCACCCTGACCTCGCCACTGGTGCCGTGGAACACCTGCGGCGCCTTCATGGCGGGGACGCTCGGGGTCCCCACGCTCGTCTATGCCCCGTACGCCTTCTTCAACCTGATCAATCCGCTGGTCGCCGCCGCGTACGGGTTCACGGGCTTCAGTATCGCCGCCGCAGACCCGCGCGAGGCCGTCGCCGATGCGCAGGCGCCGACGGAGACGCGGTAGCGCACGCCCGCACACGTGCCCACGGAAACGCGGTAGCGCACAACCAAGCGGGCGCGCCGACGAAACCCGCGCGCCCAGCACGCGGTAGTACCGGAGTGTCGGTGCCGCCGCAGCGGTGGCACCTCGATCTCCCCCGCGAGGATCCCAGCATGCCATCGTCCGTCCAACGCGCCCTGGCCATCGGCGCATTCGTCATCACGGCCACGACCGCGGCCGCACAAGACCAGACCCTGATGCGCGACGGCGGCAGCCGCATCGGGGGATTCGGCGGCCCCGCGTTCCGCGTGACGCAGGCCGCCGGCGAGACCATGATCCTGGGCGGCGGCGGTGGCGCCGTGCTGCTCAATCGTCGCCTCGCGATCGGCGGTGCGGGCTTCGGCGGCACCAGCCGCGTCGATACCCGTGCGATCGTCGGCACCGACCGCGGCGAGATGGACTTCGGCTACGGCGGTCTGACCGTCGAGTATATCGTGAACCCCACCCGCCTCGTGCACCCGACCGTCGGCATCCTCGTCGGCGGGGGGGCTGTTTCGGTGTGGCCCAACGACCTGCGCCCGCGCAGCGGACGCAGCGAACGCGAGGAGACCTTCGGTGTGGTCGAGCCGCAGCTGGCGATGGAACTCAACGTCGCCAAGTGGTTCCGCATGGGTGGGGCCGTGAGCTACCGAGCGGTGATCGGCGCCGAGGACGTGCGCCTGCGCACCGACGAACTCAGTGGCGCCAGCGCGACCATGTTCTTCCGCTTCGGCGCGTTCTGACCGGCGCGACAGCGGTCGTAGGCGGGGTGGGCCACCGTCCCTGACGGTGGCGCCATGTGGTGGGGGGACCATGCTAGCTTTGTCACGGTCCTCCCACCCCCCACCGCCCGCGCCCTATGCCGCACGCACTTCGCGCCCTGCTCTGCATCGCCGTCCTCACGACCACCGCCCTCGCGCAGACCTCGACCCAGAAGGTCCTGAGCGTCGACGACTACAGCCGCTGGCGCAGCATCGAGTCCAGCGCGATCTCGGCCGATGGCCGCTGGGTCGTGTACGGCCTGCGTCTCACGAACACGCTACCCGCCGAGTCCGCGCCGCAGGTGGTGCTGCGCAATGTCGAGGCGGGTACCGATGTGACGATCGCCGAGGCGTCGAACCCCGTGCTGTCGCCCGACGGTAAGTGGGTCGCCTATCTGGTCGAGCCGCGGCCCCCACGGCGCGGCGGGAGTGACTCGGCGGCCGGGGCGGCTGGGGCCGCTCCGCCAGCCCCGATCGGCGGACGCGGCGGGAGTGGCGCCACGCCGCCGCGGCGCTGGGAAGTGCGGGAACTGGCCACCGGCCGAACGCGCAGCTGGCAGGAGGTGCAGTCCGTACAGTTCTCGCCCACGTCGTCGCACCTGCTCTTGCGGCGGCGGGTCGGCGGCGCTGGCGCCGGCGCGGCGACCACGGGCGGCGGCGGACGCGGAGGGGCAGGGGCGGCAGCAGCGGCGGGCGGCAGCGATGTCATCCTCCATGATCTGGCAGCGGATCGTTCCATCCTGCTCGGCAGCACCGGCGAGGTCGCGTTCAACCGGAGTGGCGAATACCTGGCCTACACGGTCGATGCCGCCGTGCGCGACGCCAATGGTGTGTACCTCATGACCCTGGCGACGAGCGCGATGCGCGCGCTGGACAATGACACCCTGCGCTACGCCCGTCTTACCTGGGACCACACCGGCCAATCGCTCGCGGTGTTGAAGGGCCGCGAGCTGCGTGGGCAGCGGGAGCGCAGCAACCAACTGCTGATCTTCCCGACGGCGGCCGGCACGACAGCGCCGGTGCGGGTGTCCCCCTCGAGCATCGCGGAGTTCCCCAAGGGCTTCGAGCTGACCGAGCGCGCCGCGCTGGAGTTCAGTGCCGACGGGCAGCGGCTCTATGTGAGCATCATCCCGCAGAAGGCCGCGCCGGACACCGCGCGGCGCCCGGGCACCGACTCGCTCGCCGACGTCGATGTCTGGCGCTGGAACGACGACGTGATCCAGTCGCGGCAGATGAACCAGGCCGACACGGACCGGAATCGCAGTTTCCGCGCCCTCATCGAGGTGGGCAGCGCACGCTTCGTGCAACTCGCGGACTCGTCGATGCGCGAGGTCGACGTGGCGACCACGGGCGAATACGGTGTGGGCTTCGATGCGCGGGCGTATGTCTCGGACTGGCAGCGCGGCCGAGCCGATGTGTATCGCGTGGACCTGCGCAGTGGCGCGCGGACCAAGCTCCTCGATGCGCAATTCACCGGGGCCCACGTCGGGGGTGTCTCGCCCGACGGTCGGTACTTCCTGTACTGGCGCGACGCGCGCTGGCACGCCATCGAACTCGCCACGGCCAAGCGCATCCTGCTCGGCGCGGGCGCGCCGAGCTTCGTGAACACGGAGTTCGACTACACCTTCGAGAAGCCCGCCTATGGCATCACCGGCTTCACGCCCGACGGCGCCGCCGCGATCATCCCGACGCGCTTCGATCTCTGGTTGGTCCCGCTCGATGGCTCCGCCGCGCGCAACCTCACGCTCGGCACGGGCACGCGCGAGCAGATCGTGTTCCGCCCACTGCGACTCGCGGCCCCCGACACCATCGCGCGGCCGGGCGACCGGGCGCGCCGTGAGATCGACATCACGCAGCCGCTGGTCCTCAGCGCGTACGGCGAGTGGACCAAGCGGAGCGGCTTCTATCGCTTGGCGGACGGCCGCCTCACGCCGCTGTTGTACGAGGATGCGTCGTTCTCGACGCCCAGCAAGGCGACCGGGGCCGACCGAGTGCTCTTCACGCGTCAGACCTTCGCGGAGTTCCCCGACCTCCGCATCGCGGGCACGGACTTCAGCGCCGCCCAGCGCGTGAGCGACGCCAACCCGCAGCAGAGCGAGTACCGCTGGGGCCGGCGCGTGCTGTTCGACTACACCACGCGGCGCGGGGTGAAGCTGCAGGGCATCCTCGCGCTGCCCGACGACTACACGCCGGGGACCAAGCTGCCGATGCTCGTGACGTTCTACGAGAAGAACTCGCAGACCATGCATCGCTACCCGACGCCGTCGTTCCTCACCGGCATGGGCGGCATGCCGGTGGAAGCGGTCAGCCGCGGCTACGCGACCATGCTGCCCGATGTGCATTTCCACACGGGCTCCTCGCACAGCGACATGCTCGACGCCGTCGAGGCCGCGACGCGCAAGGTCATCAGCCTCGGCTACGTGGACCCCAAGCGCATCGGTGTGCACGGACACAGCTACGGAGGTGAGGGCGCGGCGTTCATCGGTGTGAAGTCGACGCTGTTCGCCGCCGTCGGGATGGGGGCCGGTGTGACCGACCTCGCGTCGGACTTCTCGCAGAGCTGGGGCTGGACCTATCAGGTGACCGGCGGCAGCGGGGCGAACGGCAACGGCTACTACATGACCGGCCAGGGGCGCTGGGGATTCTCACCGTGGGAGAATCCGGAGCGCTACCGCAGTGAGTCCGCGCTGCCGTTCGCGCACCAGGCCAAGGCGCCGATCCTCATCATGCACGGCACGGCCGACCCGACCGTCTCCTTCACGGAGGGCATGAACTTCTACAACGCGCTGCGCTTCAACAACAAGCCCGCCGTGATGCTCGCGTACCCGGGCGAAGGGCACGGGCTCCGCGGACTCGCCAACCGACGCGACCTGACCATCCGCTACTTCCAGTACTTCGACCACTACCTGCGTGGCACCCCCGCGCCCAAGTGGATGACCGAGGGCGTCCCCTACCTGGTCAAGGACCAAGTGAAGACGCCCGAGTGATCAGCGGGCGCGAACGCGCACGCCACCCAATCCACCGGTGATGCCGCCCTCGGGGAAGCGGGCATCACCGAAGAACACGGCGCCGTCGGCCTCTTCGCGCACATACGGGTAACGCGACCAGGTCAGGAAGTCGCGCGCGGCGGGGTCCAGCCGCGCGCGCTGTACGGCGGGCGATGACCAGTCACCGCGCGCCAGCACCGCGTCGTCGAGCTCGACCTGCGGCGAGCGGAACCACTCGAAGCTCCCCATGCGGTACGTCGTCGGCGTGACCACGATGACCGCCGCCCGGTGCGGCGTCGCGGGGAGCGGCTGGTACATCACCTCGACCGCATCGGCGTCACCCTGCACCCGCGCCTGCTGCAGCGTGCGATGCTCCGCCACAGGACTGAGCGCGACCATCGTCACGACGTACAGTAGGGCCGTCGCACCAGCAACGCGCACCGCCGGACGTCCACTGCCACGACGGGACAGCAGCAGCGTCAGGGCCAGCAAGCCCAGCAGCCACGGATCGACGATGAACACCGCGTCGCCGTAGAACCAGCGCCCGCTGAACGGCATCAGCAACCGGATGCCGTAGGTGTTGAGCCAGTCGAGCATGGGGTGACTGCACACGCCGATGGCGGCAAGCAGCAATGTCCAGCGTGCATCCACCGGCGGACGCGACGGGGCGCGTCGCCGAGCCACGCGGTCCCACGCGAGGACCACGCCCGCCACGGCGAACGGCAGCAGCAGCATCGCGATCGGGCCGTGCGTCCATCCGCGACGGATGGCGATCGACGCGTAGCCCCCGAGCCAGACCGACACGATGTCGATGTCTGGCGCGTTGGCGGCCAGCATCAGGGTCGCAGCAGCGCGCGGACTCCAGCGGTCCAATCCCACGCGGGCCAGCGCGGCGCCGGTCATGGTATGCGTGATGGGGTCCATGCTGGAACCTCACCCGCCGCACCGGGTCCGCGCAATGCGCGACGCGCGGTCGGTCGCCGGCGCATCGTTCTCGCGCGTGTCGTCCGCGCGTTATGGTACTAGGCAGCATGTCCGACCTGCTCAGCACCCTGGACCTCTGGCTCGGCGCCGCGCTCGCGCTCGCGAACCTGATCGCGAGCGGGCATGTGATCCTGCACAAGCGGGACTCGCGGGCGGCGTTCACGTGGACCGGCTTCATCTGGCTGCTGCCGGGCATCGGCGTCCTGCTCTACCTGCTCCTGGGCATCAACCGGATCCGTCGGCGCGCCGTGCGCCTGCGCGAGCAACGCATCGCCGTGCCGACCACGGCGGAGCACCGTGCGGCGGCGATCCTTCCGCCCGTGGAGCTCCCGACCCACAGCGGCATGGACGTGCTCGCGCGCCTGGGCGAGCGGCTCACGCGGCGCCCGCTGCTCAGCGGCAACCGGATCACGCCGCTGATCGACGGCGATGAGGCCTATCCGGCCATGCTCGACGCCATCGACGCCGCGCAGCGCTCGGTGGCCCTGAGCTCGTTCATCTTCGCCGACGACCCCAGCGGCCGCCGCTTCGTCGACGCCCTGGCCCGCGCGGTCGCGCGCGGCTGCGAGGTCCGCGTGCTGGTGGACGGCATCGGTGCCTACTACGGCTGGCCGCCGATCACCCGCGCGCTGCGGGCCGCCGGGGTCCCGACGGCCCGGTTCCTCCCGCTGGCCAGCGGCGCGGGCCTCGCGTTCTTCAACCTGCGGAGCCACCGCAAGTTGCTCGTCGCCGACGGTCGCGTGGCGTTCACTGGTGGGATCAACATCCGCCAGCGGCACGTGCTCGCGGCCCCAGGCCCGGGAGCGACCCGCGATGTGCACTTTCGGGTCGAGGGCCCACTCGTCGGCCAATTGCTCGACACCTTCGTCGACGACTGGGCCTTCGCGAGCCGGGAGACGCTCGCGGGGCCGGCATGGCGCGCCGTGGCCGAGCCAGCAGGCGCGTCCATCGCCCGGACCGTCACCGATGGGCCCGACGACGACATCGACGTCGCGCGGCATCTGCTGCTCGGCGCGATCACCGGGGCACGCGCGCGCATCGACATCGTCACACCGTACTTCCTGCCGGACCAGCCGATGATCACCGCGCTCGCGGTCGCCGCCATGCGCGGCGTGCGTGTGCGGATCGTCCTGCCGCGCCATGGCAACATCGCGCTCGTGCGCTGGGCCACGCCGGCGATGCTCTGGCAGGTGCTGAAGCCGGGCTGCGAGGTGTATCTCTCGGACCCGCCCTTCGATCACGCCAAGCTGCTGATCGTCGATGGCGCCTGGAGCTTCATCGGCTCCACCAACTGGGATCCGCGGTCGCTGCGGCTGAACTTCGAACTCGATGTCGAGGTCTTCGACGCCGACGTCGCCGCGCGCCTCACGCCGCTGGTGGACGAGCGGATCGCCCGCAGCCACCGCACCACGCTCGCCGAAATGGACGGGCGTGCGCTGCCGCGCAAACTGCGCGACGGCATCGCACGCCTGTTCTCACCCTACCTGTAGCGCGCCGCCGCCCGGGACGGCGCGCGGCAGCGCCGTCGCCTACTGCCCGCTGCGCGGCGCCCACTCGCCCGGCGGCGTGCCGCCGAGCAGGTGTTGCACGAAGTAATCCCAGCGGCGGCGCATCATGTAATTGCTGTCACCCCCGAAGCCATGGCCCGCGTTGGGGAAGATGATGAGGTCGAAGTCCTTGTTCGCCTTGATCAGCGCGTCCACCACGAGGTAGGTGTTGTACGGCGGCACATTGTTGTCCATGCCGCCGTGCGCCAGCAGCAACTTGCCCTTCAGGTTCTTGGCGTAGTTCTGGTTGGCTTCGATGTCGTAATTGTCCGTGCCGTCCTTGCGCACCAGCAGCCCCTGGTAGCGCTCGCCCCAGTCGTCCTCGTAGTTGCGCTGGTCGTGGTTGCCCGACTCCGAGATCCCGACCTTGAAGAAGTCCGGGTAGTGGAACATCGCACCCGCGGTGATGAACCCCCCGCCCGAATGTCCCCACATCGCCGCCTTGTCGATGTCGATGTAGGGGTACTGCCGCGCCAGGTCCTTCATGCCCGCGACCTGATCGGGCAGCGTGTTGTCGCGCCCCATCTTGCCGTAGTAGTGGTCGTGGAAGGACTTCGAGCGCCCCGGCGTCCCGCGGCCGTCGATCGACACCACCACGAACCCCAGCTCCGCCAGGGCCTGCCGGTCCCCGCGCGCCGCCGCGAAGGCGCGGCCGCCCACCGAGCCGCTCTGCGGACCCGGATACGCCTGGTTGATGATCGGGTACTTCTTGCTCGGATCGAGGTTCGTGGGCACGAACATCATGCCATGGAGATCGGTCACACCGTCGGCCGCCTTCACCGTGATCCGCACCGGCGGCTTCCATCCCGCGTCGAGCAGGCGCGAGATGTCGGCGCGCTCGAGCGGCATGACCAGTTTGCCGTTCGCATCGCGGAGCACCACCTGCGGCGCCTCGGTCGCGTGCGACCAGGTGTCGATGATCCACTTGCCGGAGGGCGAGAGCTGCATCGTGTGATCGCCATCGTCCGGCGTCAACGAGACATAGTTCTTGCCGTCCATCCGGATCTTGTAGAAGTGCCGGAAGTACGGATCCTGTCCCGGCTCACGCCCGTTCGCGGCGAACCACAGCGTCCGCGACTTCGGATCGATCCGCACGATCTGCGTCACCGGCCCCGCGCCACTGGTGATCTGGTTCTTGAGACGGCCCGTGGTCAGATCGTACAGGTAGAGGTGTCCCCAGTCGTCGCGCTGCGAGTACCACAGCAGCTCGTCCGTCGCCCAGAGCACGCGCCACCCGGTGCGTGACTCGAAGTGCGTCGTGACCGTCTCCTCCATCACGGTGCGCACCGCACCCGTCTCCGCGTTCACCACCCGGATGATCGCGTTCTTGTGGTCCCGTCCCGTGGATGCCATCGCCAGCTGCGTGCCGTCGTCGTTCCACTGGTAGTCGTCCATGGTGATGTCGTCGCCCATGGTCCCGCGGTGGAACTGCGGCGGCAGCTGCACGCGGACCACGCGGCCCGTGGGCACATCGATCACCACATGGTGCAACATGGCCACCACCGAGTCGCCCGGCAGTGGGTACTTCCACTGCCGCAGGCGCGGCGCGCCCACGTTGGTCGACACCAGGTACATGTCGTTGACCGTCCGCTCGTCCTGCTGCTGCGTCGCCAAGCGCCGCGAGTCGGGCGACCACTTCACGATCGCGTTGGCCGAGGTCGTCCAGCCCGCGTTGTCGGTCGCATAGCCGAAGTTCGCGACGCCGTCCGTGGTGAGCGCCCGCTCCTGACCGGTGCGCACATCCCGCACCCAGAGGTTCCAGTCGCGCACGAACGCCGCCATCGTGCCGTCGGGCGAGAGCACCACCGGCTCGCCACGGGCGCCACGCACGGCCGCCGCGCCCGGCGCGCCGCCGCGACCGCCGGCGCCCCCACGACCGCCGCCACCCGCGCCAGGCCCCGCCGCCGGGATGGTCACCCCTGCGCAGGTCGTCGCCGTCGCCGGGCAGGCCTCGCGCCGCTTCCGCGCCGGATCGACCACGACCACCTCGCTGCCCGCGAGGGTGGTGTTGCGGTACCAGAACCGCTCATCGGGCAG
Source organism: uncultured Gemmatimonadaceae bacterium (assembly GCA_964503275.1). Classification (GTDB taxonomy): domain Bacteria; phylum Gemmatimonadota; class Gemmatimonadetes; order Gemmatimonadales; family Gemmatimonadaceae; genus DASRAP01. The sequence goes on along the minus strand of CAZCZO010000004.1, from coordinate 89,473 downwards.
CCAGTTCGCCTGCACCGAGCCGCCGACGACCAGACCATTCAGCGCGGGCGCCAACATGCGCGCCGCGCGGTCATAGTCGGCCATGGTGAACGTGCGCGGCGCCTGTGCCGCGAGCGGGAGGGCGACGCAGAGCGTCGCGACCACGAGAGTCGTCTTGCGCATCGGAGTGGGAGCGAGAAAGGGACCCCGTCAACGTAGCAGGGCCAGCACGTCTCCCACTACCCCGGCGGCCGTCACGGCGGCCCCAGCCCCCGGGCCCGTGATCACCAACGGGCGCTCGGCGTAGCGCGCCGTCGTGAACGCGAACTGGTTGTCCGTCCCCTGCAGCGCCCCCAGGGCCCCCCCGCGCGGGACCTCGACGACTCCCACCTGCACCGCACGCGGCGTCACGCGCACCCGGTAGCGCAGCACCGCCCCGGCCGCCGCCGCCGACGCGGACCGTTCGGCCCAGGCGGCGTCCAGCGCGGGCAACGCCTCGAAGAACGCCTCCACCGATGCGCCGCCGAACTGCGGCGGCACCAGGGCCTCCACCGCGAGGTCCGTCAGTTCGCCCTCGAACCCCAGACAGCGCGCCAGGATCAAGGCCTTGCGTGCCACATCCAGCCCCGACAGATCACAGCGCGGATCGGGCTCGGTGTACCCGGCCTCGTGCGCCGCCCGCACCGCGACCGAGAACGGCACCCCGCGCGCCACCTCGGCGAAGACGAATCCCAAGGTCCCCGACGGGCAGCCCTCGATCTGCACGATGGTGTCGCCCGACGCCTCCAACCGGGCGATGGTCTCGATGACCGGTAACCCAGCACCCACGGTCGCCTCGTGCCGCACGCGCCGCCCGTGGATCGCCGCCGTGGACGCGATCGCCCGCACCGAGGCCTGATCGCCCACCAGCGGGATCTTGTTGGCCAGCACGACATCACAGCCCCCGGCCAGTGCCTGCAGCACCAGCGGGCCCGAGGACATCGCCGTGGTGTCCACGACCACCTTGGGCCCCGCCGTCGACGCGAGGAAGCGACCGAGCAGCGTTTCCAGTGGCGCCGCGACCGCGCCTGGCGCGGCATCGAGGGCCGCGCCGCTGCGCTTCAGCGCGATCAGCGCATGCAACTCCGCCGCGTCGAATCCCCGCGCAGACAGCAGCGCCCCGCGACGATCCACCACGCCCGTCACGCGCAGCCCCGCATCGCGCAGCGGCGCGAGTTGTTCGAGCACGGCACAGCCCACCGACCCTGGCCCGAGCAGCAACACATCGGTCACCGCGGCCGACGCCGACCGGCCACGGGACGCGGCCGCTCCCACGTAGGCGTTGCTCACGCGGCCGCCTCGACCGCGCTGCGTTCGCCGAGCACCACCGCGCGATCCAGCGCCTGTGTGAGATCCGCCACGAGATCGCCCGCCGACTCGATGCCCACCGAGAAGCGCAGCAGCCCCTCGCCGATCCCCGCCACGGCGCGCGCCGCCGCGTCCATCGACGCATGCGTCATCGTCGCCGGATGCGCCACCAGGCTCTCCACACCGCCCAGCGACTCGGCGAGCGTGAAGCAGCGCAGCGATTCCACCACGGTGCGGGCGGCCGCGACACCGCCCCGCAACTCCGCACTGACGATGCCGCCGAACCCATGCTGCTGCGTGCACGCCACCGCGTGACCGGGGTGCGACGCCAGCCCCGGATAGTGCACGCGCGCCACCGCCGGGTGCCCGACCAGGGCCTCGACCACCCGCGCGGTGTTCGCGAGGTGATGATCCCAGCGGGCATGCAGCGTCCGCAGGCCGCGCAGGGCGAGATAGGCATCGAAGGGCGCACCCGTGACACCGGCCGCGTTCGCCCACCACGCCAACTCCTCGCCCAGCGCACGGTCCGCCGTCACCACGGCCCCCGCCACCACGTCGCTGTGCCCATTCAGATACTTGGTCGTGGAGTGCACCACCACGTCGGCCCCGAGCGCGAGCGGCCGCTGCAGCGCCGGCGACAAGAAGGTGTTGTCCACCGCGAGCAGTGCCCCAGCTGCGGTCGCCGCCGCGCGGAGGGCGCGCAGGTCCGTGATGCGCAGCAGCGGGTTGCTCGGGGTCTCTGCCCACACCAGCCGCGCCCGCGAGTCCGCGACGGCCCGCAGCCCCGCGGCGCTCGTCAGATCCTCGAAGCGCACACGAGAGTGCGCCTTGGCCGCCAGCGCCCGCAACAGACGCTGCGTCCCGCCGTAGCAATCGTGCGCAGCGATGACCTCGTCGCCGGGCCGCAGCACCTGCAGCACCAGCCACACCGCCGACATCCCGGTACTGGTGACGATGCCGGTCTCGCCACCCTCCAGCGCGGCGATGGCCTCGGCCAGTTGCGTCCGCGTCGGGTTCCCCGACCTGGTGTAGTCGTAGCAGCGCTTCTGATCGAAGCCGGCGAAGGTGAAGTTCGCCGACAAATGTAGCGGCGGGACGACTGCGCCGTGCTCGTGACCCTCGGCGATCGCCGCACGCACCGTGGCGGTGCGCGAGGGGGCCGGCGGCGGACAGCAGGGATCGACAGCGGTGGTGGTCATGCGGCACTCCGGAGCGAGGTGAGAGCGGAGGTGAGCACCGCCGCGACGGCCGCGGGCTCGAGGAGGAAGGCATCGTGCCCGTGGATCGAGGGCACATCCTGCAGCGTCGCCGGCGCCCCGAGCTGCGCGCCGAGCAACACCAGTTGATGGCGCGGGACCACCGCGTCCTCACCGAGGGCGACCAGCGTCGTCGGAACGGTGATCTGCGGGGGCGACACCCGATGCGCGTCGGCCGACAGCGACAGCGCGAGGAAGCGCGCGGCCGACGTACGACCCGCGTACTCCGCCCCGCGCTGCGACAGGTACGACTCCACGGGGAATCGCAGGGTGTCGCCGTCGAGGCTGGGCGTGTTGTCGAAGCGCCCGCGGAACTCGCGCGCGCTGCGGTACGTGGTCATCGCGAGGGCTCTGGCGATGGCCACGGCGCGCTCGGGCGCTCCGGTGTCGAGCCCCAGTTCGACGATCTGCCGCTGGATCGCGCGTCGCGCTGTGGTCATCGGGTCGCTCTCGTGCGCGGCACCCAGCACGATGAGCTGCCGCACACGCTCGGGATGCCGGGCCCCGAAGGCCAGCGCCGTCATCCCTCCATACGAGGCGCCCACGAGTGCCGCCGCGACCGGCACCTGCAGCGCATCGAGCACCCCCGCGACCGCGTCCGCCTGCTCGGCCGTCGAGATGCGCCGCGCGGGGCGGCCATCGTCGCGCGCCCCACCGTCGAGCGCTTCGATCGACACCACGCGGCGGCGCCGCGTGTCGATCGCGCGGCCGGGGCCCACGATCGGCTCCCACCAACCGGGCGACGGGTCGAGATGCGTGCGGCACACATGCGCCGTCGCGCTGATCCCGCCGAGCACGACGGTGACAGGCGCGCGTGGCGGACCGAGGACTTCGTAGGTGGGGAGCATAGGGACCGAGGGGCGAGTGGACAGCCACCTGCGGTCGACCAGCGCGCGCACGGCTCGTGCATCGCTCCGGTGGGGATCGGGCACGGCCCCCACCGGCACAAAAAAACCCAGCGGGGGCCGCCGGGCGATCGCGTTTTAGCATTTGTTTAACGTGGCTGCAATAGGCGGCAAATGACCACGGGTCTTCAGTTGTCTCTTGAAGGAATACCATCGCCGGCCCACCACGTCAAGGGAACCCGGCAGTAGACTGTACAGATGTTCCGCGTCCTCCTCCTGCTGCTCGTCCTGGGCGTCCGGCCGCTCGGCGCTCAGGTGCAGCGCTTCACTTACAGCGAGGTGCACCTTGGCGTGCCGGTGCGCCTCGTGCTCTTCTCGGACGACTCCGCCCGCGCGCGCATCGCCGCCCGCTCCGCCTTCGACCGGATCGCCGCGATCGACGCGGCGCTCAGCGACTACCGGCCCGACAGCGACTTGCGTCTGCTGGAGCATGCCGCCGCCGACACCTTGGTCCCCATCAGCGACGACCTGTTCGTCGCCCTGTCGCTCGCTCTCAAGATCGCCCGCGAGACCGACGGCGCCTTCGACCCGGCCGCGGGCGCGCTGACCCGGCTCTGGCGGGCCGCCCGGGACCGCGGCGGCATTCCCGACTCGGCCGCCGTCGTCGACGCCCACGCCCGCGGTGGCTGGCAGCGCGTCGGCCTCGACACCGCCCGGCGTGCGGCGCGTCTGCCACGTGGGCTCCAACTGGACTTCGGCGGCATCGGCAAGGGCTACGCCCTGCAGATGGCCTTCGACCTGCTGCGCACGCGCGGCATCACGCAGGCCCTGCTCGAGGCCGGCGGCGACATCGTCGTGGGCGACGCACCGCCCGGCGCCGACGGCTGGGAGATCGTGACCGGCGATGCGCAGGAGCCGCCACGGTACCTCGTGAATGCCGCCCTCTCGACCTCGGGCAGCACGGAACAGTTCGTGGAGGTCGAGGGCCGGCGCTATTCGCATGTGATCGACCCCCGGACGGGCTGGGCGGTCACGCACACGGACGAAGTCAGCGTGATCGCCAGCGACGGCGTATATGCGGATGCCCTCTCGACGGCCTTCAATGTCCTCGGGCGCGACCGTGCGCTCGCACTGGCCGACCGCTGGCCGGCGCTGCTGGCCCTGCGCTGGCACTGAGCACGATCCCGCTGCAACTTCTTCTGACGACTCTCACCGTCCGCCGATGTCCGTCGTCCGCCCGCTGCTCGCTCTCACGCTCTCGTTCGCGGCCGCCTGTGCCTCGACGCCACGCGAGCGTCCGCTCACGCCCGCTGAGGTGGTCAATCGCGACGGCGGCATTGCGCCGTACGTGCAAGCGGACGTGGATTTCATGACCGGGATGATCGGGCACCACGCGCAGGCCATCGTCATGGCGCGCATGGCCCCGACGCACGAGGCGAGTCCCGCGGTGCGCGGACTCGCCGCGCGCATCGCCGTCGCCCAGCAGGACGAGATCGCCTTCATGCAGCGCTGGCTGCGCGTGCGCGGCAAGCCGGTCCCCGCCGGCGTGGCGGACCCGCACGCCCATCACAGCGCGGGTCACGAGGCACATGCCGCGATGCCCGGCATGCTCAGCGCCGCCCAGCTCGACTCACTCGACCGCGCCCGCGGCCCCGAGTTCGACCGCCTGTTCCTGCGGTACATGATCCAGCATCACGAGGGCGCACTGACGATGGTCGAGGCGCTGCTCGCGGCCGACGGGGCCGCGCGTGACGAGGACGTGTACAAGTTCGCCGCCGATGTGAACGTCGATCAGATCACCGAGATCGACCGCATGCTGGTGATGCTCGCTGCGCTCTCGCGCGACGGGCCTCGCCCCTAGGTCCCATCACCCCCACCGGAGTCCGCCGTGGCACTTCCCCTCTGGCCCCGCGCCACCACCGCCGTCGCACTCGCCGTGCTCGCGGCCGGGCTGGGCGCCCCGCTCACCGCGCAGCAACCCGACCCCCGCGTCGGCCTCAAGGCCGGGTGGTGGGACGCCGGCGAGGCCATCTGGAACCTCCGGATGATCTCGACGACCAAGCCGTCCAAGGAGTTCCTGGCCGAAGCGCCTGGCGACCGTCGCCTCACGAACACCGACCTCGCGTTCTCCGGCACCAAGGTCATCCAGGGCAACTACTCGGGCTTCCAGGTCTGGGACATCGCCGACCCCCGCAGCGTGCGGCACGTGCTCTCGTACGTGTGCCCGGGCTCGCAGAGCGATGTCTCGATCGTCGGCCATCTGCTCTTCGTCTCGCACGAGGCCACCACCGGGCGCATCGACTGCTCGCTGGAACCGGCCAGCGGGGAGGTGAACAAGGACCGCGCCCGCGGCGTCCGCATCTACGATGTGAGCGACTGGAACAACCCCAAGCGCGTCGCCATGGTGCAGACCTGCCGCGGCTCGCACACCCACACGGTGCTGCAGGACCCCAAGGACCGCGACAACATCTACGTGTACGTGTCGGGCTCGGCGACGGTGCGTTCCGCTGCGGAACTCGAGGGGTGCTCGAACCTGCCGCCGGCCGAGGATCCCAACTCGGCGCTGTTCCGCATCGAGGTGATCCAGGTGCCGCTGCGCGATCCGGCCTCGGCGCGCATCGTGAGTTCACCGCGCATCTTCAACGATCTCACGGCCCCGCCGCGCCGCGCGTCGGCGGCAGGGGGCGGTGGTGGACGCGGCGGCGCGGGTGCTGCCGGGGCGGCGGGCGGTGGACGTGGCGGACCACCGGCGACGCCGGGTCCCCGGCCCGGCCCCACGCAGTGCCACGACATCACGGTGTACCCGGCGGTCGGACTCGCGGGCGGGGCCTGCGCCGGCTACGGCCTGCTGCTGGACATCACTGACGCGAAGAACCCGCGCCGTCTCTACGCCGCGGCGGACTCGAACTTCGCGTTCTGGCATTCCGCGACGTTCAGCAACGACGGCTCCAAGATCCTCTTCACCGACGAGTGGGGTGGCGGGAGCGCGCCACGCTGCCGCGCCACGGATCTCCCCGAGTGGGGCGCCAACGCCCTGTTCACGATCGTGGACCGCCAGCGCCTCGAGTTCCAGAGCTACTACAAGATCCCCGCCGCACAGACCGAGCAGGAGAACTGTGTCGCGCACAACGGCTCGCTGGTCCCCATCCCGGGCCGCGATATCAAAGTGCAGGGCTGGTATCAGGGTGGCATCTCGATCTTCGACTGGACCGATCCCAAGAAGCCCTATGAGATCGCCTACCACGACCGCGGACCCGTCCTGGCCGACGAGCTGGTGAGCGGTGGATCGTGGTCCGTGTACTGGTACAACGGCCTGATCGTGAACTCCGAGATCGCGCGCGGGCTCGACATCTTCGAACTGGTCCCCAGCCCGCACATCTCGCAGAACGAGATCGACGCCGCGAAGACCGTGGTGTGGCGCGAACTGAACGTGCAGGAGCAGCCGCAGATCGTGTGGCCGCCCTCGTTCGCGAAGGCACGTGCCTTCGTCGATCAGTTGGAGCGCTCCGGTGGGTTGGAGGCGGCGCGCCTCGCGGCCGTGCGCAGTGCGCTCGCGTCGGCGGAATCGGCGAGCGGCAACGCGCGCAGCGGCGCATTGAACACGCTGGCCACCGGCCTGCAGGCCGACGCGGCGCGCTCCCGCGACGCGGCGAAGGTCACCATGCTGGTCGCGGCCGTGCGGGAATTGGCCGCACGCTGAGGATCACCGGCCGTGCGGAGGACGGCAGTGACCGTCCTCCGCACGACGCCGCGCTCAGCGGCGTTTGAGCGGGAAGGTCAGGCCGAGCGTGATCGGCAGCAGTTCGAGCCGCTCGCCGCTGGTACCCGCTCCGAGGTAGCGGGCCTCGAGCCACCAACCGGCCACATCACCGATGCGGCCGTGGAGTCCACCACCAGCATAGTAGCCCGGGTCGCCGCGCCCCGACCCGAAGTCGCTCCGCTTCACATAGCCCACGCCGGCGATCGCGTAGGGCTCGACGATCGTTGAGCGGATGGGGGCATAACCGACCCCCACCATCAGGCCCATCACGTCGACGGTGCCGCCCGCCCCCTTGAGTCGGTTCCCGCCATAGATCGCGCCGGCCTGCACTGTCAGGTCGTCGCGGCCGGTCACGGCCCACGCGATCCCGACTTCGAGCAGATAGCCGTCCTCGAACGCATCGCCGGTGGTGCCGAGCGCAACGGTGCGGGCCAGGCCAGCCCAGAGGAACTCCTGCGCGGGGAGTGCCGTCGTCCCCACAACGACGGCAGCGACAACACACAACGAGCGGCGGACCATACGGCGACCTCCTGTGCGGTTGGGCGTCGACGCGCGCCGACCCCGGCGTGGTCGTGATTCAAGTTTCGGGCGGACGGGCGCGCCGTCAAGAGCGTGCCGACGCCGGCAGAGCGTCCCGGTGCCCGCGCACCGCGTCCCGAACGCAGTACCACTGGCCCCGCTCCCGCGTCACCATCGCGCCCCGCGTCGCGAACATGAGGCATGCCAAGACTCCGCCACCTCATACCCGCGCTCGCCGGCGCCGCCACACTCGCCTCCGCCCTCGGCGCCCAGGGCCGCGACCGCACCCTCTGGCCCGACACGACGTTCTTCGCTGAGGGCCTCGATGTCGACCCGCGCACCGGCACCCTGTACATCACCAGTCTCCAGCACGGCAGCGTACTCGCGGTCGATCGTGCGGGGTCGACGCAGTGGTTCGTCGCGCCCGGGTCGCTCGGGCACATCGGCATCAGCGGGGTCGCGGTCGATACCGCGCGCGGTCTCGCCTGGCTGACGACGGCGCGGCACCCACGCGACGGCGCAGCGACCGCCCAGGCGGACTCACCGCCGGCGTCGCTGCATGCGGTGCGCCTCGCCGACGGCGCGCCGGTCGCACGCTGGGTGCTCGGCGACGGCTCGGGCGCCGCCGGGGAACTCGCCGTGACCACGCGCGGCGAGGTCCTCGTCAGCGACGGACTCCGCGGCACCCTGTATCGCCTGCGATCACCCACCGACTCCCTCCGTCTCGTGGCCTCAGCCTCGCTGAGATCACCGCAGGGGATCGCCCCCGACGCCGACGGTCGGCGTGCGTGGGTCGCCGACTGGAGCCGCGGACTGTTCGTGTGGGACTTGGCGACGGACTCCATCACGCCAGTGACCGATGCGAACGGGCGCACCCTGCGCGGGATCGATGGCCTGCGCCGCCACGGTACGGCCTTGATCGCCATCGTGAATGGACAGCGCCCCCAACAGGTGGTCGCGATCGCGCTCAGCCCCGACGGCAGGACCATCCAGCAGGTGCGCGCGATGGACGCGCCGGCGACGTATCCCGGCGAGCCGACGGTTGGCTCGATCCTGGACGGCGTCTTCCACTACATCACGTCCAGCGCCTGGCCGTTCTGGGATGCGGCGGGCGCGCGGCGTCAGGAACGTGGCGCGTTACCCGCGGTCATCGTGCGGTCCGTCCCGCTCGACCGCTGACGTCGCCACGGGAGTCGCAGGATGGCGTCGTGCCCACCGTCGGGCCGCGCCTCGAGCGTGAGGGACGCGGCCGCGCCGTACATCCGCTCCAGCCGCGCGCGCAGATTCGCCAACGCGATCCCGGCGCCTCGGCGCGGCGGTGGCGCTGGGGCGAGGTCGGCTCCGTCGTCCCGCACGGTGAGGCAGAGGGTACCGCTGACGACCTGCGCGCCGATGCGGACCCTGCCGCCGGCCACCGCGCGGGCCACCGCATGCGACAGCGCGTTCTCGACCAAGGGCTGCAGGGCGAAGGTCGGGACCGCGCTGTCGTCCAGCCCGTCGGCGATGTCCCACTCCACGGCGAGGCGCTCGGCGAAGCGCACCTGCTCGATCTCGAGGTACCGCGCGGTCAGCTCCACCTCAGCGCGCAGGGTCGTCTCGGGCTCGGACCCGGCGGTGAGCGTGCCGCGCAACAGATCCGACAGGCGGATCAACGTCTGCTGCGCGAGGGTGGCATCGCGATCGATCAGACTCACCACGGCGTTCAGCGCGTTGAACAGGAAGTGCGGGTTCAGTTGCGACTGCAGCGCCGCGAGCCGCGCGGTCGCGAGGTCCTGCTGCAGCCGCTCCGCCTGGCGCGTCGCGTCCTGCCAACGGCCATGCCAGCGCACGGCGGCATGGGTGCCGACCACAGCCCAGTACACGACCATCAGGAGGTCGCCGTACTGCCGGATGCCGATGACGATGGTGCTCTCGAGCCCGCGCGGCTCGACCATGCCGAAGCGCGTCGCGACCGCCGTGATCACCAACAACTGCAACACCACCACCACGACACTCAGCACGGCATGGACCGCGAGTGCACGACGGATGGAGCCACGCTCCAACGGTACCCGCTCGCCGACCGCGACGATCAGCATGGACCACGCGCCCCAGGGTAGCCAGATCGCCAGCTGGGCGATCAGGATCTCGGCGAGGGACAGTCCAGGGTTCAACCGGGAAGGGACCAGCCGCAGACCCAGCGTCGCGACCGCGGCAGGCAGGAGCCAGAACCCGAGGAGGAGGAGTCGCCCCTGCAGCGACGGGCTCACGCCCGGCCCACCAGCCGCTCCGCGACGTGCGCCCGGCGCGATCGCGTGACCCGCAGCCGGGTGCCGTCGCGCAGGATGAGCAGCTGATCGCCCGCGAACCAAGGCTGCAGTTCGAGGACTTCGTCGAGTGCGACGATCACCCGTCGATGGATGCGCACGAAGCGCGCGGGGTCGAGACGCGCCTCCATCGCGGTGAGCGTCTCGCGCAGCGTATACGTGGCGTCGGCCGTGTGCAGCGTCACGTAGTTGCCGTCGGACTGCATCCAGCGCACCGACTCCACCGGCACGAAGATGCTGCGCTCGCCCGCACGGACCATGATGCGCGTGGGGATCTCCGGTGCGGGTGTCGGCGGCGCGGCCGCGCCGCGCGCCACGATCTCGAGCAACGCGGACAGCCGCGTCGCCTCACCGATGAGGGCGCGCGAGGCATGCAGCCGCTCGGCGCGTGACCACGCCGCCGCGAAGCGCGCCTCGTCGAAGGGTTTGAGCAGGTAGTCCACGGCTGCGGCGTCGAAGGCCCGCAGCGCGTGGGCATCGTACGCCGTGACGAACACCGTGGGCGGCATGCGATCCACACCGACCGCCTCGACGACACTGAAACCGTCGCCGCCCGGCATCTGGATATCGAGGAACACCACCTGCGGGGCCCACGCCGTGATCACCTCGATGGCCGCAGCCCCGGAGCCCGCTTCGCGCAGCGCCGCACCGGGCTGGCGTGTGTGGACCAACCGCGCCACACGCTGCCGGGCCAGCGGTTCATCATCGACGATCAGGACACGCTCGAGCATGCCGCGAATATACGATGCCCGGTCTGTTGCGGGACCGTCGGCAGGCCGCGCGCGGGACGAATCGTTCGTCCCGCGGGGCGAGCGGTGTCAGCGGCGCTCGCGGCCGCCCGCGTCGGGCAGGATCACCGGCGCGCCGAGCGACCCGAGCGAGCCGAGCCCGCCGCTCTGGTACGCCTCCTCGCCGTGCTCAGCCTGATCGATGCCCGCGACCTCGATCGCGAGCGGGACGCGCAGCGGCATCAGTCGGCCGAGGAGCAGCAGGATCGCTCCGGTCGCGGCACCCGCGTACACCATGGCCGCGAGGACAGCGGTGATCTGAACGCCCAAGAGCCCGACACCCCCTCCGGCCAGCAGACCATCGGCCCCGGCCGGATTCACGGTCTTCGACGCGAACACCCCGGTCAGCACCGCCCCGACGATACCCGCCACACCGTGACAGGCGAAGACATCGAGCGCATCATCGATGCGGGAGCGCGACCGCACGCGGATCGCAAGGAACGCCGCCGCCGACCCGCAGGCACCGATACCGAGCGCGGCGAGCGGCGTCACGAAGCCAGCGGCCGGCGTGATGCCCACGAGCCCGGCGACCGCACCCGTGGCCGCGCCGACCGCCGTGGCGTGCCGGTGCCACAGCGAGTCGAGCGTGATCCATGCCAGCACACCGGCCGCTGCGGCGACGTGCGTGGTCGCGAACGCAGTGGCGGCGATGTCACTCGCCCCGAGCGCCGAGCCTCCGTTGAAGCCGAACCAGCCGAACCACAGCAGTCCGGCACCGAGCACGACGAAGGGCACGTTGTGCGGGACGAACGCCGTGCGGCCGAAGTCGCGACGGCGTCCCAGGATCACGGCCGCGACCACCGCCGCCACGCCCGCCGAGATGTGCACGACGGTCCCGCCGGCGAAATCCAGCGCACCAGTCTCGCGGATCCATCCGCCATCGCCCCACACCCAGTGCGCCAACGGCGCGTACACCAGCAGGGACCAGAGCGCGATGAACGCGAGGAACGCGACGAAGCGCATGCGCTCCACGACCGCACCCGAGATCAGCGCGATGGTGATCGCGGCGAACAGGCCCTGGAAGACCGCGAAGAGGATATGCGGGACCCCGTCGACATAGGTCGCGTTCGGTGCGCCAGCAACGTGCTGGAAGCCGGCGAACCCCAGTCCTCCCAACCACGGGGACCCGGGGGCGAATGCGAGCGAATACCCGACCAACACCCACAACACGGTCCCGACCCCCAGCGCCGCGATGGTCATCATGAGCGTGTTGAGCACGCTCGGCGATCGACTGAGCCCGCCGTAGAAGAACGCGAGCCCCGGGAACATGACGAGCACCAGCGCCGCCGAGGTCAGGAGCCACGCCGTGTTGCCCGCGTCGATGCCCGCCATCACTCGTCCTCCACGATGGCCCGGAACGCGATCGACTTGCGTTGCACCGCCTCCGCGTTGATGGCGGTCAGGGCCGACCCATCACGGTCGCCGGTGCGGATGCGGATCACCTGTTCGATCGGCTGCACGAAGATCTTGCCGTCGCCCACCTCGCCGGTGCGCGCGCCCTCCACGATCGCGTCGATCGCGGCATCGACGAAGCCATCGGAGACCGCCATCTCGAGGCGGATCTTCTCGCGGAAGTCGTGCACCACCGTGGTCCCGCGATAGTGCTGGACGACCTCCTGTTCGCCGCCGTGGCCTGTCACGCGCCACATCGACAAGCCGGTGATGCCGGCGCGGAACAGGGCTTCTTTGACCAGAGCCAGACGCTCTGGACGGATCACTGCCGTGATGAGCTTCATCGCAGGCTCAGCGTCGCGGAGGGTGGATGGCGGACAGGCAAGACGACTACCGGGCGGTCGCGCGCCGCAGCGCCTCCACCCCCCCGACGACCGGGATGGTGATCGACGTCGCGTCGAGATCGATCGTCAGTTCCGTGCCCGCCTGCGGCCACAGCGTGAACTCCTTGTCGCTCGACATCACCATCAGGGCGATGCGCTTCCCGGCCGGGATGATCTGGTCATCGGGCTGCAACGTGAACGACAGCCGGCGGAACTCCCCGGGGGTCAGCGGAGTTCCCCGTTCGATCGAGCTGGCGTTCTGCGGATCGGCCCAGCCCCGCGTGATGACGTTCGCCGCTTCGGTCGCCGCCGCATTGCGACCCGGCGTCCACGGCAGCGCGACCAACCACACAGAGAGATTCGCGGCCGGCTTGCTCGAGGCCACCCGGATCGTGATGCTCGCGGTGCCCGAGAGGTGCAGCGGCTCGCGCAGCTCGGGCGTGGCGTACAGCAGGCGGTTCGGCGACTCCGCGAGCGCCGCGAGTTCGCCGCCACTCAGGGCGACATCGTCTACCAGCGTCTCGCGAGGCTGCGGCCCAGCCGGGGTCGACATGAGGCCACCCACCGTACGCCCGCCGGCTGTGGGCACGAGGATCACCGGCTCGGCCGCCGGGTTCGGATAGTCCGCGTACGCCGTAGGCTGCAGACGATCCACGCCCTCGCGCACGATCCAGGCCTTGGGGTCGTTCTCCACCCCGTTCGGCACGTCGTACAGGTAGCGCGAGAACCACTTGTTCATCATGTCGAGCGGCGGTGCCCCCCCATGCCCGCCCTGGTGGTAGTACTGCTGCACCGGGATGCCGCGCCGCTTGAGCACCTCGACCACGCGCGCCGAGTGCTCTGGCATCACGTTCCAGTCGTTGAACGCATGCGCCATCAGCACGGCGGCCTTCAGCGAGTCGAGCTGCCGCACATAGTCGCGCCCCGCCCAGAATGCGTTCCAATCGCCGGTCTGCCGGTCATGATGGGCGAGCAGTTCGCCCTGCCGATACGTCGCCTTGCAGTAGGCACGCTTCGCAGGATCACCACTGGCGATGAAATCCCACAGCGAGTCGATGTCCTCGCCCAGCCAGCCCCCAGGGTGCCGCACCAGGCCGTTCGAGCGGTAGTAGTGGTAGTACGAGGTGTTGGGCGCGACAGGGATGATCGCTGCCAGCCCATCCACGCCCGTCGTCGCGGCCGCCAACGGCAGTGTCCCGTTGTACGAGGTGCCCGTCATGCCGACCTTGCCGGTCGCCCAATCCGCGCGGACCTCCCTACCGCCGACCGGCGCGGTGTAGCCCTTGGCCCGGCCATTGATCCAATCGATCACGGCCTTGGGTGCCAACGCCTCGTTCGCCCCGCCCACCGTGGGGCAGCCCTGCGAGTAGCCCGTGCCCGGCGACTCCGAATGGACCACCGCGAAGCCGCGTGGCACCCAGTCGCGCACGTGCGACTCGCTGATGCGCGTGCGTCCTTCGCGGTACGGCGCCTCAGGGAACTGCGTGCGCGGCGGCGGCACCGCGCCGACCTCCTGCTTCACATCCCACAGGATCTGCCGACCGTTCGCGGTCCCCGCGAAATACGGACTGGTCTCGTACACCGCCGCCACCTTGAGCCCTTCGGCCGTCTGCCGCGGGCGCGTCACGGTCACGTGTACGCGGTCCGGCTTGCCGTCACCGTCGGTGTCGAAGCTGGTCTCGACCCAGAGCTGTTCGCGGATCCAGGTGGAGGAATCGGCGAACGCCGGCACGACTTGGGCCATCCCGTTCGCGAACACGGGCGTGGCGGTCGGTGACTGCGCGCCGAGGGGCGCGACGACGATGGCAGTGAGCAGCAGCGAGCGGGCGAGCATCATCAGGTGTGGTCCGGAGCGGGGATGCCTTGAAGTTCGCCCACGGGGCCCTCCCAGCGCGAGGGGTGCGCTGCGGGTGCCCCTCATGTGCTCCTGGACCTGAGGGCCGTGGTCCCGCCGACCGAGCGAAAGGCTCGGCCGGCGGGGTCGCGGTTCGCGATCAGCGCGCCGCGCCGATCGCCCGCAACGTGCTGGCCAGCGCGGTCAAGCGCTCCGCGTCCTTGCCCGTCGCCCGACCCGCCCAGGACGACGCCTGCCCCGCGAGCTGGTTGTAGGCCGACTGCTTCTGCGTGCCGCTGAAGCGCTCCGCGCCGTTCAGCAGATTGCGGAAGTTCGCCAGATCCGCCGCCGGCACCGACGTGCCGCGCGCGAGCTGATCGACATACGCCTTGGCCACCGACGGGTGCGCCGGCCACACGATTCGCGTCTGCAACTGCGGGTTCACCGTCTGCTCCTGCACCAGCTTGGCCGCGGCCAGCTCATTCTCCGACAGGAACTCGCTCGGCGTCAGCGCGAGGATGTCGAGCCCCCGGCCGATCTCGGATCCGTAGATCAGGCCATTGTACCAGTACGCCGACCAGAACCCGCCGGTGTACAGGCGATCGGCCGCCATCGGGCCGCGATCGAAGTACGCGATCTCCTGGACCTTGGTGGGGTCGGTGAAGTCCGTGACCGAGATGCCACCCTGATACCAGGCCTGCACGAAGATGTCGCGCCCCGGCACCGGCACCAGCGACCCGTTGTGCGCCACGCAGTTCTCCTGCGCCGTCTGCGGCACGGGGATCTTGTAGTAGCCCTTGAAGGTCATCTTGCGGTCGGCGCCGATCGCGAAGATCGCGTTCGCGCCCCACTCCGGCCGGTCGGTGTCGCGGCAGCGTGCCGCCGTCCCGCCGCCCCACTCGTCGGTGAAGATCACCGTCTTGCCGTCGTTGCTGAACGTCGCCGAGTGCCAGTACGCGAAGTTGGCGTCGATGACCTCGTCGATGCGCGTCGGGTTGGCCGGGTCGCGGATATCGAGCAGGATCCCGTTCCCCGAGCAGGCACCGGCGGCCAGCCCGATCTCGGGATACACCGTGATGTCGTGGCACTGGTTGGTCACCGAGGTACGCTGCGTGCCCTCACCGTGCGCGCCCCCCATCCACAGACCCGCGATGTTGCCGGTCGCGCGGTCGGCGAAGATGCGCGGCGCGTTCACGATGCGCGCCTCCTGCGGCCGCGCCAGCGGCACCTCGATGATCTCGATGCGGAACAGCGCCGTGTTCGGATTCTCGGACGGGTCGCCGCCGGTGCAGCCGGCCAGCTCCGTCTCCGGACGGACACCCGACGTGCCCTGCACGTACACGTAGATGCGCTCCGCATCGCCCGGCTTGGGCACCAGCGTGTGCGTGTGCGAGCCGCGGCAGGTCTGCACCGCCGCGACCTGCTTCGGGGCCTTGAGATCGCTGATGTCGAAGATGCGCACGCCCTTGAAGCGCTCCGGGCTCGACGGCGCCGTCACACCCTGCGCGCCGCAATCCACGCGGCCGTTCCCCGCCTCGACGGACATGAACAGCAGGTTGCCGTGCACCGAGACATCCCCCTGCCCACCGGGGCAGCGGAACGCCGTGATCAACGTCGGCGCCTTGGGGTCGCTGGCGTCCCAGATCTGGAAGCCCGAGAAGTTCCCGAGGAACACGGTGCTGCCGCGGAACGCGAAGTCGGTGTTCGCCGCGCCGAGGTCGCCGATGTTGCTCGGGTTGAAGAACCCGTCGGGCCGCGGCCGGTTCGAGAGCAGCTCCATGTGCCGGATCGCGCTCCCGGCATCCAGATAGCCCGGGGCCAGCGTCGCGCGGGGATCCTGCGCCTCGGCCAGCGACGCGGACAGGACGAGCGTGGCGGCCAACGACCGCAGCGAAGTACG
This sequence comes from uncultured Gemmatimonadaceae bacterium, assembly GCA_964503275.1. Lineage (GTDB taxonomy): Bacteria > Gemmatimonadota > Gemmatimonadetes > Gemmatimonadales > Gemmatimonadaceae > DASRAP01. Next base: position 73,167 of record CAZCZO010000004.1, on the reverse strand, counting down.
AAGCATCATGCTCAGGTGGGGGGTGGTCAGGGGATCTTCGACAACATCGCGCGCATCCGCGCGATCTCCATGCGTTGGTCCGAGTCGACCTCTGCGACGAAGTGCGCCGTCGCCGCCTCCTGCGCGGCGCTCGGCGTGCGCAGCAACTCGGCGACCATGACGAGGGCGCCCTCGTGGTGCTGGATCATGCCCTCGAGGAACAGCCGCTCGAACGCCTCGCCGCGGGCCGCCCGCAGCGCTTCCATCTGCGCGGGGCGCAGCATGCCGGGCATGGTCGCGTGGCCGCCGTGGTGGGCATGCGGGTCCGGCAACGGCTCGCCGCGGTCGGTCAGCCACTCCTTCATCCAGGCGATCTCGTCGGTCTGGGAGACCTGGATCCGCTCCGCCAGCAACCGGATCGCCGTCGACGTGGTCCGGGCCTCGACCAGCGCGGCCATCTCCAGCGCCTGCGCGTGGTGGCCGATCATCTCCTGCATGAACCGCGTGTCCGCCGCACTGTGCGCGGACGCGGCCTGCGCCGGGAGCGGGCCGCTGGCACCGACCGACGCGACCAGCGCCACCGCCACTGGGAGGATCGCACGCAGAGACGTCATCCCTGAAATTTAACCGAGCAGGCTCCGCGGTGCACCGAGCAGGCTCCGCGGCGCCAAGCAGGCTCCGCAGTGCGCCGAGCGGGCGCCGCGGTGCTAAGTTCGGGCAGCCGGTGGCTCGGTGGTCCAACCCGCACTTCCCGGAGCGCTCCCTGTCAGAGTACTACGCCTCCCGACGCGCCACGATCAAGGACGCGAGCGCCTACACCTGCTTCATCATCGGCTGGTTCGTCACCGGCGCGGCGGCGTGGCGCGTGCTCGCGGACGGATTCGAGGCGGGCGACTTCGTCGGCGCCATGACCAAGTTCGCGGGCATCACGGTCATCGGGGCGATCTGCGGCGGCATCCTCGGCTTGGCCATCGGGACGCTCGTCGGTGGCCTGTGGGAAGCCTCGCACCGGCGCACGCATCCCACGCGCGAGGCGGCCCTGCACTCCGCCGGATGGGTCGAACCGGAGCCCCCGGGCCCACGCCCCTTCGTCGCGCCGCCGGTGCGCCCCACCGTCGAGCCGTACGTCGTCGCGCGCGATGTCGCCGGACTCATCGCGTTCATCCACGATGTGTTCGACGGGCGCGAGGTCGCACGCGTCCACCGCCCTGACGGCTCGATCCACCATGCCGAATCGCGCATCGGCAGCGCCCGCATCATGATGGCGGAGGCGACCCCCGAGGTCGCCGCCTCCGCGACCAGTCTCTACTGCCGCGTGCCGGACTGCGACGCGACGATCGCCCGCGCACTCGCCGCCGGCGCGACGCTCATCCGCCCCGTCGCCGACTCGGCCAGCGGTGACGATCGCTTGGGCGTCATCCGCGATCCCTGGGACATCACCTGGTGGGTCGCGACGCCCATCACCGAGACATCATGATCACGTCGTTGTAGCGCAGCAGGGCGCCCTGTCGGAACAGCCGCACCGTCTCCTCGATCGAGGCGTAGTACTGCGTCATCAGCGAGCCGTTCCGATACCCGTTCGAGAACCCGCGATTGGTCGCCGACCGGATGAACACGCTCGCGCTGTCCGTGGGCAGCGTGCCGACGGTCGTGTAGAAGCGGAACCACTCGTCGCCCTGCTGGAACAGGTACTGCTCCACGTTCGAGACGTAGAACACGTTCACGACGGCGTTGTGGGCGCGCACGTACTCCCCGACCCGCCGCAGCGCATCGGGCCCGGCGAAGTTCCCGGTGACCGGCACGATCGCGTTGCGCCGGTGATAGTCGCGGAAGCGCTGGTACAGCGCTTCGCTCCCCAGGAAGGCCCGGTTCATCCCCGCCCCATCGTCCTGCACCATGAGCTCGAAGAAGCTCGGCATGCCACGCGACATCCCCAAGCCGCCACCGCCGCGCTGGTTCGTGGAGTAGGTCACCGCCGGGCCCGCCCCGTAGAAGGTGTAGAGCACGTACTCCAGCGACGCGAGATCCTCGGCCGCGATCGGGAACCCGCGCGTCACCGTGAGCTGCCGGACGATGGCCTCGTAGGTCTGACGCACCAGCGCCGAGTCGGGACGCACCGGCGCGAACTGCACGAGCAGGTCGGCCGTGGACATCTCGGGGGTGAGGCCCGCCGGCCGCGGACGCGCGAACAGCCGCGAGATGAACTCCGCACGGTCGGCCGAGAGTTCGGCGATGGCCTTGTACATCAGGTGCTGCACGAGGTTCTGGCGGCGGATATCGACGATGAACGCCAGCGCCGGCTCGAAGTTCGCGATGTACGTGAAGTTCTGCTCCGGTCCGACGCCGATGTAGGCGCCGCCCGGGGCGAAGCGACCCAGCAGGTCGGGGATGACCATCTGCCACGCGGTCTCGTTCGACACGAAGTTCTCGGAGCGGAAGTAGCCGCCGGGCTCGGAGAACTCGGTGATGAGCCGCCAGTAGGTCGAATCGGCGAGCTGTGTGGGCAGCTGAGCCCGGACCGGCGCGGCCATCGCGCCCAGCAGAAGGGCCAGCGACAGCGCGCGGGTCAGCGGAGCAGGCAGGCGCAGGGACATGGGCAGAGGGGACGCGGGGAACGACGACGGATGGGGCGCCCCCCCAGTATGCACCGCGCCCGCCATCAGTACAACTTTCGCGGGTGACCGACCACCCCATTCCCCCGCTCGATCCCGACGACTGGGAGGCCTTCCGGGCCTTCGCCCATCGCGTCGTTGACGACACCATCGACCACGTCCGCGGTATCAGGGACACCGCGCCGTGGCAGCCGATCCCCGTGTCCACGCGCGAGGCGCTGCTCACCGAGACGTTGCCGCGCACCGGCGTCGGCCCCGAGCAGGCCTACACGGACTACGCGAGTCTCGTGCGCCCGTACCCGAGCGGCAACCTGCATCCGCGCTCGTGGGGATGGGTGCGGGGCAACGGGACCCCGTTCGCGGCGCTCGCGGACTATCTGGCATCGTCGCTGAACCCCAACGTCGGCGGCTTCGATCAAGCCCCGGTCCTCGTCGAGCAGACGGTGACGCGCTGGTTCGCCGAGCTGATGGGGTTCCCCGACACCGCCGGTGGCATCCTGCAGACGGGCGGCACGATGGCGAACGTCATCGGACTCGCCGTCGCGCGGCACATGCGCAGCGGGATCGATGTGCGCCACGACGGGCTCATCGCGGCACCACAGCGGCTGCTGGTGTACGGATCCGTCGAGACGCACTCCTGGCTCAAGAAGGCCTGCGAGCTGCTCGGCTTGGGCGCAGCGGCCTTCCGTCGTGTGCCGGTCGACGCGGACTTCCGCATCGACCTGGGCGAGCTCCAGACCATGCTCAGCGCCGACCGGGCCGCGGGGCACCGTCCCATCTGCGTGGTCGGCACCGCCGGGACCGTCAACACCGGAGCGACCGACGACCTCGAGGCCTTGGCCGACCTCTGCGCGCGTGAGCAGCTCTGGTTCCATGTGGACGGCGCCTTCGGGGCGCTGGTCGCGCTGACGCGCGCGCACGCGGGTGTCGTGCGCGGGATGTCGCGCGCCGACTCGCTGGCCTTCGACCTGCACAAGTGGGGCTATCTGCCCTTCGACATCGCGGTCGCCTTGGTCCGCGACGACCGGGATCTACGCGGGACCTTCTCGGTCACCGCGCCGTACCTCGCCGTCGAGACCCGCGGTGCCACGGCCCATGTGGGGTTCTATCACGCCGATCGCGGCGTCGAGCTGTCACGGGCCTTCAAGGCCCTGAAGGTGTGGATGTCGATGCGCGCGTTCGGCGTGGACACCTGGGCGGCGCACATCGAGCGCAACATCGAACAGGTGCAGCGGGCCGTGGCACGCATCGCCGCGCATCCCTCGCTCGAACTGCTCGCGCCGGCGCCGCTGAACGTCATGAACTTCCGCTACGCGCCGCCCGCGCTCGCGCCCGCGCGCCTCGACGACGTGAACCGCGAGATCCTGCTCCGGGTGCAGGAGCGCGGCATCGCCCTCCCGAGCGGGACGACCCTGCCGCGGGGCTACGCCATCCGCTGTGCGAACACCAACCATCGGAGCAGCGACGCGGACTTCGATGCGCTGATCGATGCCGTGGTGGCGATCGGCGACGAGATCCTGCGCGAACCGCCGCCCTAGGGGTCGCGCGGCGCGGCGGGCCGCCGGCGACCCGCGGCGATGCCGGCCTCAGCGCTTGGCGATCGCGGCGCGGATGCGCTTCCAGTGCGCGGCCGTCACGGGCTGCACCGAGAGGCGCGACCCGCGCTGCAGGAGCAGCATGCCGTCGAGCCCGGGCAGCGTGCGGAGCGTCTCGAGCGGGAACACTGGATCGACGGCCTCCAGGGCGCGCACATCGACCATGTACCAGGTCGGCGCATCGGGGTCGGAGCGCTCGTCGAAGTGATCGTCGGCCGGGTCGAAGGCCGTGTGATCCGGGTAGGCGGCGCGGACGATCTCGCAGATGCCCGCGATCCCCGGTGGCTCGGCGTTCGAGTGGTAGTAGAAGGCCTGATCGCCCACGGCCATGTGGTCGCGCATGTAGTTCCGCGCCTGGTAGTTGCGCACCCCGTCCCAGCAGGTCGTGCGCTTGGGGGCACGCAGCAGATCGTCGAACGAGAAGGCCTCGGGCTCCTGCTTGAGCAGCCAATAGCGCACCTCGCCAGCCTTGCGGGGCGGCAGCGCCGAGACCAACGGCTTGGTGGCCGGGCGCGCGGCCATCAGCTCAGCCCCCGGCGCAGCGCGAGCCCGATGCGATCGACGAACACGTCCAACTCCCGCGGCTGCGTGTAGATGTTCGGGGTGATGCGGAGCCCGCTGAACTCGGGGTGCACGATGGGCGTGGTGACGATCTGATGTTTCGACAACAGCCAGCCCCCGAGCGCCCCCGGCTCCAGCCCGTCGATCGACACCAGCGCGATCGCACCGCCCACGTCGGGCCCGAGCGGCGTCAGGACGCGCACGCGATCGCCCAGCCCGAGCACCGCGTTCGCCCAGCGGTCCCGTAGCCAGCGCAGGCGCGCGATCTTGCGGTCGGCCCCCAGCGTGTGATGGAAGGCGATGGCCGTCGACACCGCGTTGAAGTTGGCCTGCGGGTGCGTGCCGATCTCCTCGTACTTCTTGATGAGACCCGTCTGCGCCGCACTGCTGCCGAACAGCGACCATAGCGTCGGGATGCGGTCCTTGCGCACATAGAGGAACCCCGCGCCGATGGGCGCGTGCAGCCACTTGTGCAGCGAGGTGCCGTAGTAGTCGCACTCGAGGTCGTCGCGCTCGAAGGGGAAGTGCGCGAAGGCATGCGCCCCGTCCACGAACACAGCGATCCCGCGGGGACGTGCCAGCCGCACCACATCGCGGATCGGCAGGATCTGCCCCGTGAGATTCGTGATGTGCGTGAGTTCGATCACCTTGGTGCGCGGCGTGATCGCGGCCTCGATGCGCCGCACGAAGTCCGCGTCGCTCGTCAGCGGGACCGGGAACGAGATCTGCTTCAGCACGATGCCGTCGCGGCGCTCACGCTGCTCCCACGAGGTGATCATCCGCCCGTAGTTCTGGTTGGTGATCAACACCTCGTCGCCGCGATGGAGGTCCACCCCGAAGATCATCGTCTCCAGGGCCTCGCTGGCATTGCGCACGATCGCCATCTCGTCGCTGCCGCAGCCGAACAGCGCCGCCAACTCGCGGCGGGTGGCCTCCATCCGCGGCTCCAGCACCCGCCAGTTGTGCTCCACCGGCAGCGCATTGACGAAGCGGATGTCGCGGATCATCTGCTCGACCACGTGGGTCGGCGACGGCGAGATCCCGCCGTTGTTCAGGTTGATCAGCGTGCGGTCGATGTCGAAGGCCCGCTGCACTGACCCCCAGAAGGCCTCGTCGTCCACCAGCGCCTGTGCCGAGCGACCATCGGCCACGACCTCGGCGTCGGCCAGCGCCGCGAAGGCCGAACCACGGAGCATCGGAAGTGCGGCCCCGGCCCCGAGCAGGGAACGGACGGCATCACGGCGAGAAAGCATGCGCGGATCGCTCAGAGTGAAGTGGACACGCGGGAACTTGTCGCCCGAACCGCAGCAACGCTACCGGGCGCGGTCGGGAATGACGATCAGGCCCGAGCGCGCCCCGTACTCATCGACGACGACCGGCAGGTTCGCTGGGACTCGCCACGCGCCGCCGTCGACCCGGACCTGGATTTGATGCGCCCCCGTCACCGAGGGCACCCGCACGCCCCAGCCACGGTCGGCGCGCACCGACTCCACGGGGAGCCAGTCCGTCATGCTGCCCTTGATCTCGACGCGCCGGGCCCCCATCGGCGCCGCGATGACCACGAGGAGTTCGGCGTCGGAGACGCGCTCGACGGCCACCAAGGGACCGAGGCGGGAGCGCCGTACCCGCCCGTCAGCGGCATCGCTGGCGAATCGCAGGCCCAGCGACACGAAGCGCCACTCGGGCGTCCCGCGCAGGGGGTCGGCCAGTTGACTGCCGCTGCTCACCACGATGTACGCATCGCTGATGGTCCGCACCGCGACCGAGAGCAGGCCGAAGTCGCGCCGGCCGCCGAAGCCGACGATGCCGTAGCGCATCCCGATGACCCCCTCGACATCGACCCGATCCCCCCCGGCCCGGCCGATCAGGGTCGCATCGACGACGCGGACCTTGGCGGCCGACGGGTCGCTGACGGGCAGTGAGTTCCGGAACACATCGCGGTCGCCCGACTGCACCGTGCTCGCGGTGGCCGTCAGGCGCAGCAGGCCCAGCGCGCGCCAGACGCCGAGCTCAAGGGCATTCGATGCGTACGGACGTTCACGCTCGGTCTGGGCGACGGACCCACCCAACCAGTAGCCACCGCGGTCGGTGAGCACATGCTGCCGGACGAAGCCCGAGCGGGAGGTGCCGCGGTCACCGGCGGCGATGCCGTAGAGCGCGACCAGCGCCCCGATGTCGATCGGGAGGCGCACGCTCCACGGAGGGAGGGCGGTCGCCGCCAGGATCATCTGCGCCGCCGCCACCGAGTCGCCCGCGATGGTCGCCGCCGCACTCAGCAGGGGCGTGACCGGGCCGATGGTCTGTTGGATGAACCCGGATGCGAAGAGCGCGTCGCGCTGGGTCGTGGTGGACGGTTCCACCCGCGTCGCGCCGAGCTCGCCCCGCCAGTCGAGCTGGGCGCCGGCGGTCGCCGCCCAGCCGAGCATCAGCGCCGCTGCAAGCAGCAGCGGCGCAAGGCGCTCAGCGCGGGGGCGGCGACAGGACGGCGCCGGCGAGCGGAAGCTGCGGAAGCGAGAGGACACCCCGCGAACGAATATCCAAAGCGACCGTCGGGGCAAGCCCCGCCGAGATATCGCCCTGCACGCCGCGCCCGAACGCGATGAGGATCGTCTCGGACACATTGCGCTGCAACATCTTGGTCACCTCGGCCGCCGCACGCTGCACCGGCACCTTCCGGACCACGAGCTCGGTCAGCACCCCGAGCGAGACCTCGAGCGAGCGCTCGCGCTGCGTCGCGCGCAGCGAGCGCAGGACACTCGCCGGCACACCCTGCTGCAGGGCCTTCGCCCCTTCGAGGATCTCGTTCGCCGAGTGGACCGGCGCCAAGGCGTCTCGGGCCTCGACCATGCGGTCCGTCAGCTGACGCACCACCTCGCGCACGCGCACGGTGCCCGCCCCCTTGAGGTATCCCTCACGGGCCTTGGCCTCGAGCGGCGCCAGCGGGAGTCCGAGCGCGACCGCACGATCGAGCTCGTAGGCGAGCGCGGCGTCGGCTCGCAGCATCTCTGACGAGACCCGACCCTGCGCGTGAGCGGCAGTTGCCGCCAGCGAGAGCGCGACCAACAAAGACAATCGACGAAGCATCATTGCTCAGCCACCATAGCGACAGAATTCGAGCGCCCGAAGTCAGGATCGGCGACCTGAGGGGCCCTCGGGTCGGGCGTCCAGCGCACGCCATCGACGACGAAGGCGTACTCGTGGCGACCCGGCGGCAGCAGCACCGACACCGTCCACACGCCGCGCGCGCCGGCGGCGACCAAGGGGGTCGCCTCAGGAGCCCAGTCGTTGAACGCGCCGACCAAGGTCACCCGCGATGCATCCGGGGCATCGAGGATGAACTGGGTCGGGACCAAGCGCGGCGCCGATCGGTCGTCCAGCACGGGCGTCAGCGCGGGCCGCGGCTCGGCGTCGATGGTGAGCACGGCCGAGGTGGGGCCGACCACGGCTCGCGCCGAGTAGCCCACGGCCACCGCGATCACGGCGGTCCCAATGAGGGCCGCAGCCGGGACCGAGGGCTGCCAGAACCACGCCAAGGCGGCCCGCCACGGCGACGGGCGCCGCCCGCGCACCCGGGCCAGAATGGCCGCACGCGCCCGCGGATCGCTCGACGGCAAGTGCCGCAAGCGCGCCACCACGGCGCTGATCAGTTCGTCCGGACGTTCGGCTTCACGATCCACGATACACCTCCAGCAGGCGGGACCGCAGGATGTCGGTCGCGCGCTTGACTCTCATTTTGAGTGCGGAGACCCCCACACCGGTTGCCGCCGACATATCGTCGTACCCCATTCCTTCGACATGGTGCAGCAGGAAGGCCTCCCGCTGCTCCACCGTCAACGACCCCAGCACCGCCCACAGCTCCTCGTCGGCGATCCCATCCCCCTCGCCCTGCACCGCGATGTCCGGCGCCGTCTCCATGTACGACACCACCGTGTCGTGACGCCGCCGCCGCCCCCGAGCCGTCCGGCACCGGTTCGCGAGGATCCGGAACAGCCACGGCTCGAACCGCATCGAGGTGTCGAAACGCGGCAGCGCGTCGAACACCCGCACCAGCGCGTCCTGCACCGCTTCCTCGGCGTCCTCGCTGCTCAGCAACATCTGCTGGGCAAAACGCAAACACCGGGCGTGATAGTGATCCACGATCCGCGCGAACGCCCGGCCGTCCCCGGCTTGGGCGTCGAGGATGATCTGGGTCTCGATCTCAGTCACGGTCCCCCGCGGCTGAACGGATGGTGGCGATCACAGTCACGCCAACCATACTACCCGGTGACCCCCACTCTGGTCACTCCCCACCCGCGCCGGCACCGCCGGTCCCCCCGGGGCAGTACCTTTCAGGGGTGGACTCTCTGCTGTGGCTCTTCGACGGCGCTCTCGGCGTCGCCCGCCTCGCCTTCTTCAGCGGGGCCGTGGTGACCGGGGCACTCTGCGCGGTCGAGTGGGGGGTCCGCTCGCGTCGTCTCTCCCCCTTCTCGCCGCCCGCCAAGCTGGCCCGGCAGCTGGCCGGGCCCCTGATCGGCCCGGTCGAGCGCCGCGTCGTCCGCGCCGGCGGGTCAGCGGCCAGCGCCCCGTGGTGGACCCTCGCCGCGTTCGTGATCGGCGGGGTCATCGTCCTCTCGGCCCTCGATTTCGTCCGCGGCCAGCTGATGGGGGTGGCGTGGGCCCTCGACAATGGCATGCGCGGGATCACGCGGCTGGCACTCTCGTGGACCTTCGGGGTGCTGTACCTCGCCCTGCTGACCCGCGTGATCGCGTCGTGGCTCCAGGTGAATCCCTACCGCGGCCTGGTCCGCATCGCAACGGCGCTGACGGATCCCCTGCTGCTGCCGATCCGCTCGGTGCTGCCCACGCTCGGCATGATCGACCTGTCGCCGATCGCCGCGTACTTCCTCCTGCGGCTCCTCGAGTCCTTCCTGATCCGGCTGATCTAGGCGCGGCACCGGGCGCTTGCGATGCGCGCCCGACCCGATGATGTTTCAAGGACAACCGATGCACCGTGGCGATTTCAGGCAACTTGCGGCCACGTTAAACAATCAGCTAAAGCGCCGGCCCCAGGCCACGCGCTGAGGGGCTTTTTCTATGCAGGGCAGTCCGGAATGACGTCGGCGGCCATCCTCGAGCCGTTCTCGGTCTCGTTCGAGTTCTTCCCACCGAACACGCCCGAGATGGAGGCGACGCTCTGGGCGTCCATCCAGCGCCTGGCGCCCCTCGCGCCACGCTTCGTCTCGGTCACGTACGGGGCCGCAGGCTCCACGCGCGAGCGCACGCACCGCACCGTCCGGCGGCTGCTCGACGAGACGACGCTGGTCCCTGCGGCGCATCTCACCTGCGTGAGCGCGAGCCGCGCCGAGGTCGATGCGGTGGCCGACGAGTACTGGGCTGCGGGCGTGCGGCACGTGGTCGCCCTGCGCGGTGATGCGCCGGCCGGCGGCGCGGGCTACACGCCGCACCCCGAGGGCTACCCCTATGCGGTCGATCTGGTGCGCGGCCTCCGGGCGCGGCACGACTTCGCGGTGACGGTGAGCGCCTACCCCGAGGGGCATCCCGAGGCACCCTCATTGCACGCGGACCTCGACAATCTCAAGCGCAAGGTCGACGCCGGCGCCACGCAGGCCATCACGCAGTTCTTCTTCGACAACACCGTGTACTTCCGCTTCGTCGAGCGGGCGCGCCGGGCGGGGATCAGCATTCCCATCATCCCGGGCATCATGCCGGTCACGAACTTCGTGCAGATGCGCAAGTTCGCCGCACAGACGGGGGCGAGCATCCCGGCGTCGATGGCGTGGGTGTTCGAAGGCCTCGAGCAGGACCCGGAGACCCGCAAGCTCGTCGCCGCGACGGTGGCGGCGGAACAGTGCCAGCAGTTGGCGGCGCAGGGGGTGCACCACTTCCACTTCTACACGTTGAACCGCGCCGATCTGTCGTACGCGATCTGTCACATCCTCGGGCTGCGCCCGCGGGCGTCATGAGCGGCGCGGCCCTGCCCGCGCGCTGGAGCCGTCCGCCGGTCGCGCCGCGGCGCACCCGCGCGGAGCGGCTGGCGCTGCTCGATCCGCTGCTGGCCGAGCGCATCCTCCTGCTCGATGGTGGGATGGGCACGATGATCCAGGGTTACGGGCTCGTGGAGGCCGACTACCGCGGCACACGGTTCGCCGACTGGCCCACGGACCTGCGCGGCCACAACGACCTGCTGATCCTCACCCAGCCTGACCTGGTGCAGGGCTTGCACGCCGCCTATTTCGCGGCCGGCGCGGACATCGTCGAGACCAACACGTTCAGTGCGCAGGCCATCTCCCTGGCCGATTACGGGATGGAGGCGCTGTCCTACGAGCTGTCGTCCGAGGGGGCGCGTCTCGCCCGGGCCGTGGCCGACGCCTTCGAGCACGACGACCCCACGCGGCCGCGCTATGTCGCCGGTATCCTCGGGCCCACGACGCGCTCGGCGTCGCTGTCGCCCGACGTCAGCGACCCCGGCCGCCGCGACGTGGACTTCGAGCGCCTGCGCGCCGCCTACCACGAGTCAGCGCGCGGCTTGCTCGATGGCGGCGCCGATCTGTTGATGGTCGAGACCATCTTCGACACGCTCAACGCCAAGGCCGCGCTGTTCGCGATCGACGAACTGTTCGCCGCGCGCGGCGAACGGGTGCCGGTGATGATCTCGGGCACCATCACCGACCGCTCCGGGCGCACGCTCAGCGGCCAGACCGCCGAGGCGTTCTGGTATTCGGTGATGCACGCGCGGCCGCTGAGCATCGGCTTCAACTGTGCGCTGGGCGCCGCCGACCTCAAGCCCTTCGTGCAGGAGCTGTCGCGCATCGCGCCGTGCCTGGTCAGCGTGCACCCGAACGCCGGCCTGCCCAACGAGTTCGGCGCGTACGACGAGACGCCGGCGTATACGGCCCGCGTCATCGGCGAGTTCGCGCGGGCGGGCATCGTCAACATCGTCGGCGGCTGCTGCGGGACGACCCCCGCGCACATCGCGGCGATCGCGGCCGCCGTCGCGGGCGTGCCGCCGCGCCGGCCGGCAGTCGTGCCACCCACGCTGCGGCTCAGCGGGCTCGAGCCCTTCGTGTTCGACGAGGCGACCACCTTCGTCAACATCGGCGAACGCACCAACGTCACGGGCTCCAAGCGCTTCGCGGACCTGATCAAGGCGGGCGACTACGACGCGGCCCTCAGTGTCGCGCGGCAGCAGGTCGAGGCAGGCGCGCAACTGCTCGACATCAACTTCGACGAAGGGCTGCTCGACGCCGAGGCGGCGATGGCGCGCTTCCTTGACCTGATCGCCAGCGAGCCGGCCATCGCACGGGTACCGATCGTCCTCGACTCCTCGCAGTGGTCAGTGCTCGAGGTCGGGCTGCGACACCTGCAGGGCAAGGGCATCGTCAACTCCATCTCGCTCAAGGACGGCGAGGCGGAGTTCCTTGCGCGGGCCGCACTGCTGCGGCGCTACGGGGCGGCGATGATCGTGATGGCCTTCGATGAAGCGGGCCAAGCCGACACCGCCGCGCGGAAGATCGCGATCTGCACGCGGGCGTACCGATTGCTGGTGCAGGCGGGCATCCCCCCGGAGGACATCGTCTTCGACCCGAACATCTTCGCGGTCGGCACCGGGATCGAGGCACACGCGAACTACGGGCTGGATTTCATCGAGGCCACGCGCACCATCAAGGGCACGCTGCCCCACGCCCGGGTGTCGGGCGGCGTCAGCAACGTGTCCTTCGCGTTCCGGGGCAACAACCCCGTGCGCGAAGCGATCCACGCCGTGTTCCTGTACCACGCGATCCGCGCGGGACTCGACATGGCGATCGTGAATGCCGGCGCGCTGCCGGTGTACACGGACATCCCGGCCGAGCTGCTCGAGCGGGTCGAGGACCTGGTGCTCAACCGGCGGCCCGACGCCACCGACCGTCTGCTCGAGATCGCCGAGGCGCACAAGGGAGGCGCGGCGCGGACCACCGTGGCGGACGACCGCTGGCGCAGCGCCCCGGTGACCGAGCGCATCGTGCACGCGTTGGTCCACGGCATCGATCAGTTCGTGGTGGACGATGTCGAGGAGGCCCGTCACCTGTACGAGCGCCCCATCGAGGTCATCGAAGGGCCGCTGATGCAGGGCATGAACGTGGTCGGCGACCTCTTCGCCGCCGGCAAGATGTTCCTGCCGCAGGTGGTGAAGAGTGCGCGCGTCATGAAGCGCGCCGTGGCGCACCTGGTGCCGTACATCGAGGCCAGCAAGACCGCCGGGAGCAAGCCGGCCGGCACCATCGTATTGGCGACCGTGAAGGGCGACGTCCACGATATCGGCAAGAACATCGTGGGCGTCGTGCTGCAGTGCAACAACTACCGGGTCGTGGACCTCGGCGTGATGGTGCCCTGTGCGACCATCCTCGAAGCGGCACGGCGTGAGGGCGCCGACCTCATCGGGCTCAGTGGGCTCATCACGCCATCGCTCGAGGAGATGCGCTTCATCGCGGACGAGCTGACCCGCGAAGGCTTCACGACGCCCCTGCTGATCGGCGGGGCGACGACCAGCAAGGTGCACACCGCGGTGAAGATCGAACCGCAGTACGCCCATGGGGTGGTGCACGTCCTCGACGCGTCCCGCGCGGTCGGGGTGGCCTCGCAGCTCCTGAGTGAGACGCAGCGTGGCGGCTTTCTGGACGGCACACGGCAGGAGTACGAGGAGATCCGCGTCCGGCGCGCCGAGCGGAGTGCGGCCACGCCCAAGGCCACGTACGAGAGCGCGCTGGGGAACCGGGCGCGGCTGGATTGGAGCGTCTCGGTGCCGCAGCCGTCATTCAGCGGCGTGCGGACCCTCGAGGACCTGCCGCTCCGCGCGCTGCGGGAGCGCATCGATTGGACGCCGTTCTTCCAGACCTGGGAGCTGGCGGGACACTATCCGGCGATCCTCGAGGACGCCGTGGTCGGCGAGGTGGCGCGGGCGCTGTGGACGGACGCGCAGACGATGCTGGACCGGATCATCGCTGAGGAACTGCTGCGCGCGCGCGCCGTCGTCGGCTTCTTCCCGGCCAGCAGCGATGGCGCGGACATCACGCTGTACGAGGACGAGGCGCGGCAGCGGGTGTGTGCGACGCTGCACATGCTGCGTCAGCAGATGCTCCGCCAGGACGGGCGTCCCAACCGCTCGCTCGCCGACTACGTCGCACCGGCCGAGCAGGGCGCGCCCGATTGGCTCGGTGCCTTCACCATCACGGCCGGTGTCGGGCTCGACGCGCTGGTGGCCGGGTTCGAGGCGGTGCACGATGACTACAGCGCGATCATGGCAAAGGCCCTCGCGGACCGGCTCGCGGAGGCCGGCGCGGAGTGGCTGCACGAGCAGGTGCGACGCACGCACTGGGGCTATGCGCCCGACGAAGCGTTGAGCAATAGCGACCTGATCCGCGAGCGATACCAGGGCATCCGGCCAGCGCCCGGCTACCCGGCGTGCCCCGACCATACCGAAAAGGCGACGCTGTTCTCGCTGCTCGACGTGACCGCGCGTATCGGCGTGACGCTCACGGAGAGCTATGCGATGCTCCCGACGGCCGCGGTGTGCGGCTGGTACTTCTGGCACCCCGACGCGCAGTACTTCGGCGTGGGCAAGGTGGAACGGGATCAGGTGGAGGACTACGCGCGGCGGAAGGGGATGCCGGTCGCCGACGTGGAGCGCTGGTTGGCGCCGGTCTTGGGGTACTAGCGCGACGGGGCGCTGCGGTCGAACGCCTCCAGAGGGCGAGGCGGTCCGAAGGGCGCATGGAGACGGGCGACGACTTCGCCGATCGAGTGCGCCCCGACCTTCGCCCGCACTTGCTCGGCGTGGCGCCGTACGGTGTGGACGCTGCAGCCGCGACGGTCGGCGATCGCGGTGTAGCCCAGTCCGTGCACAAGATCCACCGCGATCTCCGCCTGGCTCCGCGTGAGCCCGTAGCGCTCCACCAGCGCCTCCGCCGATGGCGCGTCCGGACCAGCACGTTCCACGGCCACGAGCACCATCGGCCCGGGGCCGAGCAGTTCCGCGTCGGCCAGGCTGGCGCGCGCCCGATAGCTCGCACGGCGCGTGCGGATCACACGCTGGGCCGCATCGGGCTCCCACGCGTCGCGCCGGCCGTGCGCCAAGGCGCCCGCCATCTGCGCGAGCTCCGCCATGAGCGGCAGCGCGTCCGGCTCCTCGGCGAGGAGCTGACATAACGCCGGCGTGTGGTGCGCGGACACGCCGAACTCCGAGAACAGGACGATGGGCAGACCGATGCCATCGATGAGCGCCGCGAGCGCGGCGCGGTGGCGCGCGAGTTGCGTCCAGAGCGCGGCGCCAGCGGTCCACGCGGGCAGCAGTTGGCGGAGGATCTCAGCGCCGCGTGCCCCGAAGCGTGGCCCCCGCGGCGAGTCATGGTGCAGCCAGATCCCTGCAGTGGAATCCGCGTTGGGTCGCTGCGGCCCGGGACCGACGTTGCAGGCGAGGCCGATCGAGTCATGGAAGCGGCCGGGGACCAGGAAGTCGTTGTGGTACGACGTCCGCAGATACTCAGCGTACCACGGCCCCCACACGCGTCGTCCGGACCACATCCCGAGCGCTGTCAGGCGCTCCCACATGGACCAGCGCTGGTCGAGGGGGAGTGAGAGCGTAGGGAAGGCGTTGCGCTCATGCTCCGAGGTCTCGTCGCTGAACGCCGAGTACCGACCATTCACCGGGACGATCACGGTGACCTTGTCGGCGCCCAGCAGCGGTTTGAGCGACTGGGCGATCTCGCGTCGCCAGTCATCGGCAGTGGCGAAGCGGAAGGGGGCGAGCATCACCGCCTGCACCGCGCGGATCGCGACGAGGTCGGCCCGAGAGAGGCGCGGCGCGGTCACCGTGCCCGCTCCGCGCTCAACAGGCCGTGGGCCGTCATCCAGTTCAGCAGCGCCTGTTGGAACAGGGACGGCTGCTCAAGGAACGGAAAGTGGCCACTGGCGGTGAAGTCCACGCGGGTCACCTGCGGAATCCCCGCCTCCAGCCGATCCGCAGCGCAGTCCGGCGGCGACAACCAGTCGTCGGTCCCCGACGCGATCAGCACCGGGACGCGCAACCCGCCGAGCCGAGGGGTGAGATCGAGCTGCGGGAGCCAGTGATGCATGGTGCGATTGAAGCCGGCCGCGCGGAACCGGACGCGGGCGAGTGCGGCTTCGAGCCCAGGCGTCGGACGATGGAAATACAGCGGGACGACAGTGGCGCAGAACGTCGAGAACGCGGCATCGTCCGCGAACGGCTGCGTCAGTCCCGCGACCAATGCCTCAGCTTGTGCTGGCGTGGCGCGAGCCACGGCGCGCCCGATCGCGCGCTCCGCGAAATCCAGCGCGGGTGCCGTCGCCGAGACGATGACGCCCGCCACCCGCTCGGGGTATCGCAGGGCGTACTCGATGGCGATCATCCCGCCGAATGAGTGTCCCAACAGCACCGGTCGCTCCGCACCAGCAGCGTCTCGCACGTGGTCGACGTCCTCGACCCAATCAGCGAAGTCGGCACGATCCCAGTCTGCCGGCTCGGGCGACGTACCACAGCCGCGTTGGTCGTACGCGATGAGCCGCAGGCGATCAGCGAGCGGGGACAGGGCGGGAAAGAAATAGCGGTGGTCAAGCCCCAAGCCGCCATGGATCAGCAGCAGTGGGGCTCCACGACCGACATCGCTCCACACCAGGTCCGTTGGCATCGATACGCGCCGCGCCGACCGCGGACGTGTGGGAAGGGGGGTAGGCACCGGCCGCGGCTCGAGCAGCCCCGATCCGTGATGGCCCCAATCTTATGGCTCGCTGGGTCGGCGGCGCAAGAGTGATCGATGCCGCTGGCGCAGGCATCGTCGCCCACGCTATGCTCCCCCCATGGAGCAGCTCGTGTTGATGGCCTGCGTTGCGGCGGGCCTCGGCATTTCGGACCTCATCAAGGAGTCCGACACTCGGCACCCGGTGCTCGCGATGGGGGCCGCGTGGGGGGCGCTGTGGCTGGCCTACAACCTGATCCCGTGGCTGGTCTTCGGCGCCCCTGCACGCGGATGGCCCGCCGTCGTACTGGTCGGCAACGTGGTCGTGATCGGCGCAGCCGCCGTGGGCTATGGCTACTCGCTGCAACGGCACCGGCCGCTGGCGCGCGTGGACCGGTCTAACGCTCTGGTGCCAGGCGCATCCGCTCCTGCAATTCCCCAGCCCGCCGCGACGCATACGCGCCATGCGGCGACCAGCGCCGAGGACTCGGGAGGATCGCGGCCAGACGCGCCGCCTGCTCCGCACTGAGCGACTTCGCACTCGTGCGGAAGTGTCGCTGCGCCGCGCGCTCCGCACCGAATTCCCCATCGCCCCACTCGGCCAGATTGAGGTACAGGTCGAGGATGCGCTCCTTGGGCAGGCAGAGTTCCAGCAGCACCGCGAGATACGCCTCGTAGCCCTTCCGCACGAGGGAGCGCCCCTCCCACAGGAAGAGGTTCTTCGCGACCTGCTGCGTGATGGTCGACGCACCGCGCACGCGTCGGCCCTCTTGGGCATCGTCGATCGCCTTGCGCAGCTCCACCAGGTCCAGCCCCCAGTGCAGGTAGAAGCGGTCGTCCTCGGCGGCGAGGACCGCGCGCCGCAGCTGCGGCGAGATCGCATCGCGCCCGACCACCCGGCGGCGCGGATACGCGGGCTCCTGATCGGCGCGCCAGCGCTGCACGGTCCGCGCCAGCATGACCGCGGTGGTGGGGGGCTGCACCAGGTTGAGCGGCAGGATCAGGAACACCGGGCCGATCGTGACGAGCGCGAGGCACACCAACACGCCGCGAAGCGCTCGTTGCCGCCACTGTGGACTCACGCGGACCATGTGTCCTCCAACCGGCCCGCCAACCGCTCGGCCGCAGCGCGCAGCGCCTGAAGATCGTCGTCGTTGCGCAGCACGTGGTGGTCTGCCGACCACGACGCCGGCACCGGCTCGACGGTCAGACCTTGCTGCTGGCGCACGGCCAGATCGGCATCGGACGCATCGGTATCGGCCGCCGATCGGGCCATCATGCGCGCGCTGACCTGCGCGGGGTCGGCCACACATTCCACCAGCGCGAAGCCGACACCGAGTGCGTGCGCCAGCGACTTGAACCGCGCACGCTCATCCTGCCGCAGCGCCGCCGCGTCCACCACCACACGGAACCCGGCCGTCAGCGCGTCGCGGGCGACCGACGCCAGCCGCTCGTAGGTGCGCGCGGACGCGGATGCACCGTACAGCGTCTCGCGGTCCGTCGGGCGCGCGGTGGGGGCCAGGTCGAACAGGCGCTTGCGCTCCACATCACTGCGCGTGCGCACGGCGCCCAGCGACTCCGCCAACATCGCGGCTGCCGTGGACTTGCCCGAGCCGCTCAGGCCGGTCATGAGGATCAGCGCGGGCGCAGGCACGGGCCCGCAGAGCTGCTCCGCGACGCGCCAGTAGCGGACGAAGTCAGACTGGTCGTCGAGCAACAACGCGACCTTGGCGCGCACCAGGGCCCGGTACGCCGCGAAGGTCCGGAGCCCCACGAGCGCATCGTACGACCCGAGCTCCTCCAGATAGCCGCCCAGCAGCCGCCAGGCGAGACCCCGGTAGCCGCGCGCCAACAGGTCCATCCACGTGAAGGCCACGTCGGCGATCGGGTCGATGATCCGCAGCGAGGCATCGAAGTCGATGGCGTCGAACGCCGTGACCGCACCGCGCCACGCGATGAGATTCCCCAGGTGCAGGTCACCATGGCACTCGCGCAGCCAGCCCGAGGCCGTCCGCGCCGCGCTCCACGAGGCCTCGACCGCGAAGCGCTGGTCCAGTCGCTGGCCGAGTGACCGCATCGGCCCGACGTCCACCGTCGATTGCCGCCCCGCGAGTTCGAGGATCTCTTCCACGTTCTCGGCCGCCCAGTGCCGCAACGTCTTGGGCCGCGCCGCCGTCGCCGGCAGGGGCCGCTCGGCACGATGGAACCGCGCGATCGCCGCAGCGGCGCCGTCGATCTGATCGGGCGTGAGCGTGCCCGCGTCGGCGTGGTGCGCCAACAGCGCATCGTCGGGAAAGCGATGCATGCGCACGACCCAGTCCACCGTGTCGCCGGGCCCATCCAGCCAGACCCCGGCACGATCCTGGGTCACCGGCAGCACATCGAGGTACAGCCCGGGGGCCGTCCGGGCGTTGAGCCGCAGCTCCTCCCGGCAGAACCGCTCGCGCGTCGCGAGGTCGCGCGCATCGAGGAAGACGAGATGCACGGGCTTCTTGACCTTGTAGGCGTACGCCTCGGTCAGCCACACGGTCGAGATATGCGTCTCGACCGGGCGGGCCGACGGCGGGGGCCAAGGGATGGCGGAGCTGGACACGACGGAGCGGAGGGGGCGGGGGCGGCACGCCCGCTCAACACGGAGGGCGGTCCAGGCGTGTAGTTTATCGCAACCTCGCTCCCGACTCTATGACCATCCGTCGCCTCGCCGCCGTCGTCGGCGCCCTCGCCCTCCCCGCGCTCCTTGCCGCGCAGACCAGCGTCGCCGGCACCCGTGCCCCGAATCAACGCCTCGACGCGGAGTACGAGCGCTTCTACCGCGCCCAGACGGGCGACGCCAAGTTCGGCAGCCCCTTGGTCGACCACCTCCCCCTGGCGCAGGGGGTACCGACGCCGAAGGACGTGCTGGGCTACTACATCGGCACGCCGCGCAAGCTCACGTACTACGAGGACATCCTCAAGTACTACCGCGCCCTTGCGGCCGCCTCGCCGCGCGTGCGCATCGAGACCATCGGTCGCTCCGACGAAGGCCGCGAGCTGGTGGTCGTCTGGATCTCGTCGGAGGCCAACATCCGCGGCCTCGATGCGAACAAGGCCAACCTGGCCGGCATCGCGGATCCGCGCGGCAAGAGCGACGCCGAGGTCCGCCAACTGATCGCGCAGACCAAGCCGCACTATCACCTCATGGGCGGACTGCACAGCGGCGAGACCGGCCCCTCCGAGGTGCTGATGGAGCTGGCGTACCGGCTCGTGGCGTCGGAGTCGCCCTTCATGACGCAGATCCGCGACAACGTGATCGTGTCGCTGACGCCCGTCGCCGACGCGGACGGACGGGACCGCAATGTGGACTGGTTCTACGCAGGCCTCGAGCGCGAGGACGCAGCGCGGGCCGACAGTGCCGCGGGCCGGACCACGACCGTGACGCCGGGCTCGGCCGCGCTGCCCTACTGGGGCAAGTACGTGTACCACGACAACAATCGTGACATCAACCTCTCGCAGGTGCAGATGCGCACGATCACCAACTGGTACTTCACCGCGCATCCGCCGATCATCCACGATCTGCACGAGTCGCTGGCGCTGCTCTACACCTACAGCGGGGGACCGCCACAGAACCCGAACCTCGACCCACTGCTGTTCGGCGAGCTGAACTTCTTCGCCAACTGGGAGCTCTCCCAGATGACGAAGTGGGGCATGCCGGGCGTCTACACGCACGCCTTCATGGACGGCTGGTCGCCCGGCTACCTCGGCTCGGTGGCGTACAACCACAACGGCATGATGCGCATGTACGAGACGCAGTCAGGCCGCGATGTGGATCCGACGGTGCAGCCGCCAGCGGGCGGACGCGGCGGGGCGCCGGGGGCGGGCGGGCGAGGCGCGGCGGGCGCAGGCGGTCGAGGCGGTGCCGGTGGTGCCGGCGGCGGTGCTGGTGCCGGTGGTGCCGCGGCAGCGGGTGCCGCCGGTGGTGCGCAAGCCGGCGCCGCTGCTGCAGCGGCCGGTGAAGGTGCGGGCGCGGGCGGAGGGCGCGGTGCCGCGGCAGGCGCGGGCGCGGCCGCTGGTGGTGCGCCCATCCGCGCGGGCGTGCCCACGGGGCGCGGCGGCGGGCAGCCGCGCGAATGGTATCGCGGCATCCCCATCCCCGACGGATACCCCGCGCGCTTCACGCGGCGCAACAATGCCAACTACATGCAGACGGGGGTGCTCTCGGCCCTGCAGCTCACCGCGATGTTCCCCGAGCTGGTGCTCGAGAACTTCTACGTGAAGACGCGGAACTCCCTGCAGGCCGGTCGGAGCTCGGCGCCCTATGCGTGGGTCTTCCCGGTGCAGCGCGACATGACCAAGGTCGCGGAACTCATGCGTATCCTGCGCCTCCAGGGCATCGAGGTCGGCACACTGGCGGCGGAGACCAAGGTCGGAGCAGACACCTACCCGGCCGGCTCGTACCTGGTGAAGCTCGATCAGCCGTACGGTCGACTCGCCAAGAACCTGCTCGAGAAGCAGGACTATCCGGACCCCGCCCTGCGCACCTACGACGACAGCGGCTGGTCGATGTGCCTGGCGTTCAACGTGACCTGCTCGGCGGTGGCCGACAGCAGCATCCTGCGCGCCCGCACGACCCCGGTGAACGAGGTCACGCTGCGGGGCAGCATCGCGGGCTCGGGCACGGCGGGGCTCGCGGTCGCGCACCTGGGCTCGAACCACATGATCACGTTCCGCTTCCGCACGAAGAGTGCGGCGGTGCGCGTGGCTGAGGAGTCCTTCACCGCGGAGGGGGTCACCTTCCCCGCGGGATCGTTCATCCTGACCGGCAGCGATGCGCAGCTGCGCGAGGCCCGGGAGGCCGCCATCGCCCTCGGCCTCACCGGCGCGGCCCTGAGCGCGATCCCCACGGTGCGGACGCACGACGCCGACCTGCCGCGCATCGCCATCTACACCAACTGGAGCGGCACGCAGGAACTGGGCTGGTACCGCCACGCCTTCGACCAGTTCGGCATCCCCTTCGAGCTCATCTACAAGGAGCAGGTCGCGGCCGGGAATCTGGCGCAGAAGTACGACGTGATCCTGATGGCGACGCAGACCATGACGCGGCAATCGGTCCTGGCGCCGCCGGCGTCGCGCCCGATCCCGTACAAGAAGTCGGACAAATACCGCTACCTGGGGATGTACGGCGAGACTGACGACGTCACCGGCGGATTCGGTGAGGCCGGCGTGCGCGCGATCGAGCAGTTCCTCAGCGCCGGCGGCACGCTGATCACCACGCTGCAGTCGTCGCGCTTCCCGATCGACTTCGGCTTCGCGCGCAGTGTGGACCTCGAGACGCCGCAGGGCGTGAACGCCCAGAAGCCGCTGATCCAGGCGCAGGTCTCGCGGCCGGACCACCCGGTGTTCTACGGCTACGGCGAGCGCATCTTCCCGATCAAGTTCGGGCAGGCGGCCCAGGTGTTCCGCGTGGGGGCGGCCGACCAGAGCAACGTGCTCGCCACTTATGTCGGCGGCGACGACGCGGTGCTCAGTGGGCTGATGGAGGGCGCGAACAACATCCGTGGTCGGGCCTTCGCAGTCGACATCCCGGCCGCGTATCAGGGCAAGGGACGGGTCATCATGTTCGCGAACAACCCGGTGTATCGCTGGCAGAACCACGGCGAGTTCAACATGGTGTTCAACAGCATCATCAATTGGAACGACGTGCCGACGCCGCGCCCGGCGGCGGCCACGCCGCCGGCGCCTGGTGGGGGCGGGCGCGGCGGCGACTGAGCGGCAGCAGGTCATGCGGATCGACCTGAACGCAGACCTCGGTGAAGGCCACGCCGGGGTCTCGCCGCCGCAGGACGAGGCCCTGTTCGCGCTGATCTCGTCGGCGAACATCGCCTGCGGCTACCACGCGGGCGATGCGGTGATCATGCAACGCGCCGTCGAAGCCGCGGCGGCCAAGGGCATCGCGATCGGGGCGCACCCTGGCTACCCCGACGTGTCCGGCTTCGGACGACGGCCGATGCAGTGCGCACCGAGCGAGATCACGGCATACGTCATCCATCAGGTGGGGGCCTTGGCGACGTTCTGCCGCGCCAGCCACTCGGCCCTGCGCTATGTGAAGCCGCACGGCGCACTGTACAACACGGCGGCCCGCGACGCGGTGGTCGCCCGCGCGATCGCCAACGCGGTCCGCTCGGTGGACGACGGACTGGTGGTCCTCGCGCTCCCGGGCAGCGAGATGCTGCGGCAGGCGGAGTCGATCGGCCTGCGCACCGCCCGCGAGGGCTTCTGCGATCGCGGCTACCGCGACGACGGCACCTTGATCCCGCGCACGGAACCCGGAGCGCTCATCACCGACGCCGCCGCCGCCGCGGCGCAGGCGCTGCGGCTCGCGCCCACCGTGGACTCGCTCTGCGTGCACAGCGATACGCCGGGGGCCGTGCCAATCATGCGGGCGGTTCGCGAGGCGTTGATCGCCGCGGGGTACGGGATCCGGCCGTTCGCCGCGCCGCGCTGAGCACAGCACGGAGCGTTGCGAGCGCGTACCTGATGGCGAGCCGTCCGACCGACCTGCATCTTCTAGGGTCGGTCCGTTCCCCCTCAGCCCACCGTCATGGACTCCCGCACGCGGCTCTTCCTCGGCACCTGCCTCGCCCTCATCCCGACGGGCGCCTCATTCTCGCTGGTGAGCAACATCATCGGCCAGCTGAAGCAGGAGTTCATCCTCACCAATTACCAGGTGGGCTTCATCGCCGGCGCAGCGCTCTGGGGGATGGCCATCTCCCTCCTGGTGATGGGCCCGATGATCGAACTCATCGGCCTCAAGAACGGCGCACGGCTGGCCTTCGCCGGTCACGTCTCCGGCATCACGATCATGCTCGCGGCCGCGACGCGTGTCGGTGACCCATCGGCGTTCTGGCTCCTCATGGTGGGCGCGGTCACGCTCGCCGCCGGCAACGGGATGATCGAGGTCAGCGGCAATCCACTTGTCGCGGCGCTGTATCCCGACGAGAAGACCAAACGCCTCAACTGGTTCCACGCCTTCTTCCCCATCGGGCTCATCAGCGGCGGCATCATCGGCTTCCTGATGGCGAACTACGGTGGCGAGTTCGCGCGGTGGCCGTACCAGCTCGCGGTGATCTACATCCCCAGCGTGCTCTATGGCGTGCTGATGTTGCCCCAGCAGTTCCCCAAGACCGAGAACGCCGAGGCGGGGGTCTCGATCCGCGAGATGTTCACGGCGGTCGTCACCACCCCGCTGTTCTCGCTGATGCTGGCGATGATGGCGATCACCACCTCACTCGAGCTCGGCCCCATGCGCTGGATCCCGTCCGTGCTGCAGTCCGGTGGCATGCACGGCATCCTCGTATTGGTCTGGATCTCCGGGTGGATGGCGATCCTGCGCGGGCTCTCCGGTCAGTTCATCGCACGCTTCTCACCCACCGGGATGTTGCTGGGTGCCTCCGTGCTCACGGGCTCAGGGCTCGTGCTGTTGAGCTTCGCCGAAGGCCTGATCACCGCGCTGCTCGCGGCGACCATCTTCGCGTGGGGCGTCGCGTTCTTCTTCCCGACCATGGTCGGCGTGGTGAGTGAGCGCACGCCGCGCACCGGGTCGCTGGGCATCGTGCTGACGGCCGGGATCGGGCTGGGCATGGCCGGCGCGGTCGGGGTCCCGCTGATCGGCAAGCTCGCCGACCGCTACCTCGCCGAGGCGCTGCCGGCGGCGACGGCCGACGTGCTGCGCGATGCGAACGCGCGATTCCCGGGTTACCTCGCGCAGGTCGAGGGTGCCAGCGACCCGGCCGCGTTCGCCTACCGCGCCCGCGACGTGGCCGAAGCGCTCGACCAAACGCGCGCCGCGCTCGGGGTCGCCGAGCGGACGGGGAACATCAACAACGACGCCACGGCGAACGCGCTGCGTGCGATCGTCGGCACGCAGATCCCGGACGAACCGGCGGTCGCCCAGGCCAATGCCATCCTGCAACCCGCCGAGCTGGCAGGTGGCAAACGTAGCTTCCGGTATGTGGCGCCGGCGGCGCTGCTCTTGACGCTGGTCTTCGGATTGATGTTCCTCAGGGACAAAGCGTCCGGCGGCTACCGCGCCGTCCGGCTGCGGCGCGAGACGCTCGCCGTGCTCGGCGCCATCGCACTGGCGTCGACACCGATGGATGCGCAGCAGCCTGTCGCCCTCGGCGCTGGTGATCGCATTCGCGTGCTCTTCCTCGGCGACAACGGGCATCATCGACCCGCGGACCGCGCAAAGCAGCTGTTGCCCGTGCTCGCGCGACGCGGCATCGACCTGTTCTACACGGATGATCCCACGTCCCTATCGCCCGACGAACTCGCGAAGTACCACGCGGTCATGCTGTACAATAACCACATGGTCGTGCAGCCGCAGCAGTTCGCCGCGCTCAATGCCTATGTGCTCGCGGGCAACGGACTCATCGTCCTGCACTGTGCCTCGGCGTCCTTCCAGAACTCAGAGGCCTTCATCAAGCTGGTCGGCGCGGCATTCAAGAGTCATGGCACGGGCACGTTCAGCGCGGTGCGCGTGGACGGCCAGCATCCCGCGATCCGCGGCGTACCCGCTTTCGAATCGTGGGATGAGACCTACGTGCACGCCAAGCATAACCCGGTGGACCGCACGGTGCTGGAAGTGCGACGCGAGAACGGGCACGACGAGCCATGGACCTGGGTGCGCACGCACGGTAGCGGCCGGGTGTTCTACACCGCATGGGGCCACGACCAACGAACGTGGGGGAACGCCGGATTCCAGCAACTCGTGGATCACGCGACGCGCTGGGCCATCGGCGACCGCGGACTCATGCACGAGGTGCCGATGCCCACCATCCCGATGCAGGAGCTCGCAGTGCCGCTGCCGGTGTACAAGCAGTTCCTGGACAACGGCGAGCGCGCCCCGTGGAACACGCCCGACAGTGTGGTCAAGGTCGCCCAGCGGGCGCTGTCCACAACGCTCTCGACGCAACTGATGACCCTGCCGCCCCGCTTCTCGGTGCGACCGTTCGCCCATGAGCCGCACATCGGCAACATCATCGACTTCACCTGGGATGCGCGGGGCCGAATGTGGGCGGTCGAGACGCAGGACTACCCGAACAACCTCTTGCCGGACTCGGTGCCTGGGAATGATCGCATCCTGATCCTCGACGATGCGAACGGCAACGGGATCATCGACGCAGGCGAGGTCACGGTGTTCGCTGACGGCCTCAACCTCGCGACGTCGCTGGCCTTCGCGGACGGCGGCCTCGTGGTCGCGCAGGCACCACACATGTTCTTCCTCCGCGACACGAATGGCGATGATCGCGCCGACGAGAAGCGCATCATCATGACGGGCTTCCCGCGCAACGACACCCACGGGTCGATCTCGAACCTGCGCTACGGCTTCGACAACCAGGTCTGGGGCTCGGTGGGGTACAACGGATTCCGCGGCACGGTGGGCGGGGTGACCTACGGGCGCGGGGCCATCGGCTCGGGCTACTTCCGATTCCCCACCGACGGCTCGGCGCTCGACTACGTCGCGCGGACAGGGAACAACACGTGGGGCGTGGCCTTCAACGAAGAGGGGCAGGTCTTCGGGTCCACGGCGAACTCCAACCCCACGAACTTCGTCCACATCCCGGGCCGCTACTACCGGAACGTCGGCGTGCGCGAGCCCGTGCTCCGCGATATCGCCGACCGGATGGACGTGTTCCCGGTGACGGACATCCTGCAAGTCGACCAGTTCGGGCGCTACACCGCTGGCGCGGCCCACGAGATCTACACGGCGCGTGCCTTCCCCAAGGAGTACTGGAACAGTCGCGCCTTCGTCGCCGAACCCACGGCCCACGTGATCGGCATGTTCGAACTGCGCACCAACGGCTCAGGCTATCGCGCCATCAATCGATGGTCGCTGATGGCAAGCCGCGATGCGTGGGCTGCTCCCGTCCAGGTGAAGGTTGGGCCCGACGGCGCGATCTGGGTCGCGGACTTCTACACGCTCGTCGCGCAACACAATCCCACACCGACCTGGCTCATCCCCAAGACGCCGAACGACACGGTCGGCTGCTGCCGCAACGGCCCGGGCAACGCATACGAGACGCCCAATCGCGATCGACTGCACGGGCGCATCTACCGCATCAGCTACGACAGCGCCCCGCGCGCCGCGGCCTTGCGCCTCGACACCGCGTCGCCGGACGCACTGGTCGCGGCACTGCGCAACGACAACATGTTCTGGCGGCACACCGCTCAGCGACTGCTCGTCGAGCGCAAGGCGACCACGAGCGCCCCCGCGCTGATCCGCCTCGTGAATGACCACACGGTCGATGCCCTCGGCCTGAACCCTGGCGCCCTGCACGCCGTGTGGACGCTCGATGGGCTCGGGCTGGTGAGGGCGCCCGGCACGGCGCAGGACGCTGTACGGCGTGCACTGACCCACCCCGCCGCCGCCGTCCGACGCGCGGCGCTCGAGGTGCTACCGGCCGACGCACGGCTCGTGGATGATATGCTCCGCGCCGGGATCATTCCGGACCGTGGTTCACCGACCTCCGTGAGCTACACTGTCGCCACGGGACTCTTGCAGGATGCCGACGCGGGCGTGCGGCTGCAGGCCCTGCTGACCCTGTCGACCATCCCGGCGACCCCGGCGACTCGGAGCGCGATCGCCGCGATGCTCATCGCCCCCGAGAATGCCCGCGATCGCTGGATCCCCGAAGCGGCGGGCATCGCTGGTGCGACGCAGGGTGCCGAGTTCCTCCGCGACGTGCTCGGGCGTCGCCTGCCTTTCAGCGACTCGGTGCTCGTGTCCGGCGTCGGTCGCAGCGTGGATCTCATCACCCGGCATCGCGCCTCGCAGGCCGACGCGGCCGAGGCGAGCGCCCTCATCGTGATGGTCCCCCAACTCCCAGCGCCGATCGCATTGGGCATCCTCAACGGCATCGCCCTCGGCTGGCCCGAGGAGACCGCGCCCACGTTCACGGACACACAGCGCGCCGCACTCAGGTCCGCGGCCGCAGGGGCATCCGCACCGCTGGTCGAGGCTTTCGGGCGAGTCGCCGCGCGCTGGGGGATGCCCGACCTCTTCGATCCAGCTCGATGATGCGTCTTCGCACTCTCACCGTCGGTGCCCTCCTCACCCTCGCGCTTCCCTCGCTCGTCACCGCACAGTCCAGCTTCGTCCCCGACACGGTCGTCACACTCCGCTCGATCGGGAGCGCGCTGGAGTTCCTGCCCGACCGCATCGCACTCAAGACCGGGACCAAGGTGCGCGTGCGTTACACCAACGACGGCACGCTTCCCCACAACCTCGTGTTCGTCAAGAGTGAGGACGACCTCGATGCCCTGTCGGCGGCCGCGTATCAGGCGGGCGCGGAGGGCTATGTGCCGATGCAGATGAAGGACAAGCTGATAGCCTGGAGCGTCCTGCTTTCGGCAGGCAAGAGCGCCGACCTGGACTTCGTCGTGCCGGTGCCGGGCGAGTACCCGTTCATCTGCCTCTTTCCGGGACACTCCGGGATGATGCTCGGCACCCTGCGCGCCCTGCGATGAGGGTGCGCCGCGTGCTGCGGGCTCAGCCTGCCGCGCGCGAGGTCCGACGGCGTGCGCGCCACATCAACGCGAGCATCCAGGTGGTGATCCAGATCAGCCCGTAGAACTCGCGCGACTCCTCGATGCCCGTGTCGGCCATCTCCCACGCTTGGAACATGGCGCCGAACGGCACCGCGCCGAGCACTCCGGGCGCGAGCTGTAACGCATAGCCCAGCGTGATGATGCCGACGGCGGCCGGAAACCCCACGCCACCTCGGCCCATCAGTTCCAGCGCGCACGCGGTGGCGGCGGCTCCCCAGATCCCGATCCACAGAAAGGGATCGGGGTCGTTCAGTTGGACCACGACGCTCAGCGCGAACGCCGAGAGCATCACGCCATTGGCGACCGTCCAGCGGCGATGCATGGTCAGCGCAGCCAGCGCAGGCCGAGCATCGCCAGGCGCCCGGCAGCGGGGTGCACGTAGGCAAGGCCCGACCCAGCAGGGTCGAGGTAGCCGGTCGACACGTAGCGCGCGTCGAAGAGGTTGCGCAGCTCGGCTGTGAGCTGCGCGGTGCCAAGCCGTGCGACGACGCGCGCATCGACGCGCGTCCACGCGGCGATGGGGCGCGTGTTCGCATCGTCGAAGAACGCCTCGCCGGTCCGAACGGCGACGAGACCTGTCTCGAGTCCACCGCGGGCGGTGATCGTGGCACCCGCGCTCAGTGCGTGGCGCGGTACGGCCTTCAGCTGCTTGCCATCGTTATCGCCCCCGTCCACCGTCGCGGCTTGCACCGTCCAGTTCGCGAACCCGCTGAGCCCGTGCGGTCCGGTCACCCGCGCACCGGCCTCCACGCCACGGTGCCGACTGCGGGCGATATTGCCATAGCTCAGCGTGGCAACGTCGAAGTCGATCTCGTCACGCATGGCCATGTCGTAAAGACTCAACGACAGCGTGGCCATCGCGTGTGCCCCCAGCGTGAGCGCCTGCTGCCCCCCGATCTCGACGCTGCGCCCGCGTGCTGGCGCGAGACCGGCATTCGACGACCGGATTGCGAAGGGCGGGAACGGGACCGGGAAGGCACGCTGATCGAAGAGTTGGTCCAGCGTCGGGGCCTTGAACACCCGGCCGGCCGACACGTACGCGCTGCCGTTGCTACCGCTACGCAGGTTGAGCCCCACGCGCGGGCTGAAGGCGTCGTGCGTGACCTCCTGCGCCGGATCCGCGCCGCTGCCGCTCGGCGTCACGCCATCGGACAAACGATCATAGCGGCCGCCCAGCGTGATCCGCACTCGCCGGTTGACCGCCACCGCGAACTGCAGATAGGCGGCACTCGACAGCCGCGACGCGTCCGCCGCGCCGAGGGCCGGTCCGCGCTCACCTGACGATGCCGCGAAATCGTCCTCGTCCCCGGTCAGGACGGCGAAGTACTCCGACTGGGCCTCGCCCCGCTGGACCTCAGCACCGAGTGTGAGATCGTGCCGCCCAAAGGTGAGATCGTACTGGGCGAGCCCCATGAGGCGACGCAGGTCGGTCTCACGGCCCTGTACGTCGGCGAAGCCGGGGGCGAGGACGATGCTGCGATCAGAGTCGAGCGCACGACGACCGGCGACGCCGAACCACGTGAGCCGACTCGCTTGGGTCAGGCGCCACAGCCCCTCCGCGCTCAGTTCATCGTGCACATCGCGCTGCTGGTCGAAGCGGTGCAGGACCGAGCTTCGGCGCGGGTCCGCGTCTGCCTCGGGCTGTGGCAGGGGGCCGGGCTCGTCCGCACGACGGACCTGGCGCAGGTAGTTCAGCGTGAGTTCACCCCGTCCGCCGCGCCATGGGGTCAGCCGGGCGCGCAGGTGTCCGGCCAAGCGCTCGCTGTGCGCCCGATAGCCATCGCCGCGCGTGCCGGTCGCACCCAGGGTCAGGGATCCTCGCGAACCGGCCGCGCTCAGGTCCGCCTGCATCAGGCCGAAACCGCCCCCGCCGATCCCGTAGCGCTGCACGAAGCGCGGCGCATCTGGATCACCCGCCTTCGTGATGATGTTGATCACCCCGCCCACCGCCGCATCCCCGTACAGCGCCGACGCTCCGCCACGCACGATCTCGATGGCCTCCACCTGCGTCCCCGTCGGCAGGGCCTCCCAGATCGCGCGGCCGGTGTGCACCTGATTCAATGGCTTCCCGTCGAGCAACACGAGTACGTACTCCGCCTCGCCGCCGCCATAGAATCCCCGCGTGATCACCTGGGGATCGAAGCCCATTCCGTTGAAGTCCAGCACAGCGAACCCCGGCAGCGTGCGCAACACATCGGCGAAGGTCGCCTGTGGCAGCCGCGCCAGCTCCTCCTGCTCCACGCGCACGACGGCCGCCGCGGTGCGCCCCACCATGTTGGGTGCACGTTCGGCGGTGGTGACGACCTGCTGGAGCGTGGGTGTCGGCTGCCCGCCCACGACCAGCGGCGAGACACAGAGCGACGCGACGACCACCACCGCAGTGCTCGACGCGCCTGACCGCAGCCAGCCCCACGCCTCGCCCTGCGTCCTCATCCTCGACGGCGCGATACGCATCGGCATCAGGCCTCCAGACCGATCGATTTGAACGCCCGCGCCTGCGCCTCCAGCGCGGGCTCCGTGGCCAGTCGCTCGATGCTCGACGCACCGAAGAACCCCGCCACCCCCCGCGTGCGCCGCAGCACGTACTCCGCGTCGGACGGATACGCGATCGGCCCGCCGTGGCACAGCACGATCACCTCGGGATCCACCGCCTTGGCCGCATCGTGCATCGCTTGGACCCGCTCCACCGCCTCATCACGCGAGATGACCGTGTTCGTCACACCGACCGACCCGGCCACCGTGGTGTTCACGTGCGCTACGACCACATCAGCCCCCGCGCGAGTGAACTCTGCTGCCGTGGCGGCGTCGAACACGTAGGGACAGGTGAGCATGTCCAGCTCGTGCGCCAAGGCGATCATGTCGATCTCGTGCTGGATACCCATGCCCGTCTCCTCGAGCATCGCGCGAAAGGTCCCGTCGATCAAGCCGACGGTCGGGAAGTTCTGCACGCCGTCGAAGCCCATCGCCTTCAACGACGGCAGGAAGACCCGCATCATCCGGAACGGATCGGTGCCGCATACGCCGGCCAGCACCGGCACATCGCGCACCACCGGCAGCACCTCGCTGCCCATCTCGACCACGATGGCATTCGCGTCGCCATAGGGCATCAGCCCCGCGAGCGATCCGCGCCCGGCCATGCGGTATCGCCCCGAGTTGTAGATGATGATGATGTCCACGCCACCACGTTCGGCGAATTTGGCGGAGATCCCGGTGCCAGCACCGGCGCCGATGATCGGAGACCCGGCAGCGATCTGTGCCCGGAGACGGCGGAGCGATTCCGCGCGAGGGATGAATGGCATAGTGGAGGAAGTGGTGGATCAGGGCATCGGCGGCATGAGCGCCAGCAGCTCGTCGACCAAGACGTCGGAGAATTCGGGATCGTTGATGTGCGCGTCGACCTCGCGCACCCGGATGCGAGGAGCAAGTCGTTCACGCAACGTCTCGAACAGCGCGGCATCGGCCGCAGGATCGTGGAACACGGCACCCTCCCGGTCGATCGCACTGACGCCGCGGAGCGGGAGCACCACAGAGACCGGACCGGTCGCGGCATTCAGTCGGTCTGCGATCCGATGCGCGATGACCCGACATTCCTCGGGGGTCGTCCGCATCAGCGTGACCGTGGCGTTGTGCCGGTACATCCGCCGCCCCTCGAACGTGATCGGTACGGTCTCTGCCGCGCCGAAGTTCACCATGTCCAGCGCGCCGACCGAGACCACCTGCGGCACGCCGCGGCGCGCCGCGGCCGACAGCCGCGCGGGGCCCGCACTCAACACGCCGCCCACGACCTCATCGGCCCACTCCGTCGTGGTCACGTCGAGCACCGCCGAGACATACCCATCGGCGATCAAGCCCTCCATGGCGCGACCACCGGAGCCCGTGGCATGGAACACCAGCACATCGTAGCCCGCCGACTCGAGCCGCTGGCGCGCGGTCGTCACACAGGGTGTCGTCACACCGAACATCGTTGCCGCGATCACGGGACGATCCGCCGCCGCCGGCGCCCGCTGCTCGACCATCCCCGCGATCGCCCCGGCCGCATTGGCGAGGATGCGTCGGCTCAGCGGGTTCAGGCCCGCGATATCGACGACGGAGTACATCATCGTGATATCCTTGACGTCGACGTACGCCGCGACGTTCCCCGACGCCATCGTGGAGACCATCAGCTTCGGCAGCCCGACCGGGAGCTCGCGCATCACCGCGGTCGCGAGCGTGGTCCCTCCCCCTCCGCCGAGCGCGAGGATACCGCCGACACGCCCCTCGTCCACCATGCGACGCAGCACCCGTACGGCACCACGCGTCATGGCCTCGACGGCCGCACCGCGGTCATCCGTCACGCGGAGTGCGTCGAGGGTGGTCCCTGCCGCACTCGCCACCTCCGACGCGCTGACATCGGCCGCGCACGACGGTAAGCCCAACACCCCACAGTCCACCGTCCACGTCGCCACGCCGCGCGCCGTCAGCAGCTCGCGCACATACGCGTACTCGACCCCCTTGGTATCGAAGGTGCCGAGCAGGACGATCACCGTGATTCCTCTGGGTAGGTCACCGGCGCCACCAATGAACACCACGGCTCGTCGTAGCGCACATCCACGAGCGCGGGGCCCTCGACAGTCGCCGGCGACAGGATGGCGAGGAACTCCAACGTGTCGTCGCCCACGTTCCAGGTCGCGTGGACGATGTCTCGTGGGATGTGTGCACTGTCGCCAGGCCCCAACCGCCGCTTCACATCGCCCACCCACTGTTCGGCGGCCCCGGACACGACGTAGATGATCTCCTCCATCGCCGGATGTCGATGGAATTGATGCGCGCGGCCCGGCGGCATCTTCACGCGAACAAGCAGTAGGTCCTTGGCGTCGGTGAGACCCGGCCGGCACAACCACTCGTGCGGCCCCCACGGCGAGCCCTCGACCTGCATCTCGTCAGCGGTGACGAATCGCGCTGGCGCAGGCATCTCAGTGCCCCCCGTCGTGGGAGTGCGTCAGCGCTTCGGTGCTGCTGATCCCCTTCCAGCTCGGCGCCGGCGCCGGCATCGGGTGATTCCCCAGCTGCGCCATCGTCGCCGCGTCGAACAAGCGCCCATTGAGCATCACATAGCGGATGCTCGTGCTGTTGCGGATGTCCGCGAGCGGGTCCGCATCGAGCACGAGCAGGTCCGCGAGCTTGCCGACCTGCAGCGAGCCGATGTCGCCGTCGAGCCCCAGGTACTCCGCGCCATGGAGCGTCGCCGCGCGCAGCGCCTCGTGGTTCGTCATCCCGCCCTGCTGCAGCATCCAGGTCTCCCAGTGCGCCCCGATCCCCTGGATCTGTCCGTGCGCACCGATCTGCACTTGCACGCCGCGGTCGAGCAGCGCCTTGGCGTCGCGCGCGACGCCGACGTACGTGTAATCCTCCGGCGCGGCCATCACGCGCCGCCGCGCCCGCGCGTCGAGCACGGCGTCCGGCGTGAAGTGCCGCAGCCGCTCGTGCTTCCACACCTCGCTCTCCTGGTACCAGAAGAACTCGCCGTTCAGCCCGCCGTAGTTGACGATCAACGTCGGCGTGTACCAGGTGCGCCCCGCCGCCATCAACGAGAGCACATCGTTGTACAGCGGCTGCACCGGGATGTTGTGCTCCAGCCCCGTGTGCCCGTCGAGCACGTGCGTCATGTTGAAGAAGAAGGTGCTCCCCCCCTCCGGGACCACCATCATGCCCAGGCTCCGCGCGGCCTCGACGATCTGCTGCCGCGCGTCACGCCGCGGCTGGTTGTACGACTTCACGCTGAACGCGCCCACGGCCTGCATGCGGCGCAGGTGGCTCAGCGCCTCCTCGTACGACGTCGTCACGGCCTTGAAGCTGCCCTCCGCACCGTAGAGGATCGTGCCCGTCGAGTACAGCCGCGGCCCGACCATGTCTCCCGCCTTGAGCAGCTCCGACGCACTGAACACCAGGTGCGTGTCGTTCGAGGGGTCGTGCATGGTGGTCACGCCGAACGCCAGATTCGCGAGGAATCCCCAGTGGGTGTTGGGCGTGATCCCGTTCGAGCCGGTGCCGATGTGCGCGTGCACATCCACCAGGCCCGGCATCACGTACTTGCCGGCGACATCGACGCGGCGCGCATCGGCCGGGACGGCCACCGACGCCGACGGGCCGATCGCCGCGATGCGGTTCCCCTCCACCACGATGGTCGCGTCGCGCAACACCTCGGCACCGCGCATCGTGATCACCGTGGCACCGGTCAGCGCCACGCGGCCGCTCGGCCGATCCGTCGCGGCCCGCAGTCCGATGAAGCGCCCGCTGGCCTCGGGTTCCCGACGGATCGCCGCGGAGTCGCGCGCTTCGACGCGGAAGGTCTGCGCCAACTCGCGCTCGAACAGCTCAGGGCCCAACGACCAGTACACCCGCCGGCCATCGCCGGACCAGTGCAAGAACGTGCCCGCATCGCGCGTGAGGCGGCGCGCGGGGAACTCCGAGGTCGTCGGGCCGACCGGCACCATCGCCCCTGTCTGCGGCATGGGCGCCACGAAGGCGTGGAAGCGCTCCACCCACGCCACGTACTGCTCGTCGGGCGACGGCACGAACTGCGTGCCATTCTCCGCCGACACGTGCACGCGCCGCGTGCCACCCGAGAGATCCACCGACAGCAGCGCCGCACGACCGCCGTCGCTCCCCGTCAAGAACAGCCGCCGCCCGTCGCGCGAGAAGCGCGGATCGCTGCCCTCGGTCGTGACCAGGCGCCCCGCCCCACCGCTCGCGGCCACCACATACACGCCGCCGTCGCGCGCGTACGCCGCGCCGCGCAGTCCATCACCGCCGACGCGGCGGTACACCACCTGCTGCCCGTCGGGTGCGAAGCGTGGCTCCACATAGTGCCCGGGCCGCGACGTCAGCTTCACGCCGCGCGTGCCGTCGAGCCGCACCGTGCGGATCGCCCCGAGCGAGTCGTCGCTCCAGGTCGCGTACACCAGCGACTGCCCGTCCGCCGACCACGACGGGAAGAGCTCGCGTTCCCGCGACTGCGTGGTGACGCGCCGCGGCGTGCCGTTCGGCAGGTCCCGCACCCACACCTTGCCCAAGGCCGTGTAGGCCACACGCCGGTCGTCCGGCGACACGCTCACCCAGCGCAGCAACTTCACATCGAATGAGTCCGGCGCGACCTGCTGCGGAAAGCGCACCGCATCGGTGATCGTCTGGGTCACGCTGGCCGTGAACGGGATCCTCGTGGGGGTCCCGGTCGCCGCATCGACGCGCCAGAACCCGCCCTGCGCCGAGATGATCAGTGCCCGACCGTCGGGCGTCCACGCGAAGCCGGGATACGTGCCGAAGATCGCCCAGGCCTCCTGCTGATCATGGTCCAGCCCGTTCCAGAGCGCGCGATCCCTCCCGCTCTCCATATCGTGCAGGAACAGCACCGAGGTCGTGTCCACGCGGCGGATGAACGCCAACCGTGTGCCGTCCGGCGAGGGCAGTGGTCGCATCGCCGACCCCGCGCCACCCAGGAACGTCTCGCGCCGCCCCGTCTCGCGGTCCAGCCGCTGCACCACATAGATCCCCGCGTGCGGATCGCGATTGTACTGGAAGCCGCCGCCGGGCGACACATCCTCGCTGAAGTACACATAGCGCCCGTCCGGCGACACCGACGGCTCGGTCGCATTCTGCTCCCAGTTGCGCCGATCGGTGAGCTTCACGCCGCTGCCGTTGCCCTCCACATGATACAGCCACATCTCGCCGGCACCGAGCGATCGCGTGTTGCGGAAGTGCTTGCGGCCCACGAGGTACTTGCCGTCGGGCGTCCAGACCGGGTTCGACACCTGCCGCTCGCGCTCACGCGAGACCGGCCGCAGGTCGCCACCGCGCCGATCCATCGTCCACAGATTCTCCAGTCCGTCGCGGTCGCTGGTGAATGCGATGCGCGAGCCGTCGGGCGAGAAGCGCGGCATGGTCTCGTACGCCGCCCCGCCCAGGAGCAGCGTCGCGGCGCCCCCCGTCACCGGCATCGTGTAGAGATCGCCGAGCAGGTCGAAGACCAGCGTGCGGCCGTCGGGCGAGATGTCGACGGACATCCACGTGCCCTCACTCGTGGAGAACGTGACGTCGCGCGCCGTGGCCCGGCGGGCATTGACGTCCCAGGGCGCAGCGGCCTGCGCGGCAAGCGACGTGGAGAGCGCAAGACTCGAGGCGAACAGCGCAACGGAGCGGAGCATGGCGGTCGGGAGTGAAGGTCCCTCCAAGATCGCGCCTCGGACGGCGCGGGGCCACCACACGCGGGCCAGGCGCCCCGAACGGCTCGTCGATGCGGACCCGATCGACCGTGAGACCTCGCGCCCCGGTTATCCTTCGTACGCCATGGCACCTGCCGTCCTCGCGCTCGGTGAGCGCGCCTTCCTGATCCGCCTCGCGGACCGCGCCAGCCTCGAGACGGCCGGGCGGGCCGCCGCGCTCGCCGGGGCGCTGCGCACGGAGCACATCCCCGCGGTGCTCGACATCGTCGCAGCGTCCGCCTCGGTCGCCGTCCATGTGGATCCGTTCGCGCCCGAGGCCGCCAAGGTCGAGCAGCGGCTTCGCATCGTGGCAGCCCACCTCAACGAGGTCCCTGCCCTCAGCGACGCACGGCGGCACGAGATCCCCGTGCGCTACGACGGGCCCGATCTCGACGAGGTCGCACAGCGCTGCGGCCTGACCCGCGACGAGGTCATCGCTCGGCATGCGGGCCAGGAGTATCACGTGCTGTCGCTGGGCTTCGCGCCAGGGTTCGCGTATCTCGGCGAGCTGGACCCCGCCCTGCAGCTCCCTCGGCGCGACGCACCGCGCGTGCGGGTCCCGGCCGGCGCGGTGGCCATCGCGGGGAACGCCACCGCCGTGTATCCGCTCAGCACACCCGGTGGCTGGCATCTCATCGGCTCGACCACGCTGCGCCTCTTCGACCCCACACGCGAGCCTGCGGCCTTGCTGCGCAACGGAGACCGCGTGCGATTCGTACCGGAAGCATGATCAGCGTCGCGACCGTCGCAGGCCTCGTCACCATCCAGGACAGCGGCCGACCGCTGCACCGCCGCGACGGCGTCTCCCCCGGAGGACCACTCGACGCGCCCTCGCACCACATCGCCAACGCGATGATCGGCAACGCCGCCGACGCCGCCACGCTGGAGGGCTGCCTCGCGTCGATCACGCTGACCTTCGCCGCACCGACCGCGTTCGCGCTCACTGGCGCCGTCTGCGAAGCCGCGCTCGACGACCGGCCGATCGGCAGCTACGAGGTGCACGAGACCCGAGCGGGCGGTACGCTGCGCATCGGCCGCGTGCTCCGCGGGGCCGCCTGGTACCTCGCCGTCCGGGGTGGGATCGACGCCCCGCGCGTGCTCGGCAGCCGCGCCACGTTGGTCCGCGTGGGGCTGGGCCCCAGCCCGCTGCGGCGCGGCGACCAGCTCGCACTGGCGATGGACGCCCCGCATGCGATCCGCGCGGCGCCGGTGCCCGCTGCCCTTCGTACCGCGCTCGACGAGGCACCCATCGAATGGCTGCCTGGCACACGCATCGAGGCGCTCGACCAGCGCGCCTGGGCGACGTTCTTCGCGAGCACCTGGCAGATCGCCACGGCCAGCGACCGCAGCGGATACCGCCTCGATGGCCCGGCGCTCCCCGTGGTGAGCAGCGGAGCGCTTGCCTCCGAACCGACGGTCGCCGGTGCCATGCAACTCCCACCCGACGGTCGCCCGATCGTCCTCATGGCCGAGCATCCGACCGTCGGCGGCTACCCGGTGATCGGCGTCGTGCCGACCGATGCCCTCGCCCGCCTCGCACAGCGCCCACCGCGCACGGCGGTCCGCTTCGTCCCGACCACCGTCGACGAATCGCTCGCCGCACAACGACACTGGGCCGACCGCTTCGCCGACTGGTGCCGCGCATGAAGCGCCTCGGCACCTCATCGCTCGTCGTCGCGGCGTTCATCGGTCCAGGCACCGTCCTGACCGCGGCCACTGCCGGCGTGCGGTTCGGATTCGCACTGGGGTGGGTGCTGGTCTTCGGCACCATCGCCGTGTTCACCTTGCAAGCCTCGTCGGCCGCGCTCGGCATCATCGCCAAGCGAGGGTTGGGCGACGCGCTGCGCTCGCGATTCCGAGGCACCGCACTCTGGACGCCACTCAGCATCCTCGTCATCACGGGACTGTGGATCGGTTGCGCCGCATTCGAGGTCGGCAATCTGCTCGGGGCCACGGCGGGCCTCGGCATCCTGTTCCCGAGCGTCGAGCCGCGGCTGCTCACGGCGGGCATCGCCCTGGCGGCCGTCGGCGTCCTGATGCTTGACGCGCGCGCCGCCCTTCGCGTGCTGGCGGGGCTGGTGGGTCTCATGAGCGTGGTCTTCCTCGGGGCCGCTATCGTGGCGCCGATCCCGTGGGCGAGCGCCGTCGCTGGGCTCGTCACGCCCACGATCCCCGCAGGCTCGCTCGTGACCGTCATCGCGCTCGTCGGCACGACGGTGGTGCCGTACAACCTCTTCCTGCATGCCTCGGCCACCCGGCGCTACTGGGACTCGGCCGACGACGCGCGGGACGCATGGCGGCAGGAGCTGCGCGGCATGGCCGTGTTCATCCCGCTCGGCGGACTCATCTCGTTCGCGATCCTGGTCACCGGGGCATCGCTCCCCGCGGGGACCACCGTCAGCACCGCGGCCGATGTCGCCACCACCCTTGAGCCAGTGGCTGGCGCCTGGGCGCGATGGCTGTTCGGTGCGGGGCTCTTCGCCGCGGGCTTCACCTCGACGATCACGGCACCCATGGCCGCCGCAGCCGCGGTGCGCGAGCTGTTCGGCTGGGATGCCGCGGCGCGTGGACGCGAGCGGCTGATCTGGGGCTCGGTCGTGGCGACCGGCATCGCGTTCAGCCTGCTGGGCCTCTCACCACTGGCCGCGATCATCGCCGCGCAGGCCGCCAACGGCGTGCTGCTTCCGATCATCGCGACCATGCTCCTCATCGCGGCACTGCGGGTCCCCGGCGCACCGCTGCCCCTCTGGTTCCGGGGGCTCGGCGTTGCGGTGGTCGGGATCACCGCCGTGCTCGGGGCGTTCACCCTGCGGTGGGTCTGGCTGCAGTTCGCCGGGTAGGTCCATTCGGGGCTCGCACCCTGTAAATTTCAGGGATGACCTCTGTGCCGCACGCCCTCCAGCCCCTCACCGTCCTTTCTGAGGACGAGATCGCCTTTCGCGACGCTGTCGCCGAGTTCGCCGCCGGCGAGATCCTGCCGCGCGTCCGCCCCATGGAGGCGGCGGGACAACTCGACCCCGAGCTGGTCCCCAAGTATTTCGAGCTCGGCTTGATGGGCATCCAGGTGCCGGAGGCCCTCGGCGGTGCCGGCGGCTCCGTGATGATGGTGACGCTGGCCGTCGAGGAGATCTCCAAGGTCGATGCGGCCGCCGCCATCATGGTCGACGTGCAGAACACGCTGGTGCAGTACCCGCTGCTGGCCTACGGCACCGACGCGCAGAAGGCGCAGTACCTCCCCGCGCTCTGCACGGAACGGGTCGGGGCCTACGCCCTGTCCGAGGCGAGCTCCGGCTCGGACGCGTTCGGCCTCGAGACCCGGGCGACCAAGCGTGGTGACGACTGGGTCCTCAATGGGCGCAAGCTCTGGATCACGAACGGCGCCGAAGCCGAGGTATTCGTGATCTTCGCGACGGTCGATCCTGCGCTGGGCTACAAGGGGATCACGGCGTTCATCGTCGAACGCTCCTTCCCCGGCTTCGCGGTCGGCAAGAAGGAGAGCAAGCTCGGGATCCGGGCCTCGAGCACCGTCGAGCTGCTCATGGACGACTGCGTCGTGCCCGCAGCCAATGTGCTCGGCCCGGTGGGGCAGGGCTACAAGATCGCGATCGAGACGCTCAATGAGGGGCGCATCGGGATCGGCGCGCAGATGATCGGGGTCGCGCAGGGCGCGTTGGACGCGGCGGTCGCGTACGTCAAGGAGCGCAAGCAGTTCGGCAAGGCCATTGCCGACAACCAAGGCGTGCAGTTCCAGATCGCGCAGGCGGCCACCGAGCTCGAAGCCGCGCGCCTGATGGTGTACAACGCCGCGCGCCTGAAGGACGCAGGCATGGACATCGCGCGCGAGGGCGCCATGGCCAAGCTGTACTCGTCGCAGGTGTGCGAGCGCGTCACCTCGCTGTGCGTCGAGCTGTTCGGCGGCTACGGCTACACCACCGATTACCCGGTCGAGAAGTTCTACCGCGACGCCAAGATCGGGACGATCTACGAGGGAACGTCGAACATGCAGCTGCAGACCATCGCCAAGGCGGTGCTGCGGTAGCGGCTACTGGTGGGGCGCCTCGAGGAGGGCGCGGTACGCCGGAGCCGTGAACTGCCAGAAGGTCCAGGCACCACCGGGGCGCCGGACGCCGCGCCCCGAGAGCAGCGCCCGGGCACGCGCGATCCCGGCGAACTGATACCAGCCGGTGCGGAAATCGGCATCCGAGAGATCGCCGGCGACGTAGACGCGATGCGACCCTTCGACGATGCGACGCGTGACCAGCGGCATCCGGCGCGGGAGGCCAAGGGAGTCGAGAGCGACGGCGAGTCCCGGCACGTCGGGCATCACCAGTTCGGCGAGGACGGTCGCACTGTCCGTCGCCGCGAGCACCGAGAACCAGAACGTATAGGGCGAGCCGCCCCGCGCCGTCCCCAACGCCCGGCGGCCGGCGTCGGTGACGGCGACCCGCGGCGCCACGGCGGTGGGGTCGCGCTCGGGGAAGACGCGCAAGCGTCCGTCGGCGTGGATCAGGACCAGTGACGGATCGCGGGGCAATTCGACGTTCGGATACTGCTCCGCGAACAAGCGTGGGAGCCAATGCGGCACGTCGGTCGTATCGCGCAGCGACGCGAAGGTGCGTCCGACCCAGCCGGTCCATTGCACCCCCACGAGGTCCGAGACCACCTGGCGTGCCCGGCCCGTAGTCGGTTCCTCGAGACTGTTGAACTCCAGGAACAGGTGCCCACCCCGCTCGGCGAAGCGCTGCAGCGAGTCGCCATCGGCGGTCGAGAGCCCGCCGAACAGCCGGCGCGAGTAGTCCATGTGGCCCATCTCGCGGCGGATGTTGCGCAGGTCGTCCTCGTACACGCCGTAGGCATCGGTGACGAGCACCCAGTCGCGGTCGGCGAGCGACACGCTGCTGAGTGGCACCGGCCGATCGCGGTCCGTGGGGTCGTAGCCGACGTGCGTGCCGAGTGGGCCCCAGCGCCCGCCGGTCGGTGGCACATACTTGCGATGGTTGAGGATCCACGTGGCACCGCGGTGCTCACGCGCCGACTCGAAGGGCACGGTGTAGTCGACCAACAGCACCCGGTCGGGCGGCGGCGTGGTGACGCGCCACCACAGATGCGACAGGACCGGCGGCGCCAGGACCAGCAGCAGCAAGAGGATGCGCACGACGATCGTCCGTCGGCGGCGGCGCGGATCGTCCACCGCCTGCTCCGACGTCGGCAACTGGTATTCCCGGAGTCCCATCGTGCGCTGGATCAGGCGGCGGCCGGGAACCGCGGCTCGCTCGGTCGCGCGATCAGGTAGCCCTGCACGAAGTCGGCCCCGTGGGTGCACACCCAGTCCAGCTCCTCGCGGGTCTCGACGCCCTCCGCGATGGTCCGCACACCCAGCGAGCGCGCGATCTCGATGATCTTCTGTGCGATCAAGGCCTTGTACGCGTCGGTATGGACACCGCGCACCAGTTCCATGTCGAGCTTGATGAAATCCGGGCGCAGGCGATGCAGCATGTTCAGCGAAGAATACCCCGATCCCACGTCGTCGAGCGCCACCCCGAACCCGGCCTCGCGATAGGTGTCGAGCACCCGACGGAGCATCTCGGTGTCGAGCGCATGGTCGGTCTCGGTCACCTCGAAGACCACGCGCTGCGGCTCGACGCTCGCGCGTCGCAGGATCGACAACGTGGAGTCCACCGCCTCGACGGGATCATGGGCCGCGATCGGGGCCAGGTTGATGAACACCCGGTCCGGGATCTCGCCGCGCACCATGGCCTCGATGGTCACCGTGCGCGAGGCGTGGTCGAGCAGCGTGAGCATCCCGCAGGACCGCGCGACCTCAAGCAGGTACGCGGGATACAGGATCGTGTCCTGCCGCGAGATCCCGCGCAGCAGCGCCTCCAATGCGAATGGCTTGCTGATGTCCGTCGCCTGGACGATCGGTTGGAACACCGTGGTGAGACGCCGGCTGTCCAGCAGGTCATGCAAGAACGACGACTGGCTGGCCAACGAGAAGTGCGTGAACGAGTGGACGCGCGGAAAGTCGGCGGTCGTCAGGTCGCCGCCGTCCGCCTTGAACAGCACACGCGTATCGTCGGACTCGAACTGGGTGAGCTTGCGACGCAGCGGGATCGCCGCGTCGCGCAGCCGCTCCCATTCGGCGTCCACCACGACGCAGTTGCCGTCGGCGAGTTGGAAGCGGAAGCTCTGCCGCGTCAGGTGCTGGACCACCTTGGTCTGCGTCTCGACGTCGGGGAACCAGATGTACAGGCGCCCCAAGCCGCCGATCACCGGGGTCACGATGGCGCGGCGGGTATCGCGGAGCGGTGTGCGGGAGAGCGGATCGTTCACGGCACGCGCCCTCGGACGGGGCGCCGGTCAACAGGGAAGTTCATCACCACCAAGGACCATCGACCCGTGAGCGGCGTCACGAGTCGATGGTCCCCGCAGGGCACACGGTCAGCGCGGGGCGTACAGCGCGTTGAACACGAACTTGAAGGTGCCGTGCGGCTGGGCCCGGAAGAGGATCTCGGGCCCCGACAGCAGCACGGTGCCGCGCCCGACCGACGCCTCGGCCACCGCGATGCCCCCTTGCAGCGCCGCCTGGCCCCACGCCCAGCCCGAGCGCAGCGGGGTCGGCGTATCGAAGCGCGCGATGGTCCGGATCCCGCTCGCGCCCGCGCCCAGCTTCAGCACCGGCGAGTTGTCGAACATCACGGTGGCGCGCGGGCCGAGGCCCGCGGTCAGCGGATGGCTTCGATCGACCGCGACCTCGAGCAGCGAGCCCGGGATGTAGTACTTCTCACGCGGCAGCGGCTCCCCGTTCTCGGTCAGATGGTTCTCGATGGGCAGGCCCAGGTGTCGACCGAGCGCGGTGGACCCGCCGATGGCGATGGCGGTGCCGCCGGCTTCGACGAAGGCCTTGATCGCGGGAATGGTCTTGTCGCTGGTCACCGACCCGAGCCAGGACCGGAACTCCGGCGGCGTGTTCTGCGCCTGCGGACTGCCGATCTGCGCGCCCGAGCTCGCGCCGAGGTTGGCACCGATCATCCCGTCGACGAAGATCAGCACGTCATACTTGGCGTTCAGGTTGCCCGCATCCAGCTCCTGCGGGAAGACGGTCGTGTGCGGGAACTCGAAGGTCTCGAGGATCAGTCGCGTCCAGCCGGCGGGCATCAACCCGCCGTAGCGATCCACGACCCCGATGCGCTTGGCCGAGACGCGCTGCGCGCCGGCGGGCTGCGCACTGGCGACGGTGCGGAGCCCCAAAGTGCGCGCGGCGTCGGTGAGCACGCGCGTCGCGTTGCCGTTGCGCGGCACATACCACGTACCCGCCGGATACGTGGTACCGGCGACGGTGGTCGGCTGCGTGGTGCGGAACACCGCCGAGTTCGTCTTGAGGAGGCGATTGGCGACCAGCGCGGCATCGTTCTGTGCCGGGTCGAGCAA
The DNA here is from genome assembly GCA_964503275.1 of uncultured Gemmatimonadaceae bacterium. Classification (GTDB taxonomy): domain Bacteria; phylum Gemmatimonadota; class Gemmatimonadetes; order Gemmatimonadales; family Gemmatimonadaceae; genus DASRAP01. Next base: position 29,437 of record CAZCZO010000004.1, on the reverse strand, counting down.
CCAGCCGCTGCCGCCCGTGGCGAGCACGGCGGGCGTCGCCTCGACGAGACCGGTCAGCTTCTCGAACGGGCCGGTGATGCCGTCGAGCATCCGGTCATACTCCACGCCGAACTGCATGGCCAAGGTCCAGCCCGCGTTGTCGTACGGCGGCGTCGGCGGCGCACCCGGATAGCGGAAATCGTTGGGGTGATCCTGCGGCTCGAAGAGATCGAGCACCATGGGGCGGAAAGCCTGCCCGGTGAAGACCACGAAGCTGCCCGCCGGATACTGCTTGCCGCCGGCATTGAACGCGGCCGTCGCACGATGGACGTCGACGCCCGTGTACTGCAGGGCACGCATCAAGCGGAGCACCGACCCGTAGTCGCCCTGCGCGGCGCTGAGGATGTATGCCCGCGGATCGCGGTCCTCCGGGCGGCGCAGCGTAGCCTGGAACTGCTGCCGGACCTGCTCGGCGCCAGCGCCGGCTCCCCCGCGGCCACCACCACCACCGCCGCCGCCGCCCGCCCCGCCGCGTCCCCCGCCGCCTTCCGTCTGCATACGCGCCGTCCGCTGCGGCCAAATGGTCCACGAGTCGCGGGAGCCCGCCTCGATCCCATCGCGGCCCATCGCATAGATGTTGTAGAGGAATTGCTCGCGGTGGCGCGACGCGATGTCCAGTACGGCCCAGTTGGCCGTCACCGAGTAGTCGACGGACTGCCGGAAGTGCCAGCGGCCCGGCTCGACGGGGAGCGGTTGGTCGCCGCTGCGCAGCTGGCGGTTGGGCAGCAGCGGGATCGTGATCGGCGTCGGATTGCCGATGGTCTCGGTGAGCAGGCCGATCTGATTGTGGAAGTAGGCCGTGGTGCGCAGCCCGCCGTTCCACCAGGTCGAATAGCTGGCGCCCGAGCGCATCACCGTGCCGCCCTTCTTCTCCGCGACGAAGCGGCCGTGCATCGACGCGCCGACCAGGTCGATCCCCGTGATGATCAGCGGATGCAGGTTGTAGTTCATCGGGTCACGGAACGGCGGCGCGAACATCACCGTGCCCTGCGGGCCCGTCTGGTGATGGTTGTACATGATCTGCGGGTACCACTCGGTGTACATCACCCGGCTCACGTTGCGCGTCTCGGCCAGCGCATTCATGTACGAGTCGCGATTGTTGTCGTGCCCCGCGTACTTCTCGTAGAGCCGCGGGATGCCGCTGGTGCTGCGCCGCAGCGAGTCCGGCTCGCGCATGTACCAGTCGCTCACCAGCTCCATGCCGTCGGGATTGGCGTGGGCGACGAGGATGATCACGTCGTCGAGGAAGCGCAGCGTCTCCTCGTCGGTGCGACTCACCAGCTGCCAGGTCGTCTCGATCAGCTGCTGGGCACCGAGCACCTCGGTGGCATGGAGGCCGCCGTCGATCCACACGATCGCCTTGCCTTCCTTGGCGAGACGGCGGGCTTCGTCGTCCGTGAGCCCCTCGGCGCGCGAGAGGCGGGCGCTGATCTGCTTGTAGCGCTCCTTGTTGGCGAGATTCGCGGGCGACGAGATGATGCCCATGATCTGCGGCCGACCCTCTTCCGTGCGCCCGATGGTGTCCAGCTGCATCCGGTCCGACTCGCGCGTGAGGCGCTCGAAGTACTGATGCAACTTGGTGTAGTTCGGCAGCTGGTAGTCGGCCCCGATGCGGTGGCCGAAGAACTGCTCAGGCGAGGTCAGGCGGGCCTGCGCGGTTGCCACGGCGGGCAGGAGCAGCAACGCAAGGACCGACCAGCGGGCGGTGGCGGACAACGATCGCATCAGGCACGACTCCGTACGATGGGAACGGGACAGCGCCTCGGGGACGGCCCGAGGGTACGGAGAATGTACGGCGCGGCGGCGGGCGGTGTTGAGGTATCTTTCCCGCATGCACCGACGCCACTTCCTTGCCACCGCGCTCCTGGGCTCGCCGCTGTTCCTCCGTGCGCAACGGGCGCAGCGGGCGGTGCCGGCCATGACCGTCTACAAGGACGCCAACTGCGGCTGCTGTTCGGCGTGGATCACCCACGTCGAGGCCGCCGGCCTCACGGTGACGCCGCGCAACGTGCCGGACCTCAACGCCATCAAGCGCGACCTCGGTGTGGCGGCACGACTCGCGTCCTGCCACACCGGCGTGCTCGGCAAGTACCTCATCGAAGGGCACGTCCCGGCCGACCTGATCCTCAAGCTCTGGCGCGAGCAGCCTGCCGGGCGCGGACTCGCGGTGCCCGGCATGCCGATCGGCTCGCCGGGGATGGAAGTCCCCGGGCGAGCCGCGGAGCGCTACGCGGTCCTGCTGTTCACGGAGCGCGGGGAGACGTCGGTGTACGCGACGCGGTGACGCGACCCACTGCGCCCGCCCGCCGCGCTCACATCCCCGCACCCGGCGTCGCGGTCGGTGGCAGCGTCTGCAGATACGCCCACAGCGCCTGCAGCTCGACATCGGTCATGTTCTGGCCGTACTTCTGCATCAGCGACATCGGCTCGCGCAGGGCCGCGCCGTTCTTGCTGACGCCCTCGCGCATGGCCTTCACGAGGTCCTCGTAGGTCCACGCGCCGAGGCCGGTCGGCGTGAGGTTCGCCGCCGGCGGCCAGTGCGGTGGGCCACCGATGATCGGACCTCCCGCGAGGTTCTGCCCGTGGCAGCCCGAACAGGTCTGCGCGAGATGCTTGCCGTAGGTCGCATCGGGCGCGACCGGCGGCGGCAACGGGACATGGTCGATCACGTGATTGGTCGGGTGCTTGTCCGCTGCCAGCTTGAACATGTCGGTCGCCACGAGCACCTTGCCCACCGGGCCGAACGCCACGGGCGGCGCCGTCTTGTTCACCGGCGGCAGCGACCGGATGTACGCCACGACGTCCGACAACTCGCGGTCGGACATCAGGTAGTAATCGTCGGCGGGCATGGGCGAACCCTTGCCGTCGGGCTTCACGCCGTGCCGCACGATGCGATCCCAGTCCGCGGACGTGTACTGTGCCGTCCGTGACCCCTCACCGAGCGTGAGGTTCGGCGCGAGCAGCTGCCCCATGGCGGGGTCGTCGATCATGACGCCGCCGCCGAAGTCGTCACCATGGCACTCGGTGCAGGCGTAGAAGGTCTTGGTCAGATGCTCGCCGCGCGCGATCGCCCGCGCGCTGGCGATCGAATCGAGGTCGAGTCCCGCCAGCGGATCCACCCCGCGCCGCGCGCCGGCGCTCCGCTCGGCGCGCAACGCCGCGAGCTCGTCGTCCGACAACGGGAACGGGATCGGGAATTCGACCCGGTGCACCTCGCGCACGAGGTCGAGCTTCTTGGTCGTGGCGTTCGAGGCCCACAGGTACGTGCCCACGCCGACCGCGACGAACAGTACGACGACTGCTCCGACCACCATGGCCAACAGACGAACGATCCTCACGACACCACCTCGACAGGCAACGGGAACAGGACGACCTCCGTGAGCTGCAACAGTACGGCGGCGGACGGAGGGACGCCAGCGCGCGCGTCCGGCGGCGGGGGGCGAACACGCGGTGGCGCGTCGTCGGCCCGCCTCGTATCGTATGAGGGCCAGCACCGCAGCATCCCCCCAGCGCCACGCCACGTGCCCGATCCGCTCCTCGGTCGTCTCGAATCCGCCCTCGGGAGTACGCACACGATCGACCGCGAACTGGGCGGCGGGGGGATGTCCCGGACCTATGTCGCGACCGAACGGGCACTGAACCGGCGCGTGGTCGTGAAGGTCCTGGCCCCGGAGCTGCTGGCGGGCGTCAGCGTGGAACGATTCAAACGCGAGGTGATGCTCGCGGCATCGCTGCAGCACCCGCACATCGTCCCCGTCCTCGCCACCGGCGATGCCGATGGCCTCCCGTGGTTCACGATGCCCTATGTCGAGGGCGAGTCGCTGCGCACCCGGCTGGGCCGCGGTCCCATGCCGGTGGGCGAGGCCGTCGGGATCCTGCGCGATGTCGCACGCGCACTGGCCTTCGCGCACGGCCGCGGCGTCGTCCACCGCGACATCAAGCCCGACAACGTCCTCCTCAGCGAGGGCTCGGCGACCGTCACCGACTTCGGGATCGCCAAGGCCATCTCGGCCGCGCGGACCGCCGCGCCCGGCGCGACCCTGACGCAGGCGGGTACCTCGCTGGGGACCCCGGCCTACATGGCCCCCGAGCAAGCCGCGGCCGACCCGAACGCCGACCATCGCGCAGACCTCTACGCGTTCGGCGTGATGGCCTACGAGATGCTCACCGGGGCCCCGATGTTCCGGGCGGACACCCCCGCGCGCTTGCTCGCGGCCCAGCTCAGCGAACGCCCGCGTCCCATCAGCGAGCTCCGGCCCGACCTCCCGCACGCGCTGGTCGAACTGGTGATGCGCTGCGTCGAGAAGGAGCCCACGGCCCGCCCGCAGCAGGCCACCGATATCGTCCGGGTCCTCGAGTCCGTCGTGTCGAGTGGCGCGTCGTCCGCCGCCCCGACGATCCTGCAGGGCCCGGGCATGCGCTTGGGGCGCGCCCTCGCCCTCTGGGCCGCGGCGACCCTCCTGGTCACGGTGATGACCTGGTCGGCCAAGCTCGCCGTGGGCTTGCCGGTCTGGGCCCTGCCGGCGGCGATCGGCGTGATGCTGTTGGGCCTCCCGGTGATCCTCTTCACCGCGTACGTCCAACGTACGGCGTATCAGCAGTTCACGCGCACGCCCACACTGACCTCCGACGGGCGTCCGGTGCCGCAGAGCACCATGGCGACGCTGGCCATCAAGGCCAGTCCGCACGTCTCATGGCGACGGACCTGGGTGGCCGGCGGCGTGTCGGTCGGCCTGTTGATCCTCGCGATCGGCGGCTACACCACCTCCCGCGCGATGGGGATCGGCCCGGCGGCCTCTCTCATCGGCGCGGGAGCCATTGCGCGCACCGACCGGCTGGTCATCGCGGATTTCCGGAGCCCGGCCGCCGACTCACTGCTCGGGGTCACCATCACCGAGGCGCTCCGCGCCGACCTGGCCCAGTCCGATGCCGTGCGCGTGCTCTCGCGCGCCGCCGTCCAGGGCGTCCTGCGCCTGATGCAGCGGCCGGTGGACGCCACCATCGACTTCGCGGTCGCACGGGAGGTCGCGACCCGCGAGGGCGCGAAAGCCATCGTCGACGGCGAAGTGGTCGCGCTCGGCTCCGGCTTCGTCCTGGCGGCGCGCCTCATCGCAACGCAGACCGGCGACGAGCTCGGCGCCTTCAGCGAGACCGCCAAAGACGCCGACGCGTTGCTGCCCGCGGTGGAGCGACTCTCCCGCAAGATGCGCGAGCGCATCGGGGAGAGCTTCCGCAGCATCCAATCGGCGACGCCGCTGGAGCGGGTCACCACCTCGAGCGTGGACGCGCTGCGCCGCTATGTCCAGGGCATCCGCGCCATCGACGAGCGCAACGACTTCACCACGGGCATCCCCTTGCTCGAAGAAGCCGTGCGTCTCGACACCACCTTTGCGATGGCGTATCGCAAATTGGCGGCCGTCCTCAGCAATCGCGGGGGCTCGCGCGACGACATCATACGCTACCTGACCAAGGCGTACGAGTTGCGCGATCGGCTCAGTGACGATGAACGCCTGTTGACGGAGTCCAGCTACTGGATGAGCGGGCCGCGGCAGGACCTGCGACAAGCCGCCGCCGCCCTGCAGGGCCTCACGGAACGCGACTCGACGAACTCCTCGGCCTTCAACAACCTGGGCGTCGTTCGGTCGCGCCTCGCGCAATGGGCCGAGTCGGAACCCAGCTATCGCCGATCCATCGCCCTGCAACCGCGCTTCGTGAGCGCATGGACCAACCTCGGCTCAGCGCTCTACCACCAGGGGCGCTTCGATGCCGTGGACTCGTTGGCAACGGAGGCCGAGCGCAACTTCGGTGCCGACTCGCCCGTGCCGCTGCGCTTGCGTGCGTACGCGCAGGGGGGACGGGGGGACTTGGTCGCCGCAGAGGCCACCGCGCGCGAGATGCTGGCACGCTTCGGCGACCGGCCGGCGGAGCGGTCGTTCGCCGAGGGGGCGATCGCCAGCGTGCTCACGACACGCGGACAGCTGAAGGAGGGGCGCGCCGCGTGGCTCCGCAGCCGCGAGATCGCGACCTTGGCCGGGTCGGCACGTGACCCCTTGTACGAAGCGTTGTTCGCCGCCCTCCTGACGGCGGACGTGGCGAACGACCCCGACGGCGCGCGGGTGGCGGCGCGGCGTGCGCTCCAGCAGTCGCCGATCGAGCGCATCCCCGAGGCGGACCGTGATCCGGGTAATTGGGGCTACCCGCTGGCCCGCGTCGGCTTGCTCAGCGAGGCACGTCAGATGCAGGGTCTCCTCGAGCAGCGCTACACCACGGAGGGCCAGATAAGCGATGGCGCCAATCTCTCCTTCCTGCGCGCGACCATCCTGATGCAGGAGGGACGCGTCGAGGAGAGCATCAAAGAGATGCGCGATGGCATGGCCCGGTTCCCGGCCTTCGGCGTCACCGCGATCGGCCCGGAGCTGGCCGAGGCATATGTCCGTGCCGGTCAGCCCGACTCCGCGATCGCCGTGCTCACGCGCTACCAGCGTACACCGAGCTTCGTGCGCCTGACGGAGGTGGATCCCCAGCATCTCGCCCGCACGCACGTCCTCCTCGGCGAGCTCTACGAGAAGCGTGGGGATACCGCGCGCGCCATTGAGTCCTTCGAGGCCTTCGTCACGCTCTGGCAGGACGCCGATGCCGACCTGCAACCCAAGGTGCGCGAGATCCGCGAACGCATCACGGCCCTGCGACAGCGCTCGCGGCCGGGCTGATCCGCTCAGAGCCCCGCGATCCGCTCCCGCGCCTGGCTGATGCGTGCCCGGGCGCGCCCCTCGTCGAGGATGCCCTCGACCTCCCGGCCCGCGGCGATCAAGCGGGCGACCTCACCGTTGAGGGCCCGCGCGTTATCCAGGGCCGTCGTCAACTCACCGGGCGTCACCGCGCCGATGGTGAGCTGCAGGATATCCGTGCGCATCATCGCCAAGGCGTCGGTCGCCGCGGCAAGCCGGGACTCGATCGTCGCCAGCTCGGACGCCCGCTCCGGGTCCTGGGGCACGGCCTGCGCCAGCACCTGTGCCCGTGCGCGCAGCAGCACGATCGCGCCCTCGAGCCGGCGCAGCACGTCGGGAACGTCCGCGAAGCGTTCGCGCAGCTCCTTGGGTAGGGCCTCGAAGAGCGAGGCGGCGGTCACCTCGGCATCCGCCGAGACGGCCTCCTGCGCCGACCCAGCCACGCGCGCCGGCTGTTCGCGTCGGTCCAGCGATGGGACCGCCGCCCGCAGGTCGTCCATCACGGATTGACTGCGAGTGACCGCCAACCCCGCAGCAGCGAACGACAGCAGTAACCAGGGAGAGAGGCCGAGGATCGGCGTGCTGGCCGGCGCGAAGAGTGCACACGCCAGCGTCGCCACGCTCACGCCGCCGAAGAACGCCGTGCTCGGGTTGATATCGCGCGGGGCCTGAGCGCGGCGGTCCGCGATGGGATCGAAGTGCACAGCATGCAGCGCGCGGGCCACCTCCCACACGTCCGCCGGCCGATCGGCTCGCTCTTTCGCCAGGCAGCGCTCGAGGATCTCCGCGAACGCCATCGGCACCGACGGGTTGCGCACCCGGATCGGCACGACCGGATCACTGAGGTGCATCGCCATCACCGCGGCCGGGTTCGATGCCGCGAACGGCGGCACCCCGGTGAGCAGGTGATAGGCCACCGCGCCCAGCTGATACAGGTCGCTGCGCGGGTCCAGCGCCACCGCCCCGACGATCTGCTCGGGGCTCATGTACAGCGGCGTCCCCACCTGTGATTCCGTGTCGCTCTCGACCGCATCGCGCGAGACCGCGATCCCGAAGTCCATGAGCAGGACTTTGCGCAGCGTGCCCTCGAGGATGATGTTGTCCGGCTTGATGTCGCGATGGATGATGCCCGCCCGGTGCGCCGCGCCGAGCGCGTCGCAGAGCTCGAGCACCACGCGGTGGACCTCCTTCGGCGGCACGCGCGCGCTGCGGGCCATGCGGGAACGCAAGGTCTCGCCGTCGATGAACGGCATCACCAGCGCGATGAGGTCGCGCCCGCTGCGGATGTCGTAGACCGGCACCACGCCCGGATGCCGCAGCTTGGCGAGCGCGATCCCCTCGCGCCGGAAGCGGGCGATGAAGTCCTCCGACGCCAGCTCGGGCATCAACACCTTCACCGCGACGGCACGGTCCAGCCGGTGATCGTGCGCGCGGAACACGCGGCCGAACCCGCCTTGGCCCACGATGCGCTCCAGCGCGTATTCGTCGCCGAGCATCGCCTGCAACTCCGCCGCGATCGGATCGCCGCGCAGCGGCTCCGGCAGCATCGCGCTCACGACACGGCCTGGTAGGAGCGCAGGACCCGGGCCGCGAGCGCCTCGTCGATCGCTCCCTCCGCGACCAGGTCCGCGAGACTCGACGACATCTCGAGCATGCCCAAGGACGCGCCGGTCTGCAGCGCGTTGCGCAGCTGCAGCTCGGAGCCACTCCGCAGCAGGTGGCGCACCGCGCGCGTGGCGACGAGGATCTCGCAGGCCACGCGCTTGCCGCCATCGAGACTGGGCAACAGCTCCTGATGGATCACCCCGACCAGGGTCTCCCCGAGCATCGTGCGGACCATCAGCTCCCGCCCGGGTGGGCAGAACGACACCAGGCGATCCACGAGCCGCTCGACCGTGAGGATGTGCAGCGTCGAGATCACCAGCACGCCCGACTCGGCCGCGCGCAGGGCGATCTCGATGGTCTCGTAGTCGCGCATCTCTCCGATCAGGATCACGTCGGGGTCCTGCCGCAGGGCCGCGCGCAGGCCATCGGCGAACGTCAGCACGTCGCGCCCGACCTCGCGCTGGCGCACCAGCGACTGCAGGTTCTCGTGCACGTACTCGATGGGATCCTCGATGGTGATGATGTGCCGCCGCTCCGTGCGGTTGATGCGGTCCACCATGCTGGACATCGTCGTCGTCTTGCCCATGCTGGTGCTGCCCGTGACGAGGATCAACCCCTTCTCGCGGGTCGCGAGCTCCTCGACCACGGGGGGCATGCGCAGCGACTCGAGCGGCAACGGCGCCGAGGGCAGCAGCCGGATGACCGCGCCGCGCTCCTCACGGGTGTACGCGACGTTCACCCGGTGGCGGCGGCCGGCCGCGTCCACGCGGAGCACGTCCACGCTGCGCTGCGACTCCAGGTCCCGCACCTCCGCGTCGGTCAGCAAGCTGGTGATGAGCTGCGCGATGGCGCCCGCATCCCGCGCCGTCTCTTCCAGCGGCACCAGGGCCCCGTCGATGCGCGCGATGATCGGCGATCCGCTCACCAGATGCACGTCCGTCGCACCACGCACGCGCGCCTCATGGAGGATCGCGAAGATCTCGTCGCGGCGAGGGGCCGACTCTCGGCGTGCGGTGGATGCGCGGCGCATTCTGGGGGTGCGGGACGTTCTAAGCTGGGGGCGGCGGGTGAGGCCGTCAACCGCCCGCACATTGCCCCCCGCGACGCCGCAAGGGAGATTACGCAGACGTGCGCCGCGTGACCCCACGTGGCACACCCCGCTCGCCCCCAGTGCCCCCTCCCGCCCCCATGCGCCACACCCGCCCGCTCCTCGCCACCCTCGCCCTCGCCGCGGCCTGCGCCGCCGAGCCCGAGAACCCCGCCGACCGCATCCTCGTCAACGCGACCATCTACACCGCCGACTCGGCCCAGTGGACCGCGACCGCGATGGCCGTGAAGGACGGGAAGGTGCTCTTCGTCGGCGACCGCGACGGCGCCATGGCCTTCAAGGGCAAGGCGACGCAGGTCGATGACCTCGCGGGCGCGACCGTGCTGCCCGGTATCACCGACGCGCACGCCCACGTGCTCAACCTCGGCGAGTACCTCAAGAACGTGGACCTCGCGGGGGTGGCCTCGTACGACGAGGTCATCGCCCGGGTGGTCGCTCGCGCCAAGGAGACCCCCGCCGGCGAATGGGTGGTCGGCCGAGGCTGGGACCAGAACCTCTGGGCGGGCAAGGCCTTTCCCACGCACGAGGCCCTCAGCGCCGCCGTGCCGGATCACCCCGTGTTCCTGACCCGCATCGATGGGCACGCCGGGCTGGCCAACGCGGCGGCGATGCAGGCGGCGGGCGTCACGGCCAGCACACGTGACCCGGCGGGCGGGAGCATCGAGCGCGATGCCCGCGGCAACCCGGCCGGCGTGTTCGTCGACAACGCGCAGGGCCTGATCCGGCGCGTGATCCCCGCACTGTCGCGCGAGCAGGTCAAGCGCTCCGTGCTCGCGTCGCAGGCCGAGATGCACCGCTGGGGGCTGACCGGCGTGCACGATGCCGGCGCTCAGGCGATGACGGTCGAGGTCTTCGAGGAGCTGGGCAAGGAAGGGACGCTCTCGCTGCGCCTCTACACCATGCTCAGCGACGACACCGAGCTGCTGAATGCCTGGTACGCCCGTGGCCCCGCGAGCGGCCTCTACGGCGACCATCTCTGGGTGCGCGCCATCAAGGCCTACATGGACGGTGCCCTCGGCTCGCGCGGGGCGGCGCTGCTCAAGCCCTACAGCGACGCCCCGCACACCAGCGGACTGTTGGTGCGCACCCCGGAGCACATCCGTGGCGGCGCGGACTCGGCGGCCAAGTACGGCTTCCAGTACAACGTCCACGCGATCGGCGACCGTGGGAATCGCCTGGTGCTCGATGCCATGCAGGCGGCGCTCGGTGCCCGCACGGCGGACGACCACCGCTGGCGCGTGGAGCATGCGCAGATCCTTGAACCCAGCGACATCTCCCGTTTCGCGGCCATGCGAGTGATCCCGTCGATGCAGGCCAGCCATCAGACCAGCGACATGTACTGGGCCGGCGAGCGCCTCGGCGACGAACGGCTGCGGGGCGCCTATGCGTGGCGCAGCTTGCTCAACTCGGGCGTCATCATCCCCAATGGCAGCGATTTCCCGGTCGAGAAGGTCAATCCGCTGATCTCGTTCCACTCGTCCATCTCGCGGCAGGACGACAAGAACTGGCCCGAGGGCGGCTGGCGGCCCGAGGAGCGCATGACGCGCGACGAGGCCCTGCTCTCGATGACGCTCTGGCCGGCCATCGCGGCGTTCCAGGAGTCGATCCTGGGCTCCCTCACCCCGGGCAAGTACGCGGACTTCACGGTGTTGGACCAGGACATCATGACGGTACCGGCGGAGCAGGTGCTGGGGACCAGTGTGCTCCGCACCGCGGTCGCCGGTCGCGACGTGTACCGGAAGTAGCAGCCGCGCACGGTCCCGAGCCCCCCACGCCATGCTCGCCAAACATCTTCGTCTCCAACTCCTCGTCATCCGGAGCGCGATGCTGTTGGGGGTGCTCCTGCTCGGTATCGTGGCCTGGTTCCGCCACCGGAACGGGGTCATCGCCGGGCTTGACGCCTCGCTGCTCCAGTCGCTGACCTACGCGGTCTACGGCGGTGCGGCGCTCACCCTCGCCCTGCTGGCGGTGTTGCGGACCAAGGCCGCCGGCGCCGCGCCACCCCAGCAGATGTTGCTGTATCTCGGGGGCTACGGCGCCGCCGAGCTGGTCGCGATCCTGGGCGGGACGGTATGGCTTTTCGGGGGTGACCGGATCCCGTATCTGCTGGGGATCGTGCTCATGACCCTCAGCTTCAGACTGCTGCCGATCCCTCGCAACTGACGCCTGAGTGACGCCGGCAGATATCTTCTCTGCCATGCGCGTCGTCTCCCTCCTCCCCTCCGCCACCGAGATCGTCGGCGCCCTCGGCGCCCTCGAGCACCTGGTGGGTGTCACCCACGAGTGCGACTGGCCCCCGGTCGTCCAGTCGCGGGCCCGAGTGACCACCTGTGCCGTGGACTCCACGGCCTCGCCGACCGCGATCGACCAGCAGGTCCGCGCGCTGGCACACGCCGGGACCCCGCTCTACGGCATCAAGGAGCGGCTCGTGAAGGACCTGCATCCCAACGTGATCATCACCCAGTCGCTCTGCGAAGTCTGCGCGGTGCACGAGGGCGATGTCCGCGCACTGGCCGCCGCGATCGATCCCGCGCCGACCGTGGTGACCCTGGGGGCCACGACGCTCGACGAGGTCTTTGCCGACATCGGCCGCGTGGCCGCGGCGCTGTCGCTCCAGGATGAAGCCGAGGAGCTGCTCGATGGCCTGCGGGCGCAGCTGCGCCACGTGCATGAGACGCTGAAGGCCGCCCAGGCACCGCGGCCCCGCGTCGCAGTCATCGAGTGGGGCGACCCCATCTTCACGGGGGGACACTGGGTCCCCGAGATGATCCGCAAGGCCGGCGGCGTCGACGTGATCGGGACCGCCGGCGTGGCCTCCACGACCATCAGCGTGGACGCACTGCGCGCTGCGGGACCCGACCTGCTGGTCTTCGCCCCCTGCGGCTACGACCTGCCGCGCGCCGTGGGCGAGGCGCACCGCGTGCTCGCGCTGGCCGACTGGCAGTGGGCCACGGCCATCCCAGTATGGGCCATCGACGCGAACAGCTTCGCGTCGCGCCCGGGCCCCCGCTTGGTCGAAGGGGTCGAGATCCTGGCCCGCATCCTGCACCCCACGCTGTTCTCGCCGCTCGACCCCACTCATGCCGCTCGGATCCACTGATATGCTCTCAGACAATTCGTACGCCTTTCTGAAGCGATTGCTCGACACGCCAGGCCCCAGCGGCTACGAGGGCGCACCCGCTCGTGTTTGGCGACAGGAAGCGAGCACATTCGCGGCAGTATCAGCAGACGTCCACGGCAACTCCATGGCCGTCGTCAACGATGCGGGTGGACCAACGATCCTCCTCGCGGGCCATATCGACGAGATCGGCGTCATCGTCACTTGGATCGACGACGAGGGATTCCTCTACATCGGACCCATCGGCGGCTGGGACCCGCAGGTCCTCGTCGGTCAGCGCCTGCGTTTCGCCACGGCCGCCGGCGAGCTGCGCGGCGTGGTCGGCAAGAAGCCCATCCACCTCATGAAGCCTGCGGACCGCGAGAAAGCCTCGCAGTTCTCCGACCTCTGGGTGGACATCGGGGCGGCCGATCGCGCCGAAGCGGAGTCGATGATCAAGATCGGCGATGCCGGCGTGCTCGATCAGCCGCTGCTGGAGTTCCCCAACGGCCGCGTCGTCTCGCGCTCGATCGACGACCGCATCGGGGCCTTCGTGGTCCTTGAGGCCGCGCGGCGTTACGCAGCGAACCCGGGCGCGGCCCGCGTCGTGGCCTGCGCCACCACCCAGGAGGAGATCGGCTACCAAGGTGGCGGCGCGCGGCCCGTGGCGCATCGCGTGCATCCCCAAATGGCCATCGCCGTCGATGTCACCTTCGCGACGGACCATCCCACCGCCGACAAGAAGGAACTCGGCCATCACCGGCTCGGCGGCGGGCCCGTGCTCACGCGCGGTTCCGTGATCTCGCCCGTCGTCTATCAACTGCTCGCCGATGCAGCCACCGACCTGGGCATCCCGTTCACGCTGCACGCGTCCGGGCGCTTCACCTCCACCGACGCCGACGCCATCCATCTCGCGCGCGAAGGCGTCGCGACCGGCCTGCTCTCGGTCCCCAACCGCTACATGCACTCGCCCAACGAGATGGTCGCGCTCGAGGACCTCGACCGCGCCGCCACCGTGATCGCCGAGGCCTGCCGACGCGTCACAGCCGCGACGGACTTCACCGCCCGCTGAGCAACGCCGCGCGACGCCGCCGCACTCCCCGGCGGACACAACAACGCGGCGGAGGAGGGAGTAAGATTCTAGGTTCTCCCTCCTCTGCTCCTATGCGCCTCGTTCTTGCCGTCTGTTGCACGTCCCTGCTCGTCACGTCGCCGGCCATCGCCCAGCAGGGCCGGGCCGACGCCGCCCGGCTCCAGCGCGACATCGCCACCCTCGCCGACGACCGCTGGGAGGGCCGCGGCACGGGTACGCCCGGCAATGACTCGGCCGCGGCCTTCATCGCCAAGCGCTTCGCCGACCTGAAGCTCAAGCCCGCCGGCAGCCCCGGCGCGAGCGGGCTCGACGCCTATCTGCACCGCTTCGTCGCACGACCGGCCTCGTTCAGCCACAGCAACGAACCGGCAGCGTTCCCCTCGCAGAACGTCGCGGCACTGATCCCAGGCACCGACCCCGCGCTCGCCGGGCAGGTCGTCGTGATCGGCGCGCACTTCGACCACCTGGGGCGGGGCCTGCCGGGCGCACTCGACACCGACGCGGCGCAGGCGATCCGCAACGGGGCCGACGACAACGCCTCCGGTACCGCTGGCGTGCTGGAGCTCGCGCGACTCTTCGCGGCGGCCCCCGCCAAGCGCTCGCTGCTGTTCGTCACCTTCAGCGGCGAAGAGCTCGGCTTGCTCGGATCGGCCAAGTTCGCCGATGAGGCCATGCCGCCGGGTCGGCCGCAGGCCATGCTCAACTTCGACATGATCGGTCGCCTGCGGAACGATCGTGTGATCGTGTACGGCACCGGCACCGCCACGGAGTTGCCCGCGATCCTCGAGGCCGCCAACCGCACCGACCCGCTGAGCATCAGCCCCGTGCCCGACGGGTTCGGCCCCTCGGACCACTCGTCGTTCTACGCCAAGGGCATGCCGGTCCTGCACTTCTTCACGGACCTGCACGAGGATTACCATCGCGCCAGTGACGACGCCGACAAGATCGACGCGGCCGGTACCGCCCGCGTGGTGGACCTCGCCGCACGCGTCCTGCGCCACCTCGCCGACCGGCCCGACACGCTGACCTTCGTGCGCCAGGCGCCGCCCGTACGTGCCGCGCCCGCCGCCGCAGGCTCGCGGCCCTATCTTGGCTCGGTGCCCGATATGGCCGCGGGATCGACGCCGGGGCTCCGCGTCACCGGCGTGACCCCGGGTTCGCCCGCCGACAAGGGCGGCATGAAGGGCGGCGACATCGTCGTCGAACTCGACGGCAAGCCCGTGACCGACCTCGACACGTACACGGCCGCGCTCTACAGCAAGAAGCCCGGCGACACCATCACCGTCATCGTCCAGCGTGGCAGCGAGCGCGTCTCGCTCACCATCACGTTGGCCGCGCGCTCCTGACCCCCGACCCCGACCCTCGTGCGCCGACTCCTCTGCTCGCTGCTCTTCGTCCCCGCGCTCGCCGCTGCGCAGGGCGCCCCCGCCCCGGTCGCGTACAAGGCCGCGCGCCTGCTCGATGGGACCGGCGCACCGGCGATCGCGAACGGCATCGTCCTCGTGCAGGGTGAGCGTATCGTCGCCGCTGGCGCCGCGAGCGCGGTGACCGTGCCTGCCGGCGCCCGCATCGTGGACCTTGGCGATGTGACCCTGATGCCAGGTCTGATCGATATGCACACGCACCTGATCGGGCGGCAGCTCAACGATCCGCGTTCGCAGGAGCAGGCCACGCGCGACTACCCCGGCATGAGCGCGATCGTCGGCGTCGCCAACGCGCGCAAGACACTGCGCTCCGGCTTCACCACCGTGCGCAACCTGGGCGCCGAGCGCTTCGAGGACATCGCGCTGCGGGCCGCGGTGGATCAGGGCATCGTCGAGGGGCCGCGCATGCAGCTCGCCGGTCACTCCATCGGCATCACCGGTGGCCACTGCGACGAGAACGGCTTTCGTCCCGGCCTCTTCGATGGCTCCCCCGAGAACGGCATCGCCGACGGCAACGATCAGGCGCGCGCGGCCGTGCGCTACCAGATGAAGTACGGTGCCGATGTCATCAAGGTCTGCGCGACCGGCGGCGTGCTCTCCGAAGGCGCGGCCGTGGGGGTGGAGCAGCTGGAGTTCGACGAACTCAAGGTCATCGTCGACGAAGCCGCCAAGGCGGTGCGCAAGGTCGCGGCGCACGCCCACGGCACCTCCGGCATCAAGGTCGCCGTGCGCGCCGGCGTCGCATCGATCGAGCATGGCTCGTTCATCGACGACGAAGGGGCCGCGTTGATGGCGGCGCGCGGCACCTACCTCGTGCCGACGCTGATGGCCGGCGAGACCGTCGAGCTCGCGGCCGCATCGGGCCGCCTCACGGGACTGCGTGCGGCCAAGTCGCGCGCCGCAGCGCAGGCGATGCGCAACGGCATCAAGACGGCGATCCGGGCCAACGTGCCGATCGCCTTCGGCAGCGATGCCGGCGTCGGGGACCACGGCGCCTCCGCGCGCGAGTTCGAGCTGCTCGTGGAGTGGGGCGGCATGACACCGCTGCAGGCCATCACCACGGCGCACACCCACGCCGCGAAGCTGCTGGGCTGGGAGGATCGCGTGGGCACGCTCAAGGCCGGCCTCTTCGCCGACCTCGTCGCGGTCCCCGGCGACCCCACGCGGACCATCAGCGCCATGAAGTCGCCGGCCTTCGTGATGAAGGGCGGCGTCGTGTACGTCGGGCCGGGGGCGAGCCACTGAGCCCGCCGCCGATCCCCGCGCCCGCCACGCATGGACTGACCCGCTCGACCGGCGCGCCGCTGTACTGGGCGCGCTGGGGGCCGGCAGACGCCGAGCCCCTGCTGTTGCTGCACGGCGGGCCCGGCGCGCATCACGAGTACCTGCTGCCGCAGTTCCTCGACCTCACCGACCGCTACGGCGTCGTGACCTACGACCAGCGCGGCGGCGGTCGCTCGCGCACCGATGGCACCGACACCATCACCGCGGACACGCACGTGGCGGACATGGCCGCGGTCGCGGCGGAGCTGCTGTCGCCCCCGCTCACGGTCATCGGCTACTCCTGGGGCGGGATGCTCGCGCTGCGCTACCTCGCGGCGGCCGCGCGCAACGCGGCCCTGCCTCCCATCGGGCGGCTCGTCCTCGTCTGTCCAGCGCCCGCGTCGCCCCTGTGGCGTCAGGCCTTCGAGCAATCGCTGATCGCCCGCAACAACTCGGCCTGGGTGCAGGCGGAGCGCGCGGCGCTGGCGGCGTCGGGCCTGCGCGAGCAGGATCCCGAGGCGTACAAGCAGCGGCGATTCGAGCTCAGCGTGGCGGGGTACTTCGCCGACCCAGCCCGCGCCCGCGACCTCACGCCGTTCCGCGTGACCGAGCGGGTGCAGCGTTCCACGTGGGACTCGCTCCGCGGGGTCGATGTCCTCGCCGAGCTGCAGGGTGTCCACGTCCCCACCCTCGTGGTGCACGGACGCGAGGACCCCATCCCCCTCGCGTCGAGCCAGGCGGTCGCGACCGCGTTGCACGCCCCGGTACTCGTGCTGGACGACTGCGGTCATGTTCCGTACGTTGAAGCGCCCGACCTGCTGTTCCGCGCCATCCGGGACTTCCTCGGCAATGCGCCGACCACCGTTCACCCCGCCTCGCCGTGACCGACCGTGATGATGTGGTTCAGCAGGACCTGAGCACGCTCACCGTCGGCGACCGGACGGTCCAGGTGTCGTGTCGCATCGTGTGGGACGGCATCGAGTTTGTGGGCCGCCTCTGGTTCACCGACACCTCCGGGGCGACGCCGGGCCTCCCTGACCGGGGCGCGCTGCCCGGCCGCACGCGCGACGAAGTCCTCGCCCTCGCCCAGCGGCTCAGCACCGACGAGCTCGCCGCGCGGCTGGCCCGCGCCGTGGCCGAGAAGCGGCGGCATCACGAGTTGCGGAACGTCACCGAGCAGATCCTCGCCAAGATCAAGTACCTCAACCACGTGGCGCGGTCGATGCGCTCCGGACTGCTGGACGTCGATGGCGCGAGCGGCGAGATGGCCGCGGTCGAGGAGCAGCTCCACTCGCTCGTCGATGAGCTGCGGCACCACGCGGGCGGCGAGTCGTAGGTCGACCCACCGCACCGACCCAGGCGATGACGACCGACCGGGCGCTGTCGCGCACCCTCGAAGAGATCGCCGTCCTGCATGAGCTGGCCGGCGATCCCGCGGCAGCGCGCCGCTACCGGGCCGCGCAGCGCGCCCCCGACACCGTCCGCGACCCCGAGATCCTCAGCGTCATCGAGGACGTGTCGCTGACCGGTGGCTCGGTGATGCTCGACGCGCTGCGCGAGGCGACACCCGAGGGCTTCTTCGAGCTGTTGCGGCTGGCCACCTTGGGCCCCGCACGCATCCGTCGCGTGCACGAAGGCCTGGGCATCACGACGATGGCGGAGCTGGAGCAGGCCGCGCGCGACGGGCGGCTGGCGGCCCTGCCGCGCTTCGGGCCGACGCTCGCGTCGAAGGTCGCCCGCAGCATCGCGCAGTACCGCGCCGACGGGGTCCCGCTCCTGCTTCCCCACGCCCAGGCCGAGGCGCAACGGGTCGTCGAGGCCGCGCGCAGCCGACCCGGCGTGACCGAGGTGGTCGTGGCGGGCGAGCTCCGGCGTCACCTCGAGTTGGTCCGCGAGGTCGTCGTCGTGGCCGCCTGCGCGGGTGATCCCGGCGCCGCGGCGGCCGCGCTGGCGCACGCGCCCGAGATCGAGGCGGCCACCGGCGCCGGGACGCGCGAACTCGCCCTGCGCTACAGCGATGGCCTCCGGGCCCGCGTGCACTGCGTCGCGCCCGCGGAGTTCGGGGTGACCGTGCTCCGCGCCACGGGGAGCGCGGCGCATCTGCGCGCGCTGGAGGCCCGCGCGCGGCAGCGCGGATGGGTCCTGACCGACACCGAGCTGCGTGATGCGGCGGCACACATCGTCCACACGCCGACCGAGGCCGATGTGTACGCCGCGCTGGGGCTTCCGTTCATCCCACCGGAATTGCGCGAGACCGGCGACGAGGTCGGCGCAGTGGTCCCCTCGCTCGTGACGCTCGCCGACCTCCGCGGCGTACTGCACTGCCACTCGCACTTCAGCGACGGCGCCGGGAGCATCGCCGAGCTGGCGCGCGAGGCACAGCGCCGCGGCTGGTCGTACCTCGGCGTGACCGATCATTCGCAGAGTGCGCGCATGGCCGGCGGCCTCTCGGCCGACGATGTGCGGCGGCAGCACGACGAGATCGACGCCGTCAACGCGGGCGGGCCCGGCGTGCGCATCCTGAAGGGCGTCGAGGCGGACATCCTGCCCTGCGGCCGGGTGGATTACCCTGAGGCGGTGCTGGACCGCTTCGACTTCGTGATCGCGTCGGTGCACACGCGCATGGGCATGAACGAGGCCCAGATGACGACGCGCGTGTTGAAGGCGCTGGAGGACCCCCACGTGACCATCCTCGGACACCCCACCGGACGCCTGCTGCTGACGCGCGAGGGCTTCCCCATCGACCTCGACGCCATCTTCGCCGCGGCCGGGCCGGCCGGCGTCGCGGTCGAGCTCAACTCGGACCCGCATCGGCTCGATGTGGACTGGCGTGCGCTGCGCGCGGCGCGGGCGCATGGCGTGCGCATCTCGATCGGGCCCGACGCGCACACCCCGGCGGCCCTCGAGCATACGGCGCTGGGCGTGGGGATGGCGCGCAAGGGCGGGTTGACCGCGGCCGACGTCCTGAACTGCGGGAGCGCGGACGACGTGCTGGCCTTCGCGGCCCGCCGTCGCGAGGTCGCGCTCTCGGCGGGGGGGCGCTGATGGCTCGCGAATCGAAGGCCGCTCTGCGCGAACGGGCCGCCGCCATCTTCGCGCGACTCCAGGCCGCGTATCCCGACGCGCACTGCGAGCTGGACTTCCGCAATGCGTACGAGCTGACCGCGGCGACCATCCTCAGCGCGCAGTGCACCGACAAGCGCGTGAACATGGTCACGCCGGTGCTCTTCGCACGCTACCCGACGCCGGCGCACTTGGCGCACGCCAAGCAGGAGGACGTCGAGGCGATCATCCAGAGCACCGGCTTCTACCGCAACAAGGCCAAGGCGCTGATCGGCATGGCGCAGGTCGTGGTACGGCACTACGGCGGTGAGATCCCGCGCGTCATGGAGGACTTGGTGGCCCTCCCCGGGGTCGGACGCAAGACCGCGAACGTGGTGCTCGGGAACGCCTTCGGCATCGACGCCGGGGTGGTGGTCGACACGCATGTGGCGCGGCTGAGTCAGCGCATGAAGCTCACCAAGGAGACCGACCCGGTGAAGATCGAGCACGCACTGATGCCGCTGTTCGACCGTGCGCAGTGGACGTTGCTCAGTCATCTGCTGATCTGGCACGGCCGCAAGACCTGCGACGCACGCAAGCCGCGCTGCGGGGATTGCGTGGTCGCCGACCTCTGCCCCAGCCGGGGCATCGGCGATTAGTTTTCGGAAGGTCCGGGCGCTGCCGTTGCGCGCTTCCCCAGCCGGGGTGGCTTCGACGGCATCGCCCTTCTCACTTCTCTGACCCCCCGCTGCACATGACCAAGGTCCTCTTCGAGACCAACCGCGGCAACATCACCGCGACCCTCTCGCCCGAGCACGCGCCGAAGACCGTCCAGAACTTCGTGGACCTCGTCGGCAAGGGCTTCTACGACGGCATCAAGTTCCACCGCGTGATCCCCGACTTCGTGGTGCAGGGCGGCTGCCCCAACTCCCGCGACCTGCCGGCCGGCGACCGACGTATCGGCACCGGCGGCCCGGGCTACACGATCAAGTGCGAGACCGCGGGCAATCCGTTGACGCACGAGGTCGGGGCGCTGTCGATGGCGCATGCCGGACCGAACACCGGCGGCAGCCAGTTCTTCATGGTGCTCAGCAAGGAGAACACGCGGCACCTGAATGGCGTGCACACCGTGTTCGGCCAGATCACCGAGGGGCTCGATGTGATGCGCAGCATCCAGGGCAACGACGTGATGGTCAAGGTGTCGGTGGTCGAGTAGCACCGCACTGCGCCTACCGCCGCGGCACGTCGCGGCGGAGGCTGCACTGCGCCGCCCTCACTCGCGGCGCAGTGTGCAGGTCGCCGGACCGCTGTTGACCCCGGCGGGCGTCGTGGTCGTGAGTTGGATATCGAAGCGCTCGCGACTGGACGGGCGGATCGTCTGCAACGTGACCGCTGGATCCAACGGGGAGGCGCAGGCGCCGCTCGCCGGGAATCCCAGCGGCCCCCGGAACGTCGAGAGCTGGATGCTGCCGTTCAGCGGCAGCGCGCCCTGCAAGCGGATCCCGCCATCGTAGGTGCTGGCCTTGATGCGCGGGGCGCGCACGTCTTCGAGTTCGATGCTGCCGGCGATGCCCTGTGCCTCGACGCTTCCCAGCGCATCACGCACCACGACGCTGCCGCTGAGCGTGCGGGCGAACAGGTCGCCGTCGCTCCCTTCGACGAGCACGCGCCCATCGAGCGAGGTCAGCGTCGTGTGCCCGCTGATCTTCGACGCGCGAATGCTGCCCCGCACATTCGACACCTCGAGCGTATCCAGCTGGCCGGCGACCGCGATGTCCACGTTGTTGCCGCGGATGATCACGTGTGCGCGCTCGGGAACGGTAATGACGTAATCGACTGAGGCGGGGACGGGCGTCTGGGGGCGGA
Organism: uncultured Gemmatimonadaceae bacterium; assembly: GCA_964503275.1. GTDB lineage: Bacteria > Gemmatimonadota > Gemmatimonadetes > Gemmatimonadales > Gemmatimonadaceae > DASRAP01. The sequence continues at coordinate 8,172 of CAZCZO010000004.1, read as the reverse complement.
ACGTCCAATCCGCGCCCCGCTGGCCCTGGCGGATCGGGGGAAGGTCGCTGCTATCCTGCACCACCCGCCCCCGCTCAACCACTGGGCCGCTGATCGCGCCGCGGAACGCGCTCACGCCGCTGGCCGAGCTATCCACCCGCACCGCTCTCGTCGAATCCCCCCGCGGCGGCCCCACCGTCCCCCGCTCCACGATCGGCCCACGGCCCGGCATCACCTGTACCGCCGGCGCACGCACCCCGACCGTCGCGCGCAGGGCCCCCGTCGAGTCGACGAAGCGCCAGATCACCGAGTCCGCGCGCACCGCACGCTCTTCGATGAACACGCGGCTCGCCGACTCGCGGAACTGCACCCGCGACGCTCCCGCACCCCGCACCTGCACCCGCACCTCGGGCCGCGACCAGGTGCGCAGCTCCACAGATCCGGACGTGCCGAGCATCTCCACCGCGCGGCCCCGCCGCAACGACACCGTCGTATCCACCTGCTGCGCACCCAGCGCCGTCGCCACGCTCAGCAACACCATCGTCCCGCCGATCGCTCGCATCACATCCCACCTCCGGGGTACGCCCCCTCCAAGACCTGCCGCGCCATCGCGCTCAAGGTCGACCGGTCCCGCTCCGCCACCGCCAGCGTCGCCCGCAACTCGGCGTTCGCCGGCTGCGACTCCAACAACACCTTCAACTCGGCGATCGCGGTATCGATGATCGCCAACTGCTCCGCCACCCGTGCCTCGACCTGCGCACGATCATCGCGCAGCGTCTCGATGGCCCGCACCTCGGGCGCCGGCACAGCGGGCGCCCTCACCCACAGCATCGCCCCCGCCGCCACGCCGAGCCCCACGAGCGGCGCCACGACCTGCCACGTCCGCACACGAGCCCGCCCGCCGACCCGCGGGACCGGCGCACGCACCGGTGCTGCTTCATCCAACAGCCGCCGTGCTCCCGCACGGATCCGCTCGATCGCGACCACCTCGGCCCGGCAGGCGTCGCACCCGCGCACATGGGCCTCGACCCGCGCATGCGCCTCCGGCGCCAACACCGCGTCGACCCAGTCGTTCAGCTCCTGCCAACTCGCGTGATTCATCGCTCCTCTCCACCGGCGTCGTCGCCGAGTCGCCGCCGCAGCGCGAGCCGCGCCCGCGCCACATGACTGCGCACCGTCAGTTCCGTGATCCCCAGCGACCCAGCGATCTCCGGAGCCCGGAACCCCAGCACGTCGTGCAGCACGAACACGTCGCGCAAACGCGGCGGCAATGCCGCCACCGCCTCGTCCAGCTCCATTCGCAACACCACATCGCCCGCCGTCGCGCGCTCCTCGATGCCCTCGGCCTCGACATGCCGCTCCGCGTGGCGCCCCCGCCGCTCCCGGTACCGCAGCAACACACGCACCGCCACCTGATGCAGCCAGGTCGCGAAACCCGAGGCGCCGCGGAACGAGCCACACTGCTCCCACACCCGCACCCACACATCCTGCGCGGCATCGACGGCATCGTCCCGCCCCACCAGCCACTGCGCCAGCCGGTCGACGCGCCCGCCATGCCGTGCGTACACCCGCGCGAACGCGGCCTGATCACCCGCCCGCATCAGCGCGACATCCCGCCCGTCGTCCCCATCGCCCGTCGCGCTCGCTGTGTCGGTCATGCCGTGGGGTGAGAGTGCTGCTGCCGTCGTGGTCCGCGGTATTGGATACGGGCACCCCCGCGAAGTGATGCACCCGGCTCGCCCCCTACCTCTTTGGGTAGGAATCCGATAACTTTCACAAGATACGGGTGCCCCGCGCCGGCTGTCCGCGTGTGGCCGACCCACCGTCCGAGCCCTCTTCCGTGTCCTGCCGTGTCTGAGAGCAAGTCGCACAACGATCTCGTCCCCGCCCTGATCGGCTTCTTCGGCGGCCTCGTCATCCTCGTGGTCTTCGCGTTCACGGTCTCGCGCATGACCACCGCGAAGTTCGAGGGCCACAGTGCCGCCGCGGGTCAGGAAGCCCACTAAGCAGGTCCGGCGCCGATACTCCTGAGGCACGGGGGACATCCGTCTCCCGTGCCTTCTGTATTCTCTGCCACCACCATGCGTCTCCTGCTTCCCATCATCGCCCTGCTCGCGCTGCTGGGCGGCTTCGCGGCCGGCCCATGGCGCGAGGCTGTGTGGATGGCCTGCCTCGTGCTCCTCGGCGGGCGCACCGTCCTCGCGACCGCGCGGGGCATGGCCCGCGGCGACTTCGCGGCCGACATCGTGGCCTCGCTGGCGATCCTCGGGGCCATCGCCTTCGACGAACCGCTGGCCGGCCTGATCGTCGTCCTCATGCAGACCGGTGGCGAGGCCCTCGAGCACTGGGCCGAGGGCCGTGCCACGGCCGCCGTGCGTGCCCTGGAGGACTCGGCACCGCGCATCGCGCACCGCCTGACGGACGGCCACAGCGAGGACATCCCCGTCGAGGCGATCCGCGTGGGCGACCGCTGCCTGGTGCGCCCCGGGGAGATGGTGCCCTGCGACGGCATCATCGTCGAGGGCGAGGGCGAACTCGACCTGGCGCGCATCACGGGCGAGCCCGTGCCCGAGCTGGTCGGCCCGGGCTCGACGGTGCGTTCCGGTGCGGTCGCGCTCGCACGCCCGCTGGTGATCCGCGCGACGGCCCTGGCCAGCGCCTCGCTCTACGCGCGCATCGTCGAGCTGGTGCGCGAAGCGCAGGCGGCCAAGGCGCCACTGCAGCGGCTCGCCGACCGTGCCGCCGTGTGGTTCACACCCTTCACGCTGCTGGCCTGTCTTGGCACCTGGTGGGTCTCGCGCGACCCCACGCGGGTGCTGGCCGTGCTCGTGGTCGCGACCCCCTGCCCGCTGATCCTCGCGGCACCGGTGGCGATCATCGGCGGGATCAACCGCGCGGCGCGGGAGCGCATCATCGTGCGCACGGGCGGCGCGCTGGAGCGGCTCGCCGATGTCAGCGCCGTGGCGCTGGACAAGACCGGGACCCTGACGGTCGGGCACCCGGAACTGCGCGATGTGCTGCCGGTGGCCCCGCGGTCCGCCGACGACCTGCTCGCGCTGGCCGCCTCGCTCGAGCAGCGCTCAGGGCACCCACTGGCCGTCTCGGTGGTCCGCGCGGCCCGGCGCGCGGCGCTGCGACTGACTGATCCGAGCGAGGTGGTGGAGTCGGCGGGCCGCGGGGTGGAGGGCACGGTCGCGGGCCAGCGCGTCGCGGTGGGGTCGGCGCGCTGGGTGCAGGAGGTCGCGCCGGCGGCCGCGAGTGCGCACGCCGACCTCCCGCCGGCACACGTGACGGAGACCGTCGCCGTGGTCGCCATCGATGGGCAGTTCGCGGGCACGCTGGTGTTCGCCGACGCGCTGCGTCCGGGCCTCGACGCCTTCCTTCGCGCCCTGCCCCCGCTGGGGATCACGCAGACGATCCTGCTCAGCGGCGACCGCGAGGCCCGTGTGCAGGAGGTGGCCCGCGAGTTGGGCATCGCGACCGCGCATGGCGACCTGCTGCCCGACGACAAGGTGCGCCGCATTCGCACCCTCGAGGCCAGCGGGGCTCGCGTGGCGATGGTCGGCGACGGCATCAACGACGCGCCGGCGCTGAGTGCGGCCCACGTCGGCGTCGCACTCGCCGCCCACGGCGGCGGCATCGCGGCCGAGAGCGCCGACTGCGTGCTGCTCGCCGACGACCTCGCGCTGGTCCCGCGCGCGGTGCGGATCTCGCGCCGGGCCATGCGCATCGCCCGGCAGAGCATCTACGCGGGGATCGGCCTGTCGGTGATCGCGATGGGCTTCGCGGCGGCGGGCGTGCTCCCGCCCGTGGCCGGTGCGCTGGTCCAGGAGGCCATCGATGTCGTGGTCATCCTCAACGCCATCCGTGCGGCGGCGCCGGTGGCGGACGGGTGAGGCGACGGTTCCTCCGCGCCGCGCTCGGCGGCATCTTTCCGGCACCATGAGCGCCCCGCATCGCGTGCTGTACTACGACTCCCGCGCGACCCGCCGCGACCCGGTGCGGCGCCTGCTCGAGTCGAACCCCGACCTCTTCGTGACCGTGGCGCACTCGGACGACGAGTTCCGCCGCCTGCGCGCCGCCGGCAGCTTCGACCTCGTGTTGGGCGAGCATGTTCCGGCCGCCGAGGAGTCGCTCAGCGCCGCCGCCGCGATGACCGCGGCGTTCGCCGAGCAGGAGGCCTGGCTGGCCGAGCTTATCGGCTCGGCGATGGATGCCATCATCACGGTCGACGACACCTACCGCATCACGCTGTTCAATGAGGCGGCCGAGCGGATGTTCGGCTTGCCGGCCGCCGCCGCCTTGGGCCAGTCGCTGGATTCGCTGCTGCCGCCACGCTTCCGCGCCACGCACCAGCAGCATGTGGCGCACTTCGCGGCGCGTGGGACCACGGCGCGGCGCATGGGCAGCGATCGTGAGCTGCGGGCGCTGCGGGCGAACGGCGAGGAGTTCGCCGTCGAGGCCTCGATCTCGCGGGTGGTGCGCGGCGACCGCGTGGTGTGCACCGTCATCCTGCGCGATGTCTCCGCGCGGCGGCGGCTCGAGGAGCAGCTGCTGACGGCCCAGAAGCTCGAAGCGATCGGGCGACTCGCCGGGGGCGTGGCCCACGACTTCAACAACCTCCTGACCATCGTGCTCGGCAACGCCGAGGCCCTGCGGGCCGAGTTGCCCGAGGGCAGCGACGCGTATTCGGACGCGCGCGAGATCGTGCAGGCCGCAGAGCGGGGCTCGGCGCTCACCCGGCAGTTGCTGGCCTTCGCGCGGCGCCAGGAGGTGGACCCGCGCGTGATCGATCCGGCGCGCACGTTGACCTCCCTCGACGCGCTGCTGCGCCGCTTGATCGGTGCGGACATCGCGCTCGCGGTGGAGGCCCCGGATTCCGCGTGGCCGATCGTCATCGACCCTGGCCAATTCGAGCAAGTGGTGGTCAACCTCGTCGTGAATGCCCGCGACGCGATGCCGAACGGCGGACGCATCACGGTGGAGTTGTCGAACGAGACGCTGCGGCAGGGGCGGTCGGCGGCGATCCCGCGCCTCCCGGCGGGCGAGTATCTGCGGCTCCGCGTCACCGACACGGGCACCGGGATGGAGCCGGCGATCCGCGAGCGTGTGTTCGAGCCGTTCTTCACGACCAAGGAGCAGGGCCGCGGCACGGGGCTCGGCCTGGCGACCGTGTACGGCATCGTGACGCAGTGCCATGGCGCGATCGAGGTGTGGAGCGAGCCGGGCGTGGGCACGCGCTTCGACCTCTGGCTCCCCCGGGCCGATGGGCTGCCCGAGTCCGACGAGCCTGAGCTCGACCCGCTGCCCTCGGCGCTCTCCCCGGAGTCGGGCACGGTGCTCGTCATCGAGGATGAGCCCGGCGTCTTGCGGCTGGTGGCCGAGACGCTGCGCTCGGCGGGCCTCATGGTGCACACGGCGAGCGGGCCCGAAGAGGCGCTCGCGCTGGCGGGCGATCCGTCCATCGCGTTGGACCTCGTGCTGTCGGATGTCGTGCTCCCGCGCCGCAGCGGTCTCGACGTCGCCGATGAGATCCGCGCCCTCCAGCGCGACGTCGCGGTGCTGTTCATGAGCGGCTATGCCGATGCCGCACTCGAGGCGCGCGGTGTGGACCCGACCGCGCTGCCCTTGTTGCACAAGCCGTTCACCTCGCGCGCCCTGCTCGCCGCCGTGCGGCGCGTGCTCACCCCGGACCCGTCGTGACATGCCCGTGATGGATCGCCGCACTGCCTTGGCGCTGGTGCAGGAGTGGACCGCGTCGCCCTCGTTGGTGTCCCATATGCTGGCGGTGGAGGCCGCGATGCGGGCCTATGCGCGGCGCTTCGGCGAGGATGAGGCGCGCTGGGGGCTCTGCGGGTTGCTGCACGACTTCGACTACGAGCGGTATCCGAACGCGGCCCAGGCGGCGGACGCGGAGCATCCCGCGGAAGGCGTGCGGCACCTGCGGGCGATGGGGGTCGACGACGAGATCTGTGTCGCGATCCTCGGCCATGCGTCCTACACCGGGGTGGCGCGCGACTCCGTGATGGCGAAGGCGCTGTTCGCGGTCGATGAACTGTGCGGACTGGTGATGGCGACGGCCCTCGTGCGCCCGAGCAAGTCGCTTAACGACGTCGAGGTCGCGAGCGTCAAAAAGAAGATGAAGGACAAGGCCTTCGCGCGCGGCGTGGATCGTACGGACATCACGCAGGGCGCGGAGGCGCTGGGCGTGCCGCTGGACGAGCACATCGCGGTGGTCCTCGACGCGATGCGGGCCGTGGGCCCCTCGTTGGGGTTGGCCGAGGCCCCCCCGTCATAACCGGAATCAACGGCGGCGCAATGCCCCGCGTACTGGAGGCATGACCACTGATGGGATCGGATCGTGACCGCGCCAGCGCGTGTGCTCTCCATCACAACGCACCGCGTCGTGACTGACGACGTCGCGACGGAGCGTGAGTGGGTGTTGGCGGCGCAGGCCGGGGACCAAGCGGCGTTCGGCTGGCTGGTGCATCGGCACCAGCGCCGGGCCTACGCGGTGGCCCGCGGCATCGTGCTGAACCACGAGGACGCCGAGGACGCGGTGCAGGATGCGTTCCTGCATGCCTTCCGTGCGTTGGATCGGTTCCGCCCGGATCAAGCGTTCGGTGCATGGTTGCATCGCATCGTCGCGAATGCGGCCCTCGATCTCACGCGACGCCGCAAGGTGCGCGATGCGGACGAGTTGCCGGAGACGGTGTCGTCGCCGTTCCGGGATCCGGCGGAATCCGCCGATCTGCGGCAGCGGTTGCGGGAAGGGTTGGCGGCGCTGCCCGCGCGCCAGCGTGCGGTGATCGTGCTGCACGACGTCGAGGGGTACAAACACGCGGAGATCGGGGAGATGCTGGGCATCCCCGAGGGCACCGCACGGTCGGATCTCCACTATGCGCGCGCGCGGATGCGCGATGCGTTGAGCTCGTTCACGAGCGAGGACTAAATGAGCAAGCACCTGCAGTTCCCCGATCCCGCACCTGACCAGGAATTGGCGGCCGCGCTGGCGCCATTGCTGGCGCCACCGTCCGATACCGAAGGGTATTGGAACGCGTTCGAGCGCCGGGTGATGGCGCGGATCGAGTCACGCTCGGTGTGGTGGTTCGTGTCCCCGGCGACGTTGCGGGCCGGGATGGCCGCCGCCGGGCTCGCGCTGCTGGCGCTGGGGGCCATGGCCCTGCAGACGCGGCAGATGGAGGCCCGGATGGCGTATCGGGCGGTGACGGAGACGCCGCTCGAGGTCGCGGCACCGATCCCGGGCATCGACGAGCGGCCGAGCCGCTACGCCGAGCCGCCGGCAACCCTCCCGGGTCGCTGAGCGTCGAACCGAGACGGGAGATGCATCGCTCCAAGGCGCTCGTCATCGGCTTCTACGCCGGCGCCCTCCTCATCGGAGGGGCGCTCGGCGTGGCGGCCGATCGCTTGGTGGTCGGGCAATGGCTGGACGGGCGGACGCGCGATGTGCGCGCGAGCCGCGACCGGCTGGCGGCCGAGCTCAAATTGAGCGACGATCAACGGGTCGATCTGGACCGGATCTTCGACGACGCGCGCCGCACCGACAGTACGCTGCTGGCACCGATCCGCCCCATCCGGGATTCGCTCTGGGGGGAGGCGCGACGCCAGCTGCGGGCGATGCTGACTCCCGAGCAGCAAGCGATCTACGACGCCATGCAGGCGCGTGACCGCGCTGCGGATTCGCGCCGCTAACCACCTCCGAGGTCCCACCCCCATGTTCAAGCGATTCCTCTCTGTGGCGCTCGTGGCGCCCGCTCTTGCCGTCGCCCAGGATGCCCCGCGTCCCATCTCCGTGGACGAGGCGGTCGCCCTCGCGCGCCGGAACGCGCCGGCCGCCGTGCAGGCCCGCGGCACGACGCGGACGTCCTCGGCCCAGCTGCGGCGCACCATCTCGCAGTTCTTCCCCACCGTGAGCGCCTCGCTGGGCTCCTCGCGGCAGGGCGGCGAGACGTTCTTCCAAGGCAACCTGGTGCCCTTCAGCGGCAACCCCTGGAACTTCAACCAGGGCGTCAACGCCAGCCTCGACATCTTCAATGGGCGGCGCCTCGCCGAGTTGCGCTCCGGCCGCGCGTCGCTGGACGCCGCCGAGGCCGGTGAGATCCAGCAGGACTACCAGATCGCGCTGCAGGTCAAGCAGCAGTACTACGCGATCCTCTCGGCGCGCGAGGCCGA